>JBHWMJ010000082.1:0-15650 GCA_043423105.1 Marihabitans sp.
CTCGGGCGTCGAGCGGCCGCAGCCAGTCCTCGCCGGACCACGACGACCGTGGCCGCGCCTTGGCGTGCCGGACGAGGGCGAGCGGCCAGGTCGTGAGCGTCCCGGAGGCGTCGGCCGCGACGAGACCGTCGAGCTGGTCGATGTCGCGCTGGTAGGTCAGCCGGCGCCGAGCGTCGTCGGCGCGCAACCATGCCACCTCGTCGATCTCGTGCTCGAGCGCACCGTCGCCGCCGACGACCTCGGCGGCCCAGTAGCGGACGTCCTTGACCACCGGGGTGCCGTTGCGGGCCCCCAGGTGGTAGGTCGACGAGGGGAGGGGGCGACCCAGCCGGACCTGCAGCCCGGTCTCCTCCGCGGTCTCGCGGGCGGCAGCCACCGGGAAGATCTCGCCGGGGTCGAGCTTGCCCTTGGCCCAGGACCAGTCGTCGTAGCGGGGCCGGTGGACCAGGGCGACCTGGATGGCCCCGCGACGACGACGCCAGGGCAGGGTGCCGGCGGCCAGGACGACCGGCATCAGCGGCCGACCCGGACGATGGAGGACTGGGCGGTCATGACGGCATTCTTGCAGCGCGCCTCAGGCCGTCCGGGCGTACATCGAGTGCACGGCGTGACGCTCGAAGCCTGCACGGCGGTAGGTGGCCAGGGCCGGGTCGTTGTCGCCCTCGACGTAGAGCTCGACGGTCTCCAGGCCGAGCCGGGCGAGGTGCGCCAGCCCGACGGCCGTTGCGTAGGCGCCCAGCCCTCGGCCCTGGTGCTCCGGGGAGACCCCGACGACGTACACCTCCCCGACGCCGGTGCTCGCGTCCTCGACCTTCGTCCAGTGGAACGCGGCCGGCTCGTCGTGGGCGTCGACGACGAGGAAGAGCCCCTCGGCGTCGAACCACGGCTGGCTGGTCCGGCGAGCCAGCCCGGCCTCGTCGAGGCGACCCTGCTCGGGGTGGTCGACGAAGGCGGCCGCGTTGAGCGCGAGCAGCGCGGGCTCGTCCTGGCCGGGGACGAAGGTCCGCAGCCGGTATCCCTCCGGGGCCTCAGGGTCGGGGTCGACCCCGGCGAGCGGCCGCCGCAGGACGAGCAGCTCGCGGACCCGGCTGAGGCCGGTCCGGCCGGCGACCGCCTGAGCCGCCGGGAGGTCGCCGTGGGCCCACAGTCGCGCGTCGGGGTTCTCGGCGAGGACCGACTCGGCGAGCTCGGTCCCCAGGCCCTGCCCGCGGTGGGCAGGGTCGACGGTTAGCTCGGCCGAGCCGTCCGGGGCCACCCCGGCGTACGCGACGAAGGGAGGGTCCGCCGGGAGGAGGAGGTGCCGGTGGCCGCGCCCTTCGAGGCCGAGGAGCAGCTCCTCGCCGAGCGGGGCGACGCCGTCCTCGTCGGTGCTGCGACGGGCGAGGTCGCGCACGGCGGATGCCTCGGCCGGGTCGAGCCGGTCCGTCCAGGTCATGCGTCGCTCCCGACGGGCTGCTGCTCGTCCGCCGCGTCCGGTACGAAGCGGTAACCGACGTTGCGCACCGTCCCGATGAGCACCTCGTGCTCGGTGCCGAGCTTGGCCCGCAGCCGTCGTACGTGGACGTCGACGGTGCGGGTGCCGCCGAAGTAGTCGTAGCCCCACACCTCCTGGAGGAGCTGCGCCCGCGTGAAGACCCGTCCTGGGTGCTGCACGAGGTACTTCAGCAGCTCGAACTCCTTGTAGGTGAGGTCGAGCAGAGTGCCGTTGACGCGGGCCGAGTAGCTCGCCTCGTCGATGGTCACCGCTCCGGCGGCGATCTCGTCGTCGGAGGCCGCAGAGGAAGTCCGTGAGACGGCCAGCCTGATCCGGGCCTCGACCTCCGCGGGCCCGGCCGACTCGACGATGACGTCGTCGACCGACCACTCGGCGGTGACCGCGGTCAGCCCGCCCTCGGTGAGGATGGCGACCACGGGGGCGACGGCGCCGGTGGCGTGGATGACGCGGCACAGGGAACGCGCCTGGATGAGCTCGCGGCGGGCGTCGACGAGGATGACGTCCGTCTCCGGGGCGTCGAGGAGCGCGGACGCCTCGGCGGGAAGGGTCCGGACGTGGTGCCCGAGGAGAGCCAGCGCCGGCAGCACCTCGGCGCTGGGCGCCAGGTCGTCGGTGAGCAGCAGCAACCTGGCCATCAACCGGCAGTCTACGAAAGGGGGCAGGGGATAGGGTCGGCCGCGTGCAGAGTGTGGACCCCGCCGCGCAGACGCGAGCCGAGCGTCGGTCGCTTCTCGGTGCGCAGGAGCGAGGCCGAGGTCAGGTGGCCGAGGCCGTTGCACCCCGCCCCGTCGTGGCTGCCGGTGCCGTGGTCGTCGGGCTCGCGCTCGCCCTCGCTGCGCTCGCATCCTCGGACGAGCTCCTCGTCGCTGTCGTGACGGTGGCCGGGATGCTCGTGGCCGTCGGGCTCCCACGGCTGGCGCGCCTCGCCACGCCCGTCGCCGGGTCGGCCGTCATGGTCGTCACGGCGCTCGCGCTCGCCGCGGCCCGCCTGTCGGTCGACGGGGAGCCGTGGCTCGAGGCTGCCCCCGTGGCCACCGGGGCCGGGATCATCCTCATGTGCCTCATCCCGCTCGTCGATGCGCGGGTCCGCAGTCAGCTGACCCGGTGGCTCGTGGTCCTCTCCTTCGGCATCGGGATCCTCATGTGCGGCGTCGTCCTGACGGTCGTCGCCGGTGACGCGCGCCGTCCGCTCGTCGTCGCGGGGGTCGCGGTGGCCGTCTCCGCAGTCGTCGATGTCCTCCTCGAGCGGCCTCGGACGCAGGCCTGGATGCTGCCCGTCGCGATGCTCATCGGCGGGGTGGCCGGCCTCGTGGTCACGTGGGTCGTCAGCGACCAGGTACGGCTGTGGGGCCTGCTCGTCGGCGTCCTGGCTGCGGGCGTGGCCCTGGCCACGCGACGACTGGCGGCGCCGCTGCCGACGGTGGCCGCACCTGCGGCGGCGGTCGGCATCGGGGCCGCCTCGGTCCTCGTCGTCGGTCCGGTCGTCCTCACGCTGACGCGGGCCTTCCTCGGCTGATCCGGCCCCTAGGCTGGGTCCGTGTTCACCATCGACCCCACCCTCCACCCGGACATCGCCCCGCTCGCCTGGCTCGTCGGCCGGTGGGAGGGCGCTGGTGTCGTCGGCTACCCGACGATCGAGTCGGCGAACTTCGGGCAGGAGATCATCTGCTCGCACGATGGGCGCCCCTTCCTGCGGTGGGAGTCCCGCACCTGGCTCCTCGACGATCAGGGGCAGCAGGTCCGCCCCCTCGCGACCGAGCTGGGCTTCTGGCGGCCGGGCGGCGACGGAGAGGCCGAGCTGCTCCTGGCGCACCCGACGGGCTTCGTCGAGATGTACTACGGCTCGGTCGAGCCGGCCCGGGTGGAGGTCCGCACCGACGGGGTGATCCGCAGCCCGCACGCCAAGGAGTACTCGGCCGCGTCGCGGATGTACGGCTACGTCAACAGCAACCTCATGTGGGTGATGGACATGGCGGCCGTCGGTCAGCCGCTGCAGAGCCACGTGTCGGCCGAGCTCAAGCGCGTCGACTGAGCCCGACCGGCCGGTCCGGCGGCCGGGCTCGACGGGTCAGCTGTCGAAGGAGTCCATCGAGTCCGTGGCGAGGGCGTCGGCGAGCCGGTCCATCCCGGGCTCGTCGAGCACGACGATCGACATGCCCCCGCGGCCGGTCCCGTAGCCGGAGTACGGGGCGGTGACGAAGTGGATGTCGTCGCCGCGAACGTTGCGCAGCTTGAGCGCCTGGCTGCGGATCTTCCCCGTCGTCAGCGTGTCGTCGACGACGGAGTTCGAGGTCCCCGCCTGGACGAAGCTCGAGAACTTCGCGGGGTTGAGCAGGATCCCGGGGGTGAGGGCCTTGGTCATGATCGCCTTGAGCCAGGCCTGCTGACGCTCACCTCGCGAGATGTCGCCCTTGGAGAGCTCGTACCGCTCGCGGACGAAGCCGAGCGCCTGCTCGCCGTTGAGGTCGTTCCACCCCTGCTTGATCGCGACGCCCCCGTTCCCCGAGCCGCTGCTCGCCTCGTCCGCGTAGACCCGGACGCCGCCGACGGCGTCGGTCATCTGCTTGAAGCCCTCGAAGTCGGTCTTCGCCACGTGGTCGATCTTCACGCCGAGGAGGTCCTGGAGCGTCTGCACGAGCAACGGGGCGCCGCCGTAGGCGTAGGAGTGGTTGATCTTGTCCTTGCCTCGGCCTGGCACGTCGACGTAGAGGTCACGGGGGAAGTGGATGAGATAGACGCCGCTGCTGTCCTTCGGCACGTGGATGAGCTGGATGACGTCGGCGCGGCTGGCGCCCTCACCGGGTCGGGCGTCGGAGCCGATGATGAGGTAGTTCGTGCCCTCGCCGGTGACGAGCTTCTTGCCCTTCGTCGTCTTCGTCGGGTCGACCTTATTGCCGTCCGGCCCCGTCGCGCCGTCGGACGGAAGGAGCGCCTCCCGCTTGATGTCGGCCACCTTGCTGTTGAGGTAGCCGACGTAGCCGGCGGCGCCGGCGACGACGAGGAGGACGACGCACAGGAGGGCGAGGAGGGTGCGGCGAACCACCCGCCACCCGCCGCCGGCGCGGCGGCGGGAGCGCCGGGACTCCTCCTGCTGGTCGAAGATCTCGTCGTCAAGCACATCGAGAGTCTAGGTCGGGCGTCTGGCAGTGCCCTGGGGATCGGTAGATTCGGGGCATGGCGCTGACCGACCCGTGGGCTGACCTCGTCCGGGAGCGGGGTCTGCGGCTCACCGAGCCGCGACGCCGGGTCCTCGCGGTCCTGGCGAAGGGGGAGCACCTCACCCCCGAGGTCCTCACCCACCTCGTCGGTCGGGACGGGGGCTCGACGCTGCCGCCGTCGACGATCTACCGGACCCTGCAGTCCCTCGAAGATGTCGGGATCGTCACCCACTCCCACCTCGACCACGGTCCGGCGACCTATCACCTGGCCCGGCCGCACCGGCACCTGCACCTCGTGTGCCGAGGCTGCCGGTCGGTCCTCGAGGCGCCCACGGAGGCCGCCGACACGCTCGTCGCGCGGGTCCTCTCCGAGACCGGCTTCCGGGCCGACCCCACGCACATGGCGATCCACGGCCACTGCGCCCGATGCGCCGAGGACCTCCCGCAGACCACCGATCGAGGAGATGCATGACCCACCCCAGCCAGCTGCTCGGCGCCGAGGGCGCCGTCCCCGGCGAGGGCCGTGACGCGGCAGTCGCGGCCCACTACGGCGACCCGGTGCGCGAGCAACGCCTGCTCGTCGAGGGGCTGGCGGCCGTCGACCTCGGGCATCGTGGGGTCCTGACCGTCTCCGGCCCCGACCGCCTCACGTGGCTGCACTCGCTGACGACGCAGCACCTCACCGGGCTGGCGCCCCGGACCTCGGCCCAGAGCCTGGTCCTCAGCCCGAAGGGGCACGTGGAGCACGACCTCCACCTCGTCGACGACGGCGATCAGACGTGGATCACGGTCGAGCCGGGCACCCACGAGGCGCTCGCCGGGTGGCTGGACTCCATGCGCTTCATGCTCGACGTCGTCGTCACCGACCGCACGGGCGAGTTCGTCGTCGTCGGTGAGGCTGGCGCGCGGGAGAGCGCGCCGGGCGAACCGGTGGCTTGGGTGGACCCGTGGCCGGGCCCGGTCGGGGAGACCTACGCCTACGGCCCGCCGACGCCGGAGCACCCTGGTCGCTCATGGCGGAGCCGGGAGGTCATCGTCCCGGTGGCTGACCAGGCGGCGGCCGTGGGGGATCGCCAGCTCGCCGGCCTGTGGGCCTGGGAGGCGCTCCGGGTCGCCGCGTGGAGACCCCGGCTCGGCGCCGAGACCGACCACCGCACGATCCCGCACGAGGTGGACTGGCTGCGCACGGCGGTGCACCTGCAGAAGGGCTGCTACCGGGGTCAGGAGACGGTGGCGCGGGTGAAGAACCTCGGCCGTCCGCCGCGCCGGCTCGTCGCCCTCCACCTCGACGGCTCGGGCCACGTCATCCCGGACGCCGGTGAGCCGATCCGTCTCGGGGAGAAGGTCGTCGGACACCTGACCTCGGTCGCGCGCCACCATGAGGACGGCCCGATCGCTCTCGGGCTGGTCAAGCGCAGCACCGACCCGGCAGCGACCCTGACGGCGGGCGAAGGGGTCGGCGTCGCCGCTGCCCAGACGGTGATCGTCGCGCCCTGAGCCCCTCCGTCCGAAGAAGGTCCGCCGCTCGAGCGGGCGGAACATCGTCGAACCACGTCGCAGGGTGATCGGGGTCACGTGCCTGCAGTTTGCATCGTGCTAACTCGAGCAAGCATAATGTCGGTATGGCGCGAAATCCCTTGGGGGACCTGGGCAACGGGCTCGGTGACTACCTCCGCGAGCAGCGGCTCAACGCGCGCCTCTCGGTGCGTCAGCTGAGCGAGCTCGCTGGGATCTCCAACCCCTACCTGTCCCAGATCGAGCGGGGGCTCAAGCGCCCGAGCGCAGAGATCCTGCAGCAGATCGCCAAGGGGCTCTCGATCAGCGCCGAGACGCTCTACGTCCAGGCCGGCCTCCTCGACCCCGACGAGGACGACCCGAGCCGTCGGCCGACGGCCCGCGAGGCGATCTCTGCCGACATCCGGCTGTCGAGCCGGCAGAAGCAGACCCTCATCGACATCTACGACTCCTTCGTCGGCTCCCCGACGACCGTCTCGAGCGACGCCCCCGGGCCGCTCGAGCAGGAGGCTCCCCTGTCGCCGACCGGCGACGCGCCGGAGAAGCCGGCACGCCGACCGGTCCGCAAGGCGGCCTCGAAGGCCACCACGGCCAAGAAGACCGCCCAGGCCAAGAAGGCCACCCGAACGGCCACGAAGGCCACCAAGGTCGCGACGTCCCCTTCGCGGGGCACGAAGAAGACCGCGACCCGGCGCGCAGCGCGGCGCGCCCCATCGACCGAGCAGTCCTGATCCACCACAGAAGGAGAAACACCATGACCGTCACCGACACCGTCAAGAAGGTCGTCACCGACTACCCCTACGCCGCGATCGGCGCCGGCGACCTCGCGGTCGAGCGCGTCCGCGAGGCCGGCACGCAGCTCGAGGCGCTCCGCGCCGAGGTTGCCCCCGCCAAGGTCCAGGCCCGTCTCGCCGGTGCCCCGGCGGCCGCGCAGAAGACCTACGACGACCTCGCCGTCCGCGGTGAGAAGCTCGTCAAGCGGGTCCGCACCCAGAAGGCCACGCAGGACCTCGTGGGCCAGGCCAAGGCCACCCTCGCCCTCGGCAAGGGCCTCGTCACCCAGGCTCGCCAGTCGGTCACCGAGGTCGAGCGCTCGGCCAAGGCGACGCTGACGACCACCCGCAAGGAGGCCGTCAAGGCTGCCGAGGCCGTCGTCGACGCTGTCGACGTCGACGTCAAGGTCGACACCGAGGCCGCGAAGAAGGCCGTCCAGAGCTCCGCCAAGAAGACCCGCACCGCGGCGAAGCGCACGACGACCACGGCCAAGAAGGGCGCGACCCGCACGACGACCGCTGCGAAGTCGACGACCACCGCCGCCCGCAAGACTGCGGCGAAGGCCACCAAGGCCACCGAGAAGGCTGCCGAGAAGGTCGGCGACTGAAGAGCTGACACCCTGCCGGGGCTAGAGTTCTGACCCGTGGTCGAGCCCAACCCCCCTGCAGCAGCGCTCGACGAGGCCCCCGTGCTGGTCCATGTGACCCGCGGGGGCCTCGTCGAGTCCGCCCATCACGGTCGCGTCGTCGGCACCGCGAGAGGCGGGGAGATCCTCCTCGCCCGTGGCGACGTCGACGCCGTGGTCTACCCGCGCTCGACGCTCAAGCCGGTCCAGGCGCTCGCGATGGTGCGGCACGGGCTCGACATCGCACCGCCCCTGCTGGCGACGGTCTGCTCGAGCCACTCCGGTGAGGCCCGGCACCTCGAGGCGGTCGTCGAGATCCTCGGGGGCGTCGGGCTCGGGGTCGAGGCCCTGCAGAACACGCCGGCGCTCCCGCTGGGCCGGTCCGAGGAGGCCTGCTGGATCGCGGCGGGCCGGGCGCCCGAGCCGCTCGCGCAGGACTGCTCGGGCAAGCACGCGGGCATGCTCGCCACCTGCGTCGTCAACGGCTGGTCGACGGAGGACTACCTCGACCCGGAGCACCCCGTGCAGGTCGCGATCGCCGAGACCGTCACCGCCGAGGTCGGCCCGATCGCGACGACGAGCGTCGACGGCTGCGGCGCCCCGCTGCCCGCGGTCCCGATGGCCGGTCTCGCACGGGCCTTCGGCCGGCTCGCCGCCGCAGCCGAGGGGACACCGGAGCACCAGGTCGCCGGGGCGATGCGTCGTCACCCCGAGATGGTCGGCGGCGAGGACCGTGACGTCACGACGATCATGCTCGGCACCCCCGGCCTCATCGCGAAGGACGGGGCCGAGGCGGTCTTCGCCGCGGGGGCGGCCAACGGCACAGGGGTGGCCGTCAAGATCAGCGACGGTGCCCCCTTCGCCCGGGCCCGGACCGCCGTCCTGGCGACCGCGCTCGCCCGCCTCGGCGTCGACTCCGAGGCCGTCCGAGTCCTGTCCGTCTCACCTGTGCTCGGTCATGGGCGACCGGTGGGCGACGTCCGCGTCGTCGGGTTCTGAGGGGGCGGGGTGCGCACCATCCTGCAGCGGGTCAGCTCGGCCCAGGTCGTCGTCGACGGCGAGGTCGTGGGGTCGATCGGCCAGGGGCTGGTCGCCCTGGTCGGCGTCACCCACGACGACGGTCCGGCGGAGGTCCAGACGACGGCCCGCAAGATCGCCGGCCTGCGGCTCTTCGCACCGGGGGACGAAGGGGGAGAGCGCTCGGTCCTCGAGGTCGGGGGCGAGGTCCTCGTCGTCAGCCAGTTCACTCTCTACGCCGACGTGCGCAAGGGTCGGCGACCGTCGTGGAACGCCGCAGCGCCCGGTCCCGTCGCCGAGCCGCTCGTCGCGGCGGTGGCCAAGGCCCTGCGGGCCGAAGGGGTGGGCGTGGCGACGGGCCGCTTCGGCGCCGACATGGAGGTGACGATCGTCGGCGACGGGCCCGTGACGATCGTCCTCGACGTGCCGGCCGTAGGCTCGTCGGCATGAGCGTCATCGCAGACATCCAGCAGCTCATCGTCCTCGTCCTCGGCGCGATCGCCGTCGGCGTCGAGCTGTACGCGCTCATCCACGCCGCCACCCAGCGGGCGGATGCCTTCGTCGCGGCCGACAAGCTGACCAAGCCGGCCTGGCTCGGGATCCTCGCGGTGGCCTTCCTCCTCGGCGTCGCATCCTTCGGCGGGCTCGGTCTGCTCGGTCTGCTCGGTGTCGTCGCGGCCGGGGTCTACCTGGCCGACGTCAAGCCCGCGATCGCCCAGGTCATCGGCCGGAGCAACGACAACCGCTGGGGCCGCTAGGTCGGGATCGCTGGGGCCGGCGATGCCGGGGCGACCGCGTCCCACGCCACGCTGAGCTCTCCCAGCCGCCACCGGCGGGAGTCTCCGACGACCGGCCAGCGTCCGGCGACGACCCCGAGCGCCTCGACCGCGTGCGCCCGTGGGCCGTAGGGCGCCCAGCTCGCGGTGCGCGCCCACGCGTCGTCGATCTCCCGGAGCAGCGCGTGCACCCCTTCGCCGGGCACATTGCGGTGGATGAGCGCCTTGGGGAGGCGCTCGGCGACCACCGAGGGCGGGGTGGCGTCGAGGTCGAGGTCCCGCAGCCGCCACGACAGGGTGAGGCTCTGCGGTCCGGAGGCGTCGAGCATGACCCAGGCGCCGAGCCGGCCGAGCTCGCTGCAGGTGCCGTCGACGACGATGCCGTGGGGGTCGAGCGCTTCCTGCAGCGAGCGCCAGGCCTCGGTGACCTCGTCCTCGTCGTACTGCCGCAGGACGTTGAAGGCGCGGATGACCCGCGCCGGGGGAGTCGGGACCTCGAAGCCGCCGAGGACGAAGCGCAGCCCTGGTCGGCTCAGCGGCTGGGCGGCCGCCACCCGCTCCGGGTCGATCTCGACACCGACGACGTCGAGGTCCGGTCGCAGGGTGCTCAGGCGGTCTGCCCACTCGCGCGTCGTCGTGCCGACCCGTCCGTAGCCGAGGTCGACCATGACCGGCGGCGCCGAGCCCTCGAGGATGCGTCGCGACTGCGTGCCGAGGAGCCAACGGTCGGCCCGGCGCAACCGGTTGGGAGCGGTCGTCCCCCGGGTCGGAGATCCGACGGGGCGGTGTCTGGGCACCGGGCCACTGTAGGTCGCGGCCTAGAGTGGACCAGTGCAGATGAAGGAGCGGCGGGTCAGCTGGAGCATGCTCTCGCTGCTCGCCTCGCTCACCGGGGCCGCCCTCATCGGCGTCCTGACCTGGGTCCCCCCGCTCATCGGCAGGGACAGCGGGGTCGAGCCGATCACCCCCGGCCTGCTCACGGTGGAGGACGGGGTTGGCGGGGTCGTGACCCTGGGCGAGGGTCGGGCCGTGAGCCTCGGACCCTCCGGCATGCAGATCACCAACGGCACGGACATCCTCTACCGGACCGTCCGCAGCGGTTCCCCCGTGAGCGCGCTGCGCGGCGAGGTCGACGGGGATGGTCGCCGGGAGGACGTGACCCGGACCTTCTCCGACCTCACCCTCACGAGCGTCTCGATCACCCCGGGTTCGGCGCGGTACCTCGGCGTCCTCGAGGACGGCGCCGACCGCGTCCGGGTCGAGCTCACGGTGACCTTCGACGGCCGGTGGGTCAGGGTCGACGTCCAGGCGCCGGGGGCCGACGCGCTGGTCCTCCACGGTGCGGAGGAGCTCGGCGCGACGGGGTACGAGCCCGTCCTGCCCGACCGCTTCCTCGGCGGCCGCGCCTGGTGGATCCCCGAGGGCATCGGCCGGGCCACCCCGGCTCTCTCGACCGACCGCCGGACCGATCAGGCGATCGGGCCGAAGGGGGTGCTGCGGGCGGTCGACCTCCGCCGCCGCGGCCACACCGACATCCACGTGTGGGGCTCACGTCTCGATGTCAGCGTCTCGAGCACAGCCCGCCCGCCGCAGCCCGAGGAGACCGGGTCATGAGCGCGGTGGAGCGGGTGGCGATGATCAGCGTCCACACCTCACCGCTGTCGCAGCCCGGGACCGGCGACGCGGGTGGGCTTAATGTCTACGTCGTCGAGACGGCGAAGGAGATGGGCCGCCGGGGCGTGGAGGTCGACATCTTCACCCGCCGGACCCGGGCGACCGACGGCGACGTCGTGGAGCTGGCCCCGGGTGTCGCGGTCCACCACGTCATCGCCGGCCCGTACGACGGGCTCGCGAAGGAGGACCTGCCCGGACAGCTGTGCGCCTTCACCGCGGGCATCATGCGCGAGCTGGCGATGCGTCACGAGGGCTACTACGACGTCGTCCACTCCCACTACTGGCTCTCCGGTCAGGTCGGCTGGCTCGCGGCGGAGCGGTGGGGCGTCCCGCTCGTCCACACGATGCACACGATGGCGAAGGTGAAGAACGCCCACCGGGCCGAGGGCGACGCTCTCGAGCCGCCCGGTCGGGTCATCGGCGAGGAGCAGGTCGTCGAGATCGCCGACCGACTCGTGGCGAACACCACGACGGAGGGACAGGAGCTCGTCGACCTCTACGGAGCCGACCCGGAGAAGATCGCTGTCGTCCCGCCCGGCGTCGACCTCGAGACCTTCCGGCCCGGCGACCGCGCCGAGGCTCGGCGGCACCTGGGCGTCCCCGACGACGCCGTGCTGCTCCTCTTCGTCGGCCGCATCCAGCCGCTCAAGGCACCTGACGTCCTCGTCCGCGCCGCGGCGGTCATGGTCGAGCAGCGGCCCGAGCTGCGCGACCGCCTTGTCGTCGCGGTCCTCGGCGGCGCGTCGGGCACGGGGCTCGCCGAGCCGGACAGCCTCACCCGGCTCGCCGGACAGCTCGGGATCGCCGACATCGTGCAGGTCGCGCCGCCGGTGGCGCGGACCGAGCTCCCGCGGTGGTTCCAGGCGAGCAACCTCGTCGCCGTCCCCTCGCACAACGAGTCGTTCGGCCTCGTGGCCGTCGAGGCTGCTGCGAGCGGCGCGGTCGTCGTGGCCGCCGACCGTGGCGGCCTGCCTGCGGCCGTCGGTGACGGCGGAGTGCTCGTCGACGGGCACGACCCACGGGTGTGGGCGACGACGATGCTCGACCTGCTCGACGACCCGCAGCGCCGCGAGATGCTCGGGGCCCGCGCGGCCGAGCGGGCCTCGACGATGGGGTGGGACCGGACCGCCGACGAGCTGCTCGAGGTGTACGAGGATGCAGTGGTCCGGGCACAGGCGGCCGAGACGAGGAGAGCACCATGAGCGAGTCCCTGCAGCGGCAGGTCCGGTCCACCGTCGAGCGCTACCTCGACGCGAGCGACCTCGAGTGGGAGGCCGGCGCCCGGGACGGTGAGCACGTCGTCACCCTCCCCGGGGAGAAGAAGCTCCGAACCGTCACCTCGCTCGTCATCGGCGAGCAGGCCCTCTCGGTGTCGGCCTTCGTCATCCGCAACCCGGACGAGCAGCACGAGCGCGTCTACCGCTACCTCCTGCGGCGCAACCTCAAGATGCCGTGGCTCGCCTACCAGATCGACGCCTCGGGCGACGTGTACGTCGGCGGACGCATCCCCCTTCGTGCCGTCGACGAGGAGCTGCTCGACAGCCTCCTCGGTGTCGTCCTCGAGGCTGCGGACGCGCCGTTCAACGAGCTGCTCGTCATGGGCTTCATCAGCTCGATGCGCAAGGAGTGGGACTGGCGGGTCAAGAACGGCGAGTCCCTGCGTAACCTCGAGGCCTTCCGGTCGATCCTCGAGCGTCCGGGCGATCCCTCGGGTTCGACAGACTCACCGTCGGAGGCGGGCCGGGGCTGACTAGGCTGGAGGTATGTCAACGCTCATCCTCCTGCGTCACGGTCGTTCCGACTGGAACGAGAAGAACCTCTTCACCGGCTGGGTCGATGTCGACCTCATCGAGCGCGGCCGTCAGGAGGCCGTCCGTGGGGGTGAGCTGCTCAAGGAGTCCGGTCTCCTGCCCGACGTCGTGCACACGTCGCTGCTGCGCCGTGCCATCACGACCGCCAACATCGCCCTCGACGTGTGCGACCGGCACTGGATCCCGGTGCGCCGCGACTGGCGGCTCAACGAGCGCCACTACGGGGCCCTCCAGGGTCTCGACAAGGCCGCGACGCGGGACAGGTACGGCGACGAGCAGTTCATGCTGTGGCGTCGGTCGTTCGACACCCCGCCCCCGGAGATCGCCCCCGACAACGAGTACGCGCAGACCGACGACCCGCGCTACGAGGGCATCGACGTCCCCCGGACGGAGTGCCTCAAGGACGTCATCGCGCGCCTCATGCCCTACTGGGAGGGCCCGATCCGGGAGGACCTCGCGGCCGGCAAGACGGTGCTCGTCGCGGCCCACGGCAACAGCCTGCGCGCCATGGTCAAGCACCTCGACGGCATCAGCGACGACGACATCGCGGGGCTGAACATCCCAACCGGCCAGCCGCTCGTCTACGAGCTCGGCTACGACTTCATGCCGACCAAGCCGGGGGAGTACCTCGACCCGGAGGCCGCCGCCGCGGCTGCTGCCGCCGTCGCCAACCAGGGCCGCTGACCGACTGCTCGCGCTTCGCCCTCGGTCCTCACAACCGCGTTGAATACAGCGCGCTTGTGAGGACGAGAGAGCCCGTATGCCGTGCGGACGGAATACGGGCTCTCTCACCTCGGAAGGTCAGCCGGGGAAGTTCTCCTCGTCTTCCTTGTCCTCGTGCGAGTCCTCGGAGTCGTGCTCTCCGGTGACGAGGAAGATGACGCGGCGGGCGACCGACACGGCGTGGTCGGCGAAGCGCTCGTAGTAGCGGCCCACGAGGGTGATGTCGACGGTGACCTCGGCCGGGTGGTCCCACGAGTCGGAGGCGAGCCGCTCGAAGAGGCGCCGGTGCAGGTCGTCCATCGCGTCGTCGTCGCGCTCGATCTGCTTGGCCGCCTCGAGGTCGCGCGCGGCGATGACCGAGCCGGCCTTGGTGACGATGCGCTCGGCGACCTGGCCCATCTCGAGGATGACGGAACGGAGCTCGGCGGGCACGGCGGAGTTGGGGTAGCGCAGGCGCGCGACCTTGGCGACGTGGCGGGCGAGGTCGCCCATGCGCTCGATGTCGGCGCTCATGCGCATCGACGTGACGACCATGCGCAGGTCGGTGGCGACCGGCTGCTGGAGCGCGAGGAGGTCGAACGAGAGCATGTCGAGCTCTTCGCGCAGCGCGTCGATCTCGGCGTCGGCCCCGATGACCGACTCGGCGAGCTGGACGTCGGCGTCGAGCAGCGCCGTCGTCGCCCGGGCCATGGCAGAACTCGCGAGACGGGTCATCTCGACGAGAACCTCGGAGACTCGGTTGAGCTCCTCCTGGAAAGCCTTGCGCATGAAAAACCTCTCGACAGTGGGGCATCGACGTCCACCGGCCCGGCGGGCACGCTGGCATGGGCGTCGGCCGAAGGCAGCGTGACACGAGGTGGTGAATTCCCGTCACCGTGCAGGTGAACATTGTCCTCCCGTCGTGCACTGACCATCTCCGAGTGGTCAGGGGTTCACCTGGCGTCCGTCTACGCTGCAAGGGTGGAAGCGACGCTCGCCGGGATCCTGGGCGGTGGCCTCGGTCTGGTCATCGGCGCTGTCGCCGTCGCCGCGAGCCGGTTCAGCGAGCGCACGATGAAGGCGATCCCGCCCGCGCCCGACCCGCTGCTCGACCCGGGCGTGAGCGATGTGCTCGCCGTGCTCAAGTCGGTCGCGATCGTCCTCGACCCGTCCGACGCGGTCGTCAACAACTCGGCCCCCGCAGTGAGCTTCGGGCTCGTCCGACACGGCGAGCTCGTCCATGCCGAGCTCCGTCAGCTCGCGCGCCAGGTCCGGCGAGACGGCGAGATCCGCGAGGTCGAGCTCGAGCTCGCGCGCGGCTTCGGCACGACGAGGAGCACGGTGATGCGGGCGCGGATCGCCCCTCTGGGCGCGCACCGCATCCTCATCCTCGCCGAGGACCACACCCACGCCCGCCGGGTCGAGGAGGTCCGCCGCGACTTCGTCGCCAACGTCTCCCACGAGCTCAAGACCCCAGTCGGTGGCATCGCCCTGCTCGCCGAGGCCGTACTCGATGCCCGCGACGACCCGGAGGCGGTGTCGCGCTTCGCCGAGCGCATCCAGGTCGAGTCGACCCGGCTCACGCGCCTCGTCAAGGAAATCGTCGACCTCTCGCGTCTCCAGGTCGCCGACACCCTCCACGAGCCGGAGCTCGTCGAGATCCCTCAGGTCATCGCCGAGGCCGTCGACCGGGTGCGCGTCGCCGCAGACTCCCGCGAGATCAGCCTCGAGTCGGTCGCCGACGAGCGGGCTGCGGTCTTCGGGGACAGCGAGCTGCTCGCCACCGCCGTCGCCAACCTCGTGACCAACGCCGTGAACTACTCCGAGGCCGGCACCCGCGTCGCCGTCGCCGGTCGTCGAGTCGGGGACACCGTCGAGATCACCGTCTCCGACCAGGGGCAGGGCATCCCCGAGGGTGAGCAGAGCCGGATCTTCGAGCGCTTCTACCGCGTCGACGCCGCTCGCTCCCGGGCGACCGGCGGCACCGGACTCGGACTCGCCATCGTCAAGCACGTGTGTGCCACGCACGGCGGCGACGTGTCGGTGTGGAGCGAGGAGGGTCGCGGCTCGACCTTCACGATGAGACTTCCCGCAGCGTCCGAC
>JBHWMJ010000084.1:0-5559 GCA_043423105.1 Marihabitans sp.
GTCCTCGTCCTCGAGGGTCAGGCGCGAAGGCGGGTCCCCGAGGGGACGACGGCGGTCGGCGAGCTGAGTGCCGTCGAGACCGTCCATGCTCCGAGGGAGGGCGACGATGAGATCGTCGCCCGATGCTTGTCCGCCGTGGAGGGCGGTCAGGAGGTGACTGTTGCAACGGCGGACCGAGGGTTGCTCGCCCGGCTCGCCGGGCTGGGCGTCGAGGCGGTCGGGCCGCGGTCCGTCCGCCACTGACCTCCCCGCCACCGACCTCTCCGCCACGGGCCCCTCCGCCACTACCTCGCGGGGGAGTGGACGGCGTCTCAGAAGGGCGGTGAACCGAGCGCGGCGTCGACGCGCTCGAGGGGAGCCCCGGCCTCGAGAGGGTTCGTCTGAACCTTGACTGCCGCGACTGCTCCCGACTCGACAGTTCCCGACTCGACGGGCGCGTGCGCGGTGGGCCAGGTGACGCGTCGGGTGCCGCCGGGGCTGGTCCACTCGGCGTGGCCGTCGGGGTGGAGGGTGTAGGTCCAGCCGGGGGAGTGCTTGACGCGGTGGTGGTGGCGGCAGAGGGGTGCGAGGTTTGCGGCGCTGGTCGGGCCGTGGGGGTAGGGGTTGGCGTGGTCGAGGTCGCAGGCGATGGCTGGCCGGTCGCAGCCGTACATGCGGCAGCGGGTGTCGCGGAGTCGGACGAGGCGTTTTATCGAGGGTGGGGGGACGTAGCCGGTGACGGAGGTCTCCAGGACGGTGCCTTCGTCGGGGTCAAGGAGGGCTCGGGTGATGCGGGTGTTGAGTCGTTGGGTGAGGGTCTGGACGACGGAGCCGGGGATCCACCCGATCCGGGGGATCTCGATGCCACTGAGCCAGGGCGTCTGGTGCTCGTCCCCGTCGGTGGGAACGACGGGGCCACCGAGTGGGTGCTCTCGCTCGTCCCCGTTGGTGGGAACGAGTCCGAGGGGTGAGCTCGACGGGTCGTGGACGAGGGCCAGGCCGAGGGTGATGTGGGTGCTGACCTCGACGCCGCGCAGGGCGAGGTCGGTCAGGGCTTGGGCGCGGGCGGGGCCGGCGAGCAGGTTGGGTTCGTCGCGTTGGAGGGCGGCGGCGTGCTCGTCGATGGCGGACTTCAGGACCAGGGCCGCCTCGCTGGGGAGGGTGGCGACGAGCTCGGTGGTGCCGAGGTCGCCGGGGTAGGTGCGGACGTCGGTGCGTTCGGTCCGGTTGACGCGTGCCTTCTCCTCGCGCCAGCCGGGGTCGATGCGGTCGAGGACCCGGCGACAGGCCTGGGCGAGGTCGTGCCGGTCGAGGGCCTCGATGCGCGGGGTCTTGGTGCCGCGTTTGGGTGCCAGGACGTGCTCGACGACCGCTGCCACCGCCTCGGGTGAAGCGCCCGCGGTCTCGTCCGCGACGAGACGCAGCGTCTGCTCGGGAACTCCACCGTCGAGCAGCGGCTGGATCAGGGGGTCGAGATGGTCGGCCAGCCGCACGGCCAGAACCGCCCGGACACCCGCCTGATGGTCCGAGCAGCCCAGGACGAACGCGATCTCATCGACCGCCATCTCGGCCACCTCACCCGCCGGGCCACGGGTCTGGCGCACCTCACCGGTGTCCGGGTCACGAGCATGACCCCGGCGGGCCAGCTCGGCCAACACCGCGAGCTGCGCCGCGTCCGCAGCTCGACGGACCCGCTCGATCGCGGCGGTGGCTGCGGCCAGCCGCTCGACGTCCTGCGAGGGGCCGAGGGTCATGGCGGTGAACGCCGCCACCTTCATCCCCTTATGGATCTTCTCGCACAGAGTCTCGATCTCCTCGAACATGCGTTCGATTGTGTCGCAGGGGTGTGACAGCGCTGGGCGAGACCGGGAGGCTCGTTCCCGTGCGCGAGAACAAAGCCGTTGCTGAGGCCGAGACAGGCGGCGATGATCGCTCCGTCATCTCCGGTGCGCGACCTTCCGGACGGCCGGACGGCATCGCGACATCTCCCATGGACGGGGTCCCAGATGTCGTCGTCGCTCATGGCTTCGATCCTGCCAGCCCGATTGCAGTCGGATGGCAGCCCGTGCGCCGGCGGCTCAGTGTGGTGCTGCCTGGTGCACCGCTCGGCGGACTCCCGGCAGCATCGCCGGGTCCGAGAGCGTCAGGCGGGCGATCTCATCGACGGTGAACCAGCGCAGCTCGTCGTGCTCGTCGGGTGCGACGTTCGCCGGCTCGCCCACCCAGCGCGTCACGACGAAGGGGTGAACCTCAAGCGTCGGGTCGTCGAAGGCCATCGCGAAGGGGGTCGGGTCGGCGATCTTGACACCCACTTCCTCCCTGCACTCGCGGACGACCGCCTGCTCGGGCGTCTCGCCCGGCTCGACGTGGCCGCCGACGAGGTCTCAGCAGTCGGGTACCACTGCCGGTCCGGGTGGCGATGCGCCAGGAGCGCACGGCCGTCCCGCACGAGGAGGGCAACGGCGATCCGGGTCATGCCGTCGATGCTTGCACGGCGGTCCCGGTCCCAGGGAACAAACTCCCTTCCGCCCGTAGTTGAGCCAGATGTACTCAACTTTTCGGCTTTGGGGTTGCGCAGGTCCGAGTGACCTTCGTACCGTGAGCCGAGAGAACTCAACCCCGATCGAAGGGGGCGCCCGCCCCCTTCGCCTCGAACACGAAGGAGCGCCTCATGGCACGTGCCGTCGGCATCGACCTCGGTACCACCAACTCTGCTGTCGCCGTCCTCGAGGGTGGCGAGTCCACGATCATCGCGAACGCCGAAGGCGGTCGCACCACCCCCTCCGTCGTCGCCTTCTCCAAGGGCGGCGAGGTCCTCGTCGGCGAGATCGCCAAGCGTCAGGCCGTGACGAACGCCGACCGCACCATCCGCTCCGTCAAGCGCCACATGGGCACGGACTGGACCTCCGACGACATCGACGGCAAGAGGTACACCGCGCAGGAGATCTCCGCGCGCATTCTCATGAAGCTCAAGCGCGACGCCGAGTCCTACCTCGGTGAGGACGTCACCGACGCGGTCATCACCGTCCCCGCGTACTTCGACGACCACGAGCGCCAGGCCACCAAGGAGGCCGGCGAGATCGCTGGCCTCAACGTCCTGCGCATCGTCAACGAGCCCACCGCGGCCGCCCTGGCCTACGGCCTCGACAAGGGCAAGGAGGACGAGCTCATCCTCGTCTTCGACCTCGGTGGTGGCACCTTCGACGTCTCGCTCCTCGAGGTCGGCAAGGACGCCGAGGACGGCTTCGCGACCATCCAGGTCCGCGCCACCTCCGGCGACAACGCTCTCGGTGGCGACGACTGGGACGACCGCGTCGTCCAGCACCTCCTCACCTCGGTGAAGAACAGCACGGGCGTCGACCTGTCGAACGACAAGATCGCGATGCAGCGCCTCAAGGACGCCGCCGAGCAGGCAAAGAAGGAGCTCTCCTCGAGCTCGTCGACGTCGATCAACCTCCAGTACCTGTCGATGGGCGAGAACGGCCCCATCCACCTCGACGAGACGCTGACCCGCGCCCAGTTCGAGCAGATGACCAAGGACCTCCTCGACCGGACGAAGCAGCCCTTCGAGAACGTCATCCGTGACGCCGGCGTCTCCGTGAGCGAGATCGACCACGTCGTCCTCGTCGGTGGCTCGACCCGCATGCCCGCCGTCTCCGCGCTCGTCAAGGAGATGACCGGCGGCAGGGAGCCCAACAAGGGCGTCAACCCGGACGAGGTCGTCGCGCTCGGCGCGGCCCTCCAGGCCGGTGTCCTCAAGGGTGAGCGCAATGACGTCCTCCTCATCGACGTCACCCCGCTCTCCCTCGGCATCGAGACCAAGGGCGGCCTCTTCACCAAGCTCATCGAGCGCAACACGGCGATCCCGACGAAGCGGTCCGAGGTCTTCTCGACCGCCGAGGACAACCAGCCCTCGGTCCTCATCCAGGTCTTCCAGGGTGAGCGCGAGATCGCCCAGCAGAACAAGCCCCTGGGCACCTTCGAGCTCTCCGGCATCGCCCCGGCCCCCCGCGGCGTGCCGCAGATCGAGGTCACCTTCGACATCGACGCCAACGGCATCGTCAACGTCTCGGCGAAGGACCGCGGCACCGGCCAGGAGCAGAAGATCACCATCTCGGGCGGCAGCGCGCTGTCCAAGGAGGAGATCGAGCGCATGGTCAAGGAGGCCGAAGCCCACGCCGAGGAGGACAAGCAGCGCCGCGAGGAGACCGAGGCCCGCAACACCGCGGAGAACCTCGTCTACTCGACGGAGAAGTTCCTCACCGACAGCGGCGACAAGCTGACCGACGACCAGCGCAAGCCGGTCGACGACGCCCTCGCCGACCTCAAGGAGGCCCTCAAGCCGGAGTCCGGCGCCACCGCGGCGGACATCAGCGCGAAGGTCGACACCCTCAACGAGGAGTCGCAGAAGATGGGCGCCGCCCTCTACGCGGCCTCGGCCGAGCAGGACGAGACCGGCGACGTCCCCGGTGGCGAGCCGGGCACCGCTGACGGCGGCTCGGCTACCGGTGGCAGCGACGACGACGTCGTCGACGCCGAGGTCGTCGACGACGAGTCGACCGAGGAGAACAAGTGACCGACCAGACGAGCAACCACGAGCCGGAGGATGTCGTCCACGACGCCGACCCGGATGCGGTGAACGTCGAGTCGGTCAACGACGGCGAGTCGGTCCCGGGCGAGCAGCCCGAGACCGACACCGTCGGCTCCCCGGCCGGCGCTGCCGGCGACGGCGAAGGGGTGGACACCCCTTCGTCCGAGGGCGCGGACGCGCCCACGGTCCCCCTCGACGAGCACCAGCGGCTCATGGCCGAGTACGTCAACTACAAGCGCAGGGTCGACCGCGACCGCGCCGAGATCCAGCAGCGGGCCATCGGGGACGTCCTCGAGTCGCTCCTGCCGGTGCTCGACGAGATCAACCTCGCGCGGCAGCACGGGGACCTCGCCGAGGGACCCTTCCGGTCGATCGCGGACAAGCTCGAGGGCTCGCTCGGCCGCTACGGCCTCGAGCGCTTCGGCGCCGTCGGCGAGGCCTTCGACCCGATGCTCCACGAGGCCCTCATGCACGCCCCCTGGGACGCGAGCAACGAGGAGCTCCCCAAGGACGCGACGAGCACGACCGTCGTCGTCGTCATGCAGCCCGGCTACCGTGCCGGCGACCGGGTCATCCGCGCCGCCCGCGTCGCGGTGGCCGACCCCGAGTAAGACCCACGCAGCCCCCGGAGAGGAGGGACCACGATGGCCAGTCAGGACTGGTTCGAGAAGGACTTCTACGCGATCCTCGGCGTCTCGCAGGACGCGGACGCCGCAGAGATCAAGAAGGCCTACCGCAAGCTCGCGAAGCAGTACCACCCCGACCGCAACCCCGGTGACGCCGCGGCCGAGCAGAAGTTCAAGGACGTCGGGGAGGCGCACGCGGTCCTCTCCGACCCGGAGCAGCGTCGCGAGTACGACGCCGTCCGCTCGATGGCCCGCGGGGGTGCCCGCTTCACGGCGGGTGGCCCGGGCGGGCCGGGCGGCGGCTTCGAGGATGTCTTCTCCTCGATGTTCGGCGGTGGGGCCCCCGGCGGGACCCGGGAGAGC
>JBHWMJ010000092.1:0-7375 GCA_043423105.1 Marihabitans sp.
AATGTCGGCGCACCCCTTCGTCGTGGGCGTGTTTGGTCAGCCGACCTTGTGCAGCCAGCGCACGGGCGCGCCCTCGCCGGCGTGCCGGAAGGGCTCGAGCTCAGCGTCCCACTCCGTGCCGAGGAGCTCGTCGAGCATGTCCTCGACGGCCTCGCCGGCGCCCTGGGCGAGGGTCAGGACCTCGCGGAGGCGGTTCTCGTGGATGACGGTGTCGCCGGAGGCGGAGATCGTCGCGTGGTGGATGCCCAGGCGCGGGGTGTGCGACCAGCGGGAACCGTCGAGGCCCGGGCTGGGCTCCTCGGTCACCTCGTAGCGCACGCCCTCCCAGCCGCGCAGCGCGGAGGCCAGGGCGGCGCCGGTACCGGGCGCGCCGGTCCAGGAGAACTCGGCACGACGAAGGGATGGACCGATCGGCTGCTCGGTCCACTCCAGGGACACGTCACGCCCTAGAGCCGACTCCAGCGCCCACGTGATGTGGGGGCAGAGCGCCGTCGGGGTGCTGTGGATGAACACCACTCCTCGCGTTGCGTTCGACATCCTGTTCCTCCTCGGTGCGATGGACGTCTTCCCCAACGCCAGGCACCGATATCGGTGGAGGTGGATGCTCACTGCGGTATGCGCGGTGTGCTGCTCACTGCGGTATGGGCACGCCACAGGCGTGCATGTGCGTCACATTATGCCCCATCGGCACCAGCAGCACCAGCCCTCACTCACGTCACGTCCGGGAGGCGAGCAGGGATGCCAGGCGCGGGCTGTGTCGCGCGCCTGGCATCCCGTGGCTCGAGGTCAGCTGGCGGTCGAGCTGCTGCTCGGCTGCTGCGACGCGTCGCCGGAGTCCTCGCCCTGGCCCTGCTGTCCCTGACCCTCGCCCTGCTGGCCTCCGCGACCGCCCGGGCCGCCGTGACCACCCGGCCCCCGGCCGGTGCGCTCCTCGACATCGGTCACGGTGAAACCGTCGTCCAGGACGACCTCGACCATCGTGCCGTCGGCGCGGAGCATCATCACCTCGTAGCCGCCGTCTCGGCCGAGGTGGACGCCCTTGGCCGTCGCGCCGCTCTCCTTGGCCTCAGCCGCGGAGATCGCCTTGCTGGCGGCGTCGGCGGTCAGCTCGCGGCCGTCGTCGACCCGAGTCTTCCGCTCCTGGCCGTCCTGGGCGCCCTTGCCGGGCTCACCGCTCTGGCTCGGGGTCGTCGTCGAGGAGGTCGAGCTGGACTCGCTGGTCGGCGAGTCGTCGGCCGAGGCCAACGAGGCGCCGGTGACGCCCAGACCCATGGCGACGGCGCCGGCGGCGCCGATCCCGATGAGCTTCTCGGTCTTCATGTGGAGTTCCTTCCGTCGGTGGTTGGTGACTCCAATCTCGCGCCCACGCCTGGCTCGACGCCCAGGCGAACCTGTCGGGACCCTGTGTCTCTCGACACGCGCTGTGAGGCCTCGGGTAGCCTGCCCCCGCGCCGCGACACGCTGCGCGGGGCGGTAGCTCAGTCGGTCAGAGCAGCGGACTCATAATCCGTCGGTCCTGGGTTCAAGCCCCAGCCGCCCCACAACAGCCACTCAGATCCCCGCCGCCTACGAGTCGAAGCCGACCCCGAAGGCGTCGAGCGTCCTCAGCAGCGGCCCTCGCCGCCCGGTCCGGTCCTCTCGGGCAAGGGCTGCACGGGTCGCCTGGACGCCGAGGTAGCGGAACGGCTCGGGCGGGAAGGGCACGGGCTTGTCGCGCACCATCGCCAGGCTGGTCCGCTCGGTCTGCACCCCGTCGACCAGGTCGAGCGCGACCCGTGCGCCGAAGCGGGTCGATGCCACCCCGAGACCGGTGTAACCCAACGCGTACGCCACCCGGCCGCCCATCGCGGTCCCGAAGACCGGCGTGAACCGCGAGGTCGTGTCGATGACGCCGGCCCAACGGTGCGTGAACCGCAGCCCCTCGAGCTGGGGGAAGATCTCGAAGAAGTGCCGGGCCAGCAGGTCGTGCGAGGCGCCCTGCTCGAGCGCGGCGTCGACCCGGCCACCGAAGTGGTAGTTCGCGTCGTACCCACCGAAGAGGACCCGGTCGTCGAGTGTCCGCCGGTAGTAGTGGAACTGGTTGCCCGCGTCGGTCAGGCCCTCTCGCCCCTCCCAGCCGATCTCGGCGAGCTGGGCGCTGGTCAGCGGCTCGCTCATGAGGACGTGGTCGTAGACCGGGATGACCCACGCTCCGAAGCGCCGAAGCAGCCCCGGGTAGGCGCCGGTCGCGAGCACGACCCGGTCCGCCAGGACCGACCCGGCGTCGCCGCGGAGGCGCACGGCTGTCCCTTCGCGCTCGAGGGACCGGACCGGGCTGGACTCGAGGACCTGCACGCCCAGCGCTCGGACCGCTGCGGCCAGGCCCCAGGTGAGGCGGGCCGGGTCGACGAGGCCCACGTGCGGGTCGAGCATGCCTGCGAGGTATCGCGGGGAACGCACCCGGTCCTGGGCGGCGGAGGCGTCGAGGAGGGTCACGTCGGCACCGTGCCGACGGTGCAGGTCGTAGGACTCCGCGAGACCGGCTACCTGGTGCTCGGTGAGCGCGAGGGTCAGCTCGCCAGGCACGTGCAGGTCGCAGTCG
The DNA here is from genome assembly GCA_043423105.1 of Marihabitans sp. Classification (GTDB taxonomy): domain Bacteria; phylum Actinomycetota; class Actinomycetes; order Actinomycetales; family Dermatophilaceae; genus Marihabitans. Next base: position 2,582 of record JBHWMJ010000092.1, read on the forward strand.
ATGCCGAGCCGGTGCACGTCGTCGCGCAGGCCGGCGAAGTTCTCGGCGCCGAGCCGCTCGAGGGTCGCGATCTCCTTGGGCCAGCAGGCGACACCCTGCGCCAGCCCGTGGGTCAGCGACGGGGCGACGAACCCGCCGTTGCGACCGGAGGCGCCGAAGCCGAGGGTTCCCCCTTCGACGACGACGATGGTCCGGCCGGGATTCTCCTCGGCGGCCTGGAGCGCGGCCCACAGGCCGGTGAAGCCCGCCCCGACGATCGCGAGGTCGGCGCGGATCTCGCGGCGCAGCGGCTCCCCAGGATCGGGCGCCGGCCGCTCCCTCGCGTCGGTCCAGTAGGCGTGCGGCACAGCACCGGCGAGCGCGGGGTGGCCGTCGACCATCGTCATGAGCCGAGGCTACGCGGTGACGACCCGATCACATCTGCGGCCGAGCCCCCTCTCGGGCGGCGGACCGACCGCCGGGCGATGGAAGGATGGAGCGCATGGTCAGGGGACGACGATCCGCGGTGCTCGCGCTCACCGTGGCCCTCCTGCCGGGGCTCGCGGCATGCAGCCGCGGCGTGGTCGTCCCGCCGAGCACGTCGACGACGTCGACAGGTTCGACCTCAGCGGCCACCACCTCTGCCTCGAGCTCGACCAGCACCTCCCCCGGGCCAGACCTGCTCCGGGTGGCCATCCCCTTCGACCAGCCCGGTCTGGGCATGCGCGAGGGGGACGACTTCTCCGGTCTCGACGTCGACGTGGCCCGTTACGTCGCGCAGCAGCTGGGCGCGCAGCGCATCGAGTTCCTCGAGGCCGTGCCCGGCCAGCGGGAGACGCTCATCGCCACGGATCAGGCAGACCTCGTCATCGCGACGTACTCCATGACACCGGAGCGAGCCGAGCAGGTCGCCTTCGCCGGTCCCTACCTCGTGACAGGTCAGGACCTGCTCGTCCCGCGCACCAGCAAGATCCGGTCGGTCGGCCAGCTCCGGGGCGAGCCCGTCTGCGGGGCAGAGGGGTCGGCATCCGTGCGGCGCCTCGTCGACGACCACCCCGGTCTGCACATCGTGGAGCGGCCCACGGTCGGCGAGTGCGTCGACATGCTCCGCGACGGCCACGTGCGCGCCGTCACCTCGGACACGACGATCCTTGCCGGGTACCTCCAGGCGGCGACGAAGGACGTCACGAAGGGCAAGCCCGCGCCCTTCCGCATCGCCGGCGTGGACTTCGGCAGCGAGGTCTACGGCATCGGCATGGCGCGGGAGGACGACCAGCTCTGCTACGCGGTGAGCGAGGCGCTGCGCACGATGGTCTCCTCGGGCGAGTGGGCCAAGACAGTCCGGGCAAACCTGCCCAGCGCCAAGGTCATCGGCGCGAAGACGTATCAGGAGCCGAAGGTCCGCACCTGCGCCGAGCCGCCGACGAGCACGACATCGACGACCTCCCCCGGCTCCACCCCTTCGTCCAGCTCCCCGGCGAGCAGCTGAGCCTGCGGGCTTCCCCACGACGCGGAAGAGGCCACCTCCCTCTGGAGATGGCCTCAGTTGCTCCCCCGGTTGGACTCGAACCAACAACCTGCCGATTAACAGTCGGCTGCTCTGCCAATTGAGCTACAGGGGATCGCGCCGCAGCGCTGCGCAACCATAGCAAGAAGAGCGCGACGGACGAAAACCGGATCAGCGCTCCAGGCCCACGTGCTCGGCCAGTCGGGCGACCGCGTCAGCGATGCCCTGGCGAAGGGGGGGCAGCTCGGGGTCAGCGCCCTGGCGGAAGATCGTCTGGACGGACAGCCGGCTGTCGCGGGGGTCCTTGCGCAGGACGACGCGGGCGGCGTTGACGCGGTCGATGACGACGTGCTCGGTGAGGACGACCGAGCCCTGGACCCGCTCGCGGAAGGCCATGGGCACCGAGCCCGGCTCGGGCAGCACCCAGGCGCCAGGCCCCGTGCCGTCGACGAAGGACGCCCACAGCTCGTCTCCCTCCGGCCGCCACCCGCCGCCGTCGACGAGGTGCCACGCGACCCGCAGCGGGTGCTCACCTTCGACGACGAGCCGGTGGTTCGTCACCGCGAGGACTCCCCCGTCGGCCGTCGGGGCGCTGGCGACCACCCGTTCGCCCGGCCCGAGGTCGGGCGGTGCCTGGATGGTCGGACGACGGCGGAAGATGCTCATCGGGAGATCCCGTCGCGGATGGCGGCACGCTCCCGCTCGAGGGACTGCAGCCGCAGGGACAGCTCGCGCAGGGCGCCCTGGTCGGCCTGGGGGTCGGCGCCGAGGCGGCGCATCGTCGCCATGCCGTCGGCGATCTGGCGGCTCACCTGCTGCTCACGCACACGGGCGACGAGCGACTGCGTGTACGCGGGCGGCGGCATGCCGGTCGAAGGGTCGTGCACGACGGGCAGCGGAGCGACGGCCAGCTCGGCGAGCAGGCCCCGCACCGAGAGCGAGACGGCGTCGCTGAGCAGCGCGTGCCACCCGGCGAGCGAGAGGTCGGGGCGCAGCCCCACCTCGCGCACGGCATCGAGGATCGCCCGGTGCGCCGGGGCGCTCACCGCGTCGGGGTCCCAGTCCTCGACGCCGGCGTCCGCGAAGAGCACGGGGTACTGCAGGATCGACTGGAAGAGCTGCCGCTCCGCGGCGACGACGGGGTCGCGCAGGTCGGGGGCCGGCATGCCCGTCGCGGCCTCGTCGGGGGTGGGCTCGGGCGCCTGGTCGGAGCGCCGGTCACGCGCCGCTGCGTCGGTGGGCACGGCGAGTCGCCCGGCGCGCTGGGTCGCCGCACGCATCTGGTCGACCTCGACCCCGATCCATCCCGCTACGGTGCGGATGTACTCGGGTCGCAGCGCGGTGTCACGGATCGAGTTGATAATCGGGGCGACCCCGGCCATGGCCCGCACCCGTCCCTCGGCGGTCGTGAGGTCGAATCGACCAAGAGTGGTACGCACCGCGAACTCGAACATCGGGACGGCCGAGTCGACGAGGTCGCGCACGGCGGCGTCGCCCTCGCGCAGCCGCAGGTCGCACGGGTCCATGCTGTCGCGGGCGACGGCGACGAAGGACTGGCTCGCCCAGCGCTGGTCCTCCGCGTAGGCCTTCATCGCGGCCTTCTGCCCGGCGGCGTCGCCGTCGAAGGTGAAGATCACCTTGGCCGGGGCGAGGTCGGCCTCGTCGCGCATGATGCGGCGCAGCGCCTTGATGTGGTCGACGGTGAAGGCCGTGCCGCAGGTCGCGATGGCGTGCGGCACCCCGGCGAGATGGGCGGCCATGACGTCGGTGTACCCCTCGACGATCACGGCCTTGCGGTCCGTGCTGATCGCCTTCTTCGCAAGATCGAGACCGTAGAGGACCGAGGTCTTCTTGTAGATCGGCGTCTCGGAGGTGTTGAGGAACTTCGCCGGGCTGCGGTCGTCGTCGAAGAGCCGCCGCGCACCGAAGCCGACCGTGTCACCGGTCGTGTCACGGATCGGCCAGATGAGCCGGCCCCGGAACCGGTCGTAGAGCCCGCGCGACCCCCGCCCCGACAGGCCGGCCGTCGTCAGCTCGTCGGCGGTGAAGCCCTTCTCCAGCAGGTACCGGGTGAGGACCTCGCCCCCGCGCGGGGCGAACCCGACCCCGAAACGTTCCGCCTCGGGTCGCAGGAACCCACGCTCGCGGAGGTAGTCCCGCCCGGCGCGCGCCTGCGGACCGCTGACGAGCTGCTCGTGGTAGAACGCCTCGGCCACCCGGTGCGCCTCGATGAGCCGGGACCGCTTGCCGATCCCCGTCCCGTCGCGCGGGCCGCCGCCCTCCTCATAGCGCAGCTCGAGGCCGAGCTTGCCCGCGAGTCGCTCGACGGACTCGGCGAAGGTGAGGTGGTCGACCTTCTGCACGAAGTCGAGGACGTCACCCCCTTCGCCGCAGCCGAAGCAGTGGTAGGACCCGACGGACTCGCGCACCGTGAAGGAGGGCGTCTTCTCGTCGTGGAAGGGGCACAGCCCCTTCATGGCCCCGACGCCGGCCGGCCGGAGCGTGACGTGCTCGCGCACGACGTCGGTGATGGAGGTGCGCTCCTTGACGCTCGCCACGTCCTCAGCGCGGATCCTGCCCGCCACGTCTCACCTCCGTAGTCCGTCCCGGTGAGTGTAGGTGGCGCAGCGCAGAGCGCGAGGCGCGTCTACTGACGCTCGGGTACGAGGACCACGACGCCGTCTCGCCCGGCACCGGACGCTCGGGCACCGTCGTCGACGGTCCGCACGAGATAGCGGCTCTCGCCGACCCTCACCTCGTCGCCCTCGACAACCTCCGTCGGCTCGATCCGACGAGGGCAATCTCACCCGCGCAACCCCCGAGAGCCGCGACCACCGCGGCCAGTGCGACCGCCAGCCACCGGCGCAGCGTCATGATGCAATGCTCCTGAGCACGACCTGGTCCGAGGCCTGTCCCTCCGGCAGGTCTCCCGCTGACCCCATGACCGAGGTGACGACGAAGCGCTGCGAACCGATCATGAGCTCGCTGCCCGTCGAGACCGGGATCCACTCCACGTGCTTGCCGGGAGCCTGGAAGTCCGAGGAGTCCTGTCCTGGCCAGGCCTGGGCCAACCGGGCCTCAGATGGCCGCGTCTCAAGCCGCGCGACCTCGATGGCCCGCACCTGCCCGAGCACCGCGCCCTCGCTCGCCCGCACCCGCTCGACAACCATCCCCTCGCTGACGCTCATGGCTGCCCCTTCGCTCGTGCTGCCGGTCGACCTCACGGTAGGTCAGCGGGGAGGTCCAGGCGATGGGGGGCACTCCCCTGCCCCGGATCCTCCTCCACGGCTGCGGATGGTGATCCCGAC
>JBHWMJ010000095.1:0-7876 GCA_043423105.1 Marihabitans sp.
CTCGGCGTCGGTCTTCGTCGTCGCGCCGGAGACGACCTTCGGCATCGTCAGCGACATCGACGACACGGTGCTCACGACGGCGATGCCGCGCCCCTTCATCGCCGCGTACAACACCTTCTTCCGGCACGAGGGCACCCGCCATGCGGTGAGGGGGATGGCGACGATGTACCGGGGGCTCATGGAGGAGTACCCCGGGGCGCCGATCGTCTACGTCTCGACGGGGGCGTGGAACGCCGTCCCCCAGCTGACCCGTTTCCTGCGACGCGGCGGTTTCCCCCTTGGCCCGCTCCTCATGACCGACTGGGGCCCGACGAACACCGGCTGGTTCCGGTCCGGCCAGGACCACAAGAGGGCGTCGCTGCACCGGCTCGCCCGCGACCTCCCCGATATCCGGTGGGTGCTCATCGGGGACGACGGCCAGCACGACCCGAGCATCTACGGCAGCTTCGCCGAGCAGCGGCCCGACCGGGTCCGGGCGATCTGCATCCGGGTGCTCACCGCGACCGAGCAGATGCTCTCTCACCTCACCCCCGTGGCCACCGACGACTTCGAGCAGCACGTCGGGGTCGACCTGCCGGTGATCCGGGCCGAGGACGGCTTCGCCATGGCCGAGATCCTCCGCGACGAGCTCCGTGGGGCCCGTCGAGGCTCGTCGCAGAGCTCCTCGCACCTCAGGGAGCAGGAGGCGGGCGATGCCTGAGCTGCCCGAGGTCGCCGGGCTCGTCGCGTTCCTCGCCGAGCGTCTCGACGGGCTGGCCGTCGAGGCCGTCGAGCTCGCCTCGATCACCGTGCTCAAGACCTTCGACCCGCCGCCGCAGGCGCTCGCCGGCGCCCCGGTCGACGCGGTCCACCGGCACGGCAAGTTCGTCGACATCGACTGCGACGGGACGCACCTGATCTTCCATCTCGCGAAGGCCGGCTGGTTGCGCTGGTACGAGGAGGTCCCGAAGGCCCCCGCCCGGCCAGGCAAGGGACCGATCGCCCTTCGGGTGCGGCTCTCGGACGGGTCGGGGTTCGACCTCACCGAGGCGGGTACCCGCAAGTCGCTCGCGGCCTACATCGTCCGTGAGCCGGGCGACGTGCCGGGCATCGCCGTGCTCGGTCCTGACCCGCTCGGCGACGACTTCACCCGGGAGCGGTTCGGCGAGCTGATCGCGGGGCAGAAGGGTCAGGTCAAGGGCGTCCTGCGCGACCAGCGGGTCGTCGCAGGCATCGGCAACGCCTACTCCGACGAGATCCTCCACGCCGCCCGGGTCTCCCCCTTCGCCCTCGTCGGGAGCCTGGACGACGAGACCCTCGATCGCATCTACGCCGCCCTGCGGGAGGTGCTCACCGGGGCGGTCGCCGCGGCGACCGGCAAGCCGGCCGCCGAGCTCAAGGACGCCAAGCGGGCGGGGATGCGCGTCCACGGGCGCACCGGCGAGGCGTGCCCGGTGTGCGGCGACGTCGTCCGTGAGGTGAGCTTCGCCGACCGGTCGCTGCAGTACTGCGCGACGTGCCAGACCGGCGGCAAACCGCTGGCCGACCGGCGGACGAGCAAGTTCCTCAAGTAGCCCGCACGCGCCACGGCTCCTGCCCCCTCCGCAAGAGCCAAGGCTCCTGCGAGGCTCGGCCTGGTCAGCCGCCGGTGATCCGAGCCTCGCCGACGCCGATCCGCACGGAGATCCGGTGCTCCGAAGACACGTCGTCGCCGATCTCGTTGTGCACCATCGACGGAGGGCTGTCGGAGGTCACCCGGTACCGCTCGTCGCGGGGCACGACGATCGCGATGCCGCCGACGCCAGCCTCGACATCGATCGTCGTCGGGGCCTGTGCCGCCTCGACGCGGACCTCCCCGACACCGGCCTGGACGTCGATGCGATCGGCGGTCGTACCGAGCACCCGGACCTCACCGACACCGGCTCGGGCGGAGAGCTCGCCGGACGTGCCCTCGATGACGACCGAGCCGGCGCCGTTCTCGACGGAGAGATCGGTCTCGGCCGGCACGACGAGGACCCACTCGGTGCGGCAGACGTCGCCGAGGACCGTGAACCCCGTGTCGCAGCTGCCCGTGAGTCGTGCCGTGCTGCCCTCTTGCTGGATGCCGGTCTCGGGCGCGGTGAGCCCCCAGGTCCGTCGCACCTCGAGGTGAGGGTCCTCCCCCGCCGCCGCGGCCCGCACCCTGACCGAGCCGATGCCGTTGGTGAGCTCGATCCGCTCGCTGCCGGCGGGGTATGTGAGGGTCTCGGTCTCGCTGCGCTCGAGCATCGGCCCGATCATCTGGGTGCCGGTGATGCCGACGAGGCCCAGCGAGGTGACCCCGGCGACGAGCCGGATCAGGGTCTTCGGGGTACGCATCAGTCCTCCTGCTCCAGCCACCGCAGCACGGCGAGCACCCGGCGGTGGTCCCCCTCGGCAGGTGGCAGGTCGAGCTTGGTGAAGATCGAGCTGATGTTCTTCTCCACGGCGCCCTCAGAGATGTAGAGGGTCTGCGCGATGGCACCGTTCGTGCGTCCCTGCGCCATGAGGTCGAGCACCTCGCGCTCGCGCGGCGACAGGGCGGCGAGCGGGTCCGTGCGCCGCGAGCGGATGAGCAGCTGGCTCACGACCTCGGGGTCGAGGACGGTGCCGCCACCGCGCACCTCGTGCAGGGCGGCGATGAAGTCGCTCGTGTCCGCGACCCGGTCCTTGAGCAGGTAGCCCAGGCCCGTGGGCCGCGCGGAGAGCAGCTCGGTCGCGTACTGCTCCTCGACGTACTGGCTCAGCACCATGACCGCCGTGTCGGGGTGCTGCTCGCGGACGACGAGGGCGGCACGGATCCCTTCGCTCGTGAAGGTCGGGGGCATCCGCACGTCGACGAGCACGAGGTCGGGGCGGTGCTCGTCGACCGCGGCGAGGAAGGCATCGGCGTCCGGTGCCGCCGCGAGGACCTCGAAGTCGGCCAGCTCGAGCAGCCGGACCAGCCCGTCCCGCAGGAGGACCGAGTCCTCGGCGATGACGACGGTGGTGCGTTCGGTCATGACAGGGCTCCCGGGGTGGTCGCGGTGATGGTCTGGGTGGGACGTAGGGGGATCGCGGCGACGAGTGTCGTGCCGCCGGGCGGCGAGTGGACCTCGAGGGTGCCGTCGACCGCCCCGACCCGGTGTCGCAGGCCGGTGAGCCCGGTGCCACGACTGGGCTCGGCCCCGCCGCGACCGTCGTCCCGGACGGTCACGACGAGCTGCTCGCCCCCCTTCGGGGTGAGGCGACGCTCGAGGGTGACGTCGGCGCGGGTCGCGCCCGAGTGCTTCGCGACGTTGGTCAGGCTCTCGCTGACGACGAAGTACGCGATCGCCTCGATCGTCGGCGTGAGCCGGCCGACCTCTCGCGCGGTGACGGTGACCGGGACGGGGGAGCGGGCGGCGAGGGCCGAGACGGCGGCATCGAGGCCACGGTCGGCGAGCACGGGCGGGACGATGCCGCGGGCGACGTTGCGCATCTCGACGATCGCCTCCTTCGCCGAGGCGTGGGCCTCGTCGATGAGGCTCGCTGCGGTCTCGGGGTCGCGCTGGATCGCCTCTTTGGCCATCCCCAGACCCATCGCTATGGCGACGAGGCGCTGCTGCGGACCGTCGTGGAGGTCGCGCTCGATGCGCTGCCGCTCGGCCTCGACGGAGTCGACGGCCTGCAGGCGGCTCTCGGTGAGGGTGCCGACGCGGGCCTCGAGCGCCTTGACCTCGCCGCTGCGGTCACGGCCGATGAGCCACCGGGCCATCGTCAGGTCGACACGGCTGAGGAAGCGGGCGACGACGGGGACGAGCAGGAGCCCGAGCACGCCGACGGCCCAGGCGATCCCGAGCGCGGTGCGGCCCTGGACCGGGATGAACCACAACAGGGTCAGCCCGTCGTCGGGGACCCGGGGGCGGTAGAGCGGGATGAGCGCCAGAGCGAGCAGCTGCCCGAGCCCCAGCAGGGTCGCGAGCCCGACGGCCGTGCCCCACAGCGAGTGCAGCCCGAGGTAGGCGACCGCGCGCCACTTGCGCGGGTCGAGCCACAGCTGCTTCCACACCGGGTCGTCGATGGGCTCTGGCTCGGGGTCGATCGGGGCCCCCGTGAGTGCGACGAGGCGGTGCCGCTCGGCGCGTCCGACCCACCAGCTGAGGTAGAGCGCGGGGATCAGGAGGATCAGCCCGATGCCGCCACCGGGGATCGAGAGCACCGCGGCGAGGGTGAGCAGGCTGAGCGTCAGCGCGACCATCCCCGTGAGGAGGTTCGTCACGAGGAGGCTCACGTGCCCCCAGCCGCCGAGCCACAGGCGGGCCAGCGAGGTGGGGGAGATGGTCTGGCTGCTCATGCCTCCACCGTAGGGACGGTGGGGCTCGTCGGTCTGCCCGGTTCCCCGGACAGACGACGGGGGGCTGGCCCCCCTTCGTCGTCCCTCGCGGGTACCTCGGGGCCACCGCGGGCTCCGCGGTCAGGCCAGCTTGCGGGCGATCTGACGGGCCTGCTCGACGTAGCCGCCGCCGAAAAGGACCGCGTGCATCATCACCGGGTGCAGCTGGTGGAGCGGCACCCGCTCCTGCCAGCCGTCGTCGAGCGGCGCGGCCTCGTCGTAGGCCGCGACGATGCGCGCGACGTGCGGGCCGCGGAAGAGCATGAGCATCGCGAGGTCGGTCTCGCGGTGCCCGCCGTGCGCCGCGGGGTCGATGAGCACGCCGCCGCCGCGGGTCCACAGGATGTTGCCGCTCCACAGGTCGCCGTGGATGCGCGCGGGCGCGTCGTCGGTGTCGAAGGCGCCCTCGGCGAGACGGGTCGCGACGGACTCGAAGAGCGTGCGGTCGCCGTCCTCGTCGAAGGTGCCCTGGTTGCGGCCGAGCCGGTAGGTGTGGAGGATCCGCTGCTCGCCGTAGAACTCGCCCCAGCGCTGCGTCGGCTGCAGCGGCAGCGGGAGCGGGCGGACCGCCGGGCCGAGGAAGCCGTGGGTGCTCCACCGGGCCGGTGGAGACCCGAAGGCTTCGGCGCCGGCGGCGTGGGTCGTGGCGAGGGCGGCCCCGAAGGCGTCGGCCTGGAAGTTCGTCGGGGGGACGGGCGAGAGCTTCTCGAGGTCGAGGTGATCGGTGGTGACGTCACGGACCCGGACGACCCGGGCGCCCCCTGTCGCCTCGGCCTCCTCGAGCCACAGCAGGCCGGCCGCCTCCCAGGCGGTGTAGCCGGCAGGGGCAGCGCCGGCGTCCTTGCGGAAGGTCTCGTCCTCGGTCACCGGGTCAGCCTACGAAGGGGTGCGCGGTCGCCCGGGCAGGGTCAGGCCTTGGCGTCGTGGCGCAGGTACAGCGACGTCATCTTGCCGTCGGGGTCGAGGCGCTGGAGGACCGCGTCCATCATCTCGCCGAGGGCGTCGAGCTGCTCGGGGGTCAGCGCATCGACGACGAGGTGGCGGACGGCGCGGACGTGCCCGGGTGCCGCCTCTTCGATCTTCGCGGTGCCGGCGGTCGTGAGGGAGGCGTTGGTGGCGCGGCCGTCCTCCTCGCACTGGGCGCGGGACACGAGGCCGCGCTCCTCGAGCCGGCGCACGACATGGCTCAGGCGCGGCAGGGTCGCGTTGGTCTCGGAGGCGAGCCGGGTCATCCGCAGCGTGTGGTCCGGCGCCTCGGAGAGCATGGCGAGCACCTGGTACTCGAACATCGTGAGGTTGCTGTCGCGCCGCAGCTGGGCGTCGAGGGCGGCAGGCAGCAGCTCCATGACCGCGACGGTCCGGACCCAGGACGCCAGCTGCGGCTGGTCGAGCCACGGGGTCGGGGTAGTCATGGCATTTAATTTACGCGACAACTAGTCGCCGCGGCAACTCTTCCGCCCCGGGCCTGCCCCGACCCGCGTCGCGTTTGCCACCGCAGACGCGACGATGACCGGGGGGCGTGCCGTGGCGAGCGCGAGCTGTTGTGGGTGGGAGCTCAGGCGTGGGGGTCGTTGCCGACCTCCTCGATCGGGTCGGGGGTCGCGTGGCGGTAGCGGTCGCCGCCGCGCACGTGCCCGGTGCCGGTGTTGGCGGCGCTGCCCAACGCACCGGTCGCGGACTTGCCCTCGCCGGCGATCGCCGTGGCGACGGCATCGGTGACGTCCGCGTGGAAGACGCTGGGGATGATGTAGCTCGGGTTGAGCTCCTCGTCCGTGACCACGCCGGAGATGGCATCCGCGGCACGGATGAGCATCTCGGTCGTGATGTCCTCGGCCCCCGCGTCGAGCAGCCCACGGAAGACCCCAGGGAAGGCGAGGACGTTGTTAATCTGGTTGGGGTAGTCCGACCGGCCGGAGGCGACGACCTTCGCGTGCTCGCCGGCCTCGGCCGGGTCGATCTCGGGGTCGGGGTTCGCGAGCGGGAAGACGATCGGCTCGTCGGCCATCCGGTCACGGATCCACTCGGCCTTGAGCACCCCCGGGGCGCTGACGCCGATGAAGACGTCGGCGCCCTCGAGCACCTCCTCGAGGCTGCCGGTGACGCGCCGCGGGTTGGTGCGCGCCGCGAGCTCGGCGTGCGAGGCCGAGAGCGAGTCGTCACCCTCGGCGAGCGCGCCGTCGCGGTCGACCATGACGACGTCGACGGCGCCGGCGGCCATGAGCAGGGTGACGATCGCGGTGCCGGCAGCCCCAGCGCCGGAGATGACGATCCGGGCGGTCGCCAGCTCCTTCTCGACGACGCGCAGGGCGTTGCGCAGCGCGGCGAGGACGACGATCGCCGTGCCGTGCTGGTCGTCGTGGAAGACCGGGATGTCGAGGCTCTCGCGCAGCCGGCGCTCGATCTCGAAGCACTTCGGGGCCGAGATGTCCTCGAGGTTGATGCCTCCGAAGCCGGGCGCGATCATCTCGACGGCGCGGACGATCTCGTCGGGGTCCTGGCTCGCGAGGCAGATCGGCCAGGCGTCGATGTCGGCGAAACGCTTGAAGAGAGCCGCCTTGCCCTCCATGACGGGCATCGCGGCCTCGGGCCCGATGTTGCCCAGGCCGAGCACTGCGGAGCCGTCGGTGACGACGGCGACGGTGTTGCCCTTGATCGTCAGGCGGCGCGCGTCCTCGGGGTGCTCGGCGATCGCGGTGCTCACCCGTCCGACGCCGGGGGTGTAGGCCATCGACAGGTCGTCGCGGGTGCGGAGCGCGACCTTGGAGCGGATCTCGATCTTGCCGCCGAGGTGGAGCAGGAAGGTCCGGTCGGAGACCTTGTGCACCCGGACGCCCTCGATGGCGTCGATCGCGGCGACGAGCTGGTCGGTGTGCGCCGCGTCGATCCCGGAGCAGGTGATGTCGACGACGAGCCGGTCGTGGCGCGAGTCGGCGACGTCGATGGCCGTGACGATCCCGCCCTGCTCGGCGACGGCGGTCGCGACGCGACCCACGAGCGCGTGGTCCGGGGTCGTGTGGAGTCGCACGGTGATCGAGTAGGACGAAGGGGTCGCGGTAGCCATGTGACCAGGATCTCACCGATGGCGGGGTGCTCCTGACCGGGTGTCAGGGGGGCCGTCGTCCTGTGAGCCTTCGATTCCCGAATCTACGGATGTCTAGCGATCGCCCGAGATCGCGCTAGCAGGTGCGATCGATCCACCTGGGCGGCGCGGGACAATCATCGTGTGGTCGGATTCCTCCTCGCTGTCACCTTCGCCTGCGGCGTCATCATCGCGGGCGCCTACGTCGTCAACCGGCGCTTCGTGGCGCCCGTCTACGCGGCCGAAGGGGTCAGGCGGAGCGGTCGATGCGCGTCAGCAGCGCCAGGGCCAGACGCACGGTGGGATCGGCGAGGTCGACGTCCAGGAGCTCTCGAATCCGACCCATCCGGTAGCGCACGGTGTTGGGGTGGACGTGCAACGCCTCGGCGCAGGCTCGGGGGTCGGCGGGGTGGTCCAGCCACACGCGCAGCGTCTCGACGAGAGCC
>JBHWMJ010000099.1:0-5533 GCA_043423105.1 Marihabitans sp.
ATTCTGGCGCTTGGGCGCCTCGGGCTCGGGCTCCGGGGCCGGCTCTGGCTCGGGCTCCGGGGCCGCCACCGTCTCCGGGTCGGGCTGGGGCTCGGGGGCCGTGTCGTCGGCTGCGTCCGTGGCCGAGGCCGCAGCGTCCGACTCGTCGTCCGAGGTGGCCGCGAGGGCGAGCTCGGCGACGTCGTCCTCGGCGGGCTCGCCCGCGATGTTCTTGATCGCGGCCGCGTGGGCCGCGGCGGCGATCTGCGCGGCCGTGCGCCCGTTCTTGTCGGTCTGCGGCTCGGTCGGCTCGGCCGTTTTCGAGGAGGAGGCGTCCTCCCCCTTCGCCCCACGCCCTCGACCACGTCCGCGACGCGACCCTGACGAGTCGTCCTTCTGCCCGCCGCCGTTGCCGTTGTCGACCGGCTCGGACGAGATGTGGATGCCGCGCCCCTGGCAGCACTCGCACTCCTCCGAGAAGACCTCGATGAGTCCGCTGCCGACCCGCTTGCGGGTCATCTGGACCAGGCCGAGCGAGGTCACCTCGGCGACCTGGTGCTTCGTCCGGTCCCGGCCGAGGCACTCGAGGAGCCGACGCACGACGAGGTCGCGGTTGGCCTCGAGGACCATGTCGATGAAGTCGATGACGATGATGCCGCCGATGTCGCGCAGCCGGAGCTGGCGGACGATCTCCTCCGCGGCCTCGATGTTGTTCTTCGTCACCGTCTCCTCGAGGTTGCCCCCGGAGCCGACGAACTTGCCCGTGTTGACATCGACGACGGTCATCGCCTCGGTACGGTCGATGACGAGCGATCCGCCCGAGGGGAGCCACACCTTGCGGTCCATCGCCTTGGCGATCTGCTCGTCGATCCGGTGCTCGGCGAAGACGTCGCCCTCGCCGGTCCAGCGCGTGAGCCGCTCGGACAGGTCCGGGGCGACGTCGTCGACGTAGCCCTTGATCTCGCGCCAGGCGGACTCGCCCGAGACGACCATCGTCGCGAAGTCCTCGTTGAAGATGTCGCGGATGACCCGGACCGTCATGTCAGGCTCGGCGTGGAGCAGGGTCGGCGCCCCGCCTTTCTTGCCCTTCTTCGACTCGACCTTGCCGGAGATCCGCTCCCACGCCTTGGTGAGGCGCTCGACGTCCTTCTTCAGCTCGTCCTCGCTGGCCCCCTCGGCCGCGGTGCGCACGATGACGCCGGCGCTGTCGGGGACGACCTCCTTGAGGATGCTCTTGAGGCGCGCGCGCTCCTTGTCCGGGAGCTTGCGGGAGATCCCCGTCATGCTGCCCTCGGGCACGTACACGAGGTAGCGGCCGGGCAGCGAGATCTGCGAGGTGAGGCGGGCGCCCTTGTGCCCGATGGGGTCCTTCGTCACTTGGACGAGGACGGTGTCTCCCGAGGAGAGGGCGTTCTCGATGCGGCGAGCCTGGCCGTTGCCGACCCCGTGGGCGTCCCAGTTGACCTCGCCGGCGTAGAGGACGGCGTTGCGCCCCTTGCCGATGTCGACGAAAGCGGCCTCCATGCTCGGCAGGACGTTCTGGACTCGGCCGAGGTAGACGTTGCCGACCATCGTCGAGGTCGTCTCGCGCGAGACGTAGTGCTCGACGAGCACGTCGTCCTCGAGGACGCCGATCTGAGTGCGCTCGTCGGTGGAGCGAACGACCATGACCCGCTCGACACTCTCGCGGCGGGCGAGGAACTCGGCCTCGGTGATGATCGTGCGGCGGCGACCGGCCTCACGGCCCTCACGGCGGCGCTGCTTCTTCGCCTCGAGCCGGGTCGAACCCTTGACGGCCTGCGGCTCGTCGCGACCGGAGCGGCCCTCGCGGACCTTCGTCACGGTGCCGGGCGGGTCGTCCTGACCGTCGTTGCCGCCACCGCCGGAGCCGCGGCGCCGGCGCCGACGCCGACGGCTCGAGCCGCCCTCGGAGTCCTGCGCGCCGTCACCGTTGTCATCGCCGGTGCTGCCGTCCTGGTCCTCGCCCTCAGAGCCGTCGGAGGAGTCGTCGGTGGTCTCCTCGCCCTGACCGGAGCCGCCCTGCCCGCGGCCGCGACCGCGTCGCTTGCGAGACCCCTGCTGCTCGTCCGACGAGTCGTCGGTGTCGTCGGAGCCGCTCTCGTCGTCGCGGTCGGTGCTCTCGTCGGCGCCCCCGTCGGAGCGGTTGCGGCCCCGGCCGCCCCGGCGCCGGCGTCGCCGCGGCTGACCCTGCTGCTCGTCGGCGGAGTCCTCGCGGCTCTCGGAGCTGTCGTTGCCTTCGTCGGACTCGGTGTCGTCGTTGTCCGAGTCGGTCTCGACATCGGGCTGGGGCGCCGGGCGCGTCGCCCGGCGCGGGGCCACCGGTTCGGGCGCCTGGAAGAGCAAGCCGAAGCTCGGGACGGTGGCGACGGGGGCGGGCTCGTCAGCCTCGTCCTCGTCGTCGGTCTCCTCGGCAGCGGTCTCGGCGTCACCTGCGCCGTTCGACTCTTCGTCGGCGTCGGTATCGGCGGACTCAGCCGGAAGCTCGTCCGCGGGCATCTCCTCGAGCTCCGGGGCGTCCTGCGCGTCCGTGTCGTCGGCAGACTCCTGGACGGCGTCCTCGATGACCTCGGCGCTCTCGGCCACGGGTTCTTCGCTCGACGGGGTGGTCTTGTCGGTTGCCATGCGGCACCTCCAGCGGCAGGACCAGCGCCACACCATCCCCGAGGGGATCAACCGGCCGCTGCTGCGGCTCGGCGTGGCGGTCGCGCCACGCCCGAAAGTCAGTGCTGCCCGTAGACGGCTCGCGCTGCGCGCGTCACCTCTGCGGGCCGACGGTGTCGTCATCGGTCATCAATGGGTCGATGACCGTCGCCTGCGTGTCGTCCCACACGCCCTGCTCGAGCCGGGTGACCAGGGGCGGTCGCTGCGGCGCGAACGGCGTGACGAGCGACAACGCGCTGAGGACGTCGTCGGGGCGCACGGCCGGTGTGGTGTGCCGTACGACCGTCGTCAGTATCGCACAGGGGGTCTGCCCGTCCCCCGAGGCGGCGCCGTCGCTGACCGTCGCCTCGATGACCGGGCCGCGCGCGTCGAAGCTCTTGCGCCCGCGCTTGAACATCCGGGAGACCTCGACCTCGTCCTGCGCGAGGAAGGCATCGACGACGGCGCGCAGCTCATCGGTCTCCACCCCCTCGAAGGACATCCGCCACCGGCTGGCCTGGAGCCGGTCCGCCAGCGCCCCGGGCTGCGCCTCGACGACCTTGATGACATCGATGCCCTCGGGCAGCGCCTCGTCGAGCGCGACCCGCACCCGCTCCGGGTCGACGTGCTCGGTCACCGAGATCTCAAAGTACTCCGCCTCGGAGGCCATGCCCGTGGGCGCCCCGTTGGCGTACGAGATCTTCGGGTGCGGGTGGAACCCGGCGGAGAACGCCATGGGCACACCGGACCGGCGCAGCGCACGCTCCAGAGCCCGCGCGAAGTCGCGGGTCGAGGAGAGGCGCAGCCGACCCCTTCGCGCGTACTGCACCCGCAGCTTCTGGACGGCGGGGGGCGGCGGAGGTCCGTCGGGGGTGCGCTGAGCCATGATGCCCAAGGGTACGTCGGCCGGTCGGACGCCTCTTCCGGTCGGAGGCCCGCCGGTCCTAGCCTTCGGCCATGACGCCGATCGACCCCGCCCGTCTCCGCCATCTCCTCGGGGCCGAGATCGACGCCTACACCTCCCGCAACCCGCGCAGCCAGGCGCTCTACGCCGCCGGCGAGCATCTCTTCGGCCGGGTGCCGATGACCTGGATGAACATGTGGTCCGGCGGCTTCCCGCTCGGATTCGAGACGGCGAAGGGGAACCGCATCCGGGATCTCGACGGCCACGACCTCGTCGACCTGGCGCTCGGCGACACCGGCGCGATGGCCGGGCACTCCCCCGCGCCGACCGTCGCGGCGATCAGGCGCCGAGCCGAGGAGCTCGGCGGGCTGACGACGATGCTGCCCACCGAGGACGCCGAGTGGGTCGGCGCCGAGCTGAGCCGTCGCTTCGGCATGGCGCGGTGGAGCTTCACCCTCTCCGCGACCGACGCCAACCGGTGGGCGATCCGGCTCGCCCGGCTGGTCACCGGGCGCTCGAAGATCCTCGTCTTCGGGCACTGCTACCACGGCAGCGTGGACGAGGCCTTCGCCCTGCCCGGCCCGGACGGCTCGACGGTGAGCCGCCCCGGCAACGTCGCCCCGCCGGTCCCCCTCGACCGGACGACCCGGGCCGCGACGTGGAACGACCTCGACAGCGTCGAGGAGCAGCTGCGCCACGGAGACGTCGCCGCCATCCTCACCGAGCCGGCGCTGACGAACATCGGCATCGTCCTGCCGGAGGACGGCTTCCTCAAGGGGCTGCGGGCCCTGGCCAGCGAGCATGGCTCGCTCCTCATGATCGACGAGACCCACACCTTCTCGGCGGGCTGGGGCGGCGCGACGACCGCCTGGGGCCTCGACCCCGACATCGTCGTCATCGGCAAGTCCATCGGCGGCGGCGTGCCGATCGGTGCCTACGGCCTGTCCGACGAGGTGGCCCGGGGCGTGACTCGGCACACCGAGAACGGTGACGCCGACATCGTCGACGTCGGCGGCGTCGGCGGGACCCTGGCCGGCAACGCGCTCTCGCTGGCCGCGGCGCGGGCGACCCTTGGCGAGGTGCTGACGCCCGAGGCATTCGAGCGGATGGACCGACTCTCCGAGGCGTTCACCGCCGGGGTGCAGTCGGCGTTCGACAGGTACGAGCTGCCGTGGTCGGTGAGCCGGCTCGGGGTCCGCGCGGAGTACCGCTTCGCCTCGCCGGCTCCGCGCACCGGCGCCGAGTCGGCAGCCGCGGCCGACGACGAGCTCGACGCCTATCTCCATCTCGGGCTGCTCAACCGCGGCTACCTCATGACGCCCTTCCACAACATGGCGCTCATGTGCCCGGCGTCGACGCAAGCGGACGTCGACCGGCACACCGAGGTCTTCGCCGAGGTCACCGGCGCCCTGCGCCGCTAGCGAGCGAGCAGCTCGACGAGGTGCACGGCCTGACGGTCGGTGAGGTCGGCGACCTGGGTCTGGCAGGAGAATCCGTCCGCGAGGACCACCGCCTCCGGTGAGGCCTCCTCGATCGCCGGCAGCAGCTGCTGACGCGCGACCTCGACCGAGACCTCGTAGTGCCCGAGCTCGACCCCGAAGTTGCCGGCCAGACCGCAGCACCCGCCGAGCCGGCGCACGGAGGCCCCGGTCGCGTCGAGGAGCTCCTCGTCGGCCTTCCACGACATGACGGCGTGGTGGTGGCAGTGCGGCTGGGCCACGACCTCGGTGCCGCTGAGGTCGGGGGCCTGCCACCGACCGTCGGCGATCGCCGCGGTGAGCAGCTCGGCCACGGTCCGCACCGAGCCGGCGACCCCTCTGGCGACCGGGCTGTCGACGAGCCGGGGCAGGTCGTGCCGCAGGGCGCTGGCGCAGGACGGCTCGGTGACCACGATCGGCCGGTCGGTGCCGTCGTCGAGGGTCTCGACCGTCCGCTGCAGGGTGCGTCGGGCCTGCTCGAGCTGACCGGTGGTGATGTAGGTCAGAGAAG
>JBHWMJ010000106.1:0-4296 GCA_043423105.1 Marihabitans sp.
TGCCTCACGATCGCCGCAGGCCAGGTCGTTCCAGATGATGACCATCGCGATGCACCGGGCGAGCCCGACGATGATGAGCCCGGTGCGGTACTCGGGCAGGTCGGGCAGGAAGATCCATGCGAGGGCGAACATCAGCGCTGGACCGAGGACCCAGTTGAGCAGGAGCGAGCTGATCATCATGGGCTTGTCGGCCGTCACCGTGCCGAGCCGGTCGTACCGGACCTTCGCCAGCGGCGGGTACATCATGACGAGCAGCCCGACGGCGATGGGCAGCGAGATGCCCTCGAGCTGGACGGCGTTGAGCGCGTCGTCGAGGCCCGGCACCATGCGGCCGAGGAGCAGGCCGACCGCCATGGCCAGGAGGATCCACACCGCGAGGTAGCGGTCGAGGAAGGTCATCTTCTTGACGACATCGGTCGCCTGGGCTGGCCCCTGGGTCGTGGTCGCCATGCTCAGGCCCCGGCCGGTGCGCAGCACGCCGACGAACCGCCGCCCGGGAGGATCGGCAGGCTCACGGTGGCAGGGCGGGCGTCGGCGGGGTCGTCGTCCTTGACGACGTAGACCTCCCACGGTGCCCCGGCAGGGTCGGAGACCCACACCTTGTCCTGCAGCGCGTAGCAGCACGTCGTGTCCTCCTCGTCGAAGGTGGCCAGGCCGGCCCCCGTCAGCCGCTGCCGGGCGGCAACGACCTCGGCGCCGTCCTCCACCTCGATCCCGAGGTGGTTGAGGGCCCCCTTGGGCCCAGTGCCCCGGGTCGCCTCGTCCGTCTCGATGAGGACGAGCTTGAGGGGCGGCTCCGCGACGACGAAGTTCGCGTACCCCGGGCGCCGCTTGTGCGGCTCGACCCCGAAGAGCGTCGAGTAGAAGGCAACGGACGCCTCGAGGTCGGTGACGTCGAGCGCCAGCTGGACGCGGCTCACGGGTACTCCTATGCATTGACGATCATCGATAGATCTAGCGTGACAGTACGTATCGACCCATGTCAATATGAGGCGGTGACCACTATCCCTTCGCCAGACGGTCGGGCTCTGCTCGTCACCGCCGTGGAGGCCTGCTGCTCCACGCCGGGCAGCGCGCCGCTATCCCGGGAGGACGCGGAGCTCGTCGCCCGGTTGCTCAAGGCGGTCGCCGACCCGGTGCGCCTGCAGATCCTCAGCATCGCCCGTTGCTCCGCCGGCGGCGAGGTCAGCCCGGGTGACCTCCAGCAGCCGCTCGGGCTGTCGCAGCCGACCGTGAGCCACCACCTCCGGGTGCTCGTCGAGGCCGGGCTCCTCGTCCGGGAGCAGCGCGGCCAGTCGGCGTGCTTCACCCTCGTGCCGGAGCGGCTGGCCCTGGCCTCGCGGGCGCTCACCGTCTGAGTCGGCGGGACGGGGTGGGCGCCCCTACGCTGCGCCCATGCACGGAAACGACAAGGCCGTAGACCAGCTCGGCCGGATGGTGCTCGACTACGCCGAGGAGCGGCTGACCCTGCACCCGGTCCCCCTCGACTACGTCCTCACGGAGGAGCAGCTGCTCGACCGGGCAGGGTCGACGATCACCCCGGAGGGTCTCGGCGGCCAGCGCGCGATGGACCTCTTCGCCGAGGTCCTCGCGCCGGCCTGCCTCTCCGTCGACCACCCCCGCTACCTCTCCTTCATCCCGTGCGCCCCGAGCGACGCGGCGGCGCTCTTCGACCTCGTCGTCGGCGCCTCCTCGGTCTACGCCGGGTCGTGGCTCGAGGGCTCGGGCGCGGTCTTCGCGGAGAACCAGGCGCTGCGCTGGATCGCCGACCTCGTCGGCCTGCCGGAGCGGGCCGGCGGCGTCTTCGTCCCTGGCGGGACCATCGGCAACCTCTCGGCACTCGTCGCGGCGCGACACACCGCCCGCGCCCGGGCCGCGCAGGAGGCGAAGGGGGAGGGTCACCCCCGTCGACCGTGGCGGGTGGCGGCGACCGCCGGCGCCCACAGCTCGATCCAGTCGGCCTGCGACGTCATGGACGCCGAGCTCGTGACGGTCGAGCCCGACGCCGACCTGCGGCTCACCGGCCCTGCGCTGCGGGAGGTGCTCGAGCGCGAGGGTCCGGAGACCTTCTTCGCCGTCGTCGCGACCGCCGGGACGACGAACTTCGGGGTCGTCGACGACCTCGCCGCGGTCGCCGAGGTGTGCGCCGAGCACGGCATCTGGCTCCACGTCGACGGCGCCTACGGCGGCGCGGCGCTCGCTGCCCCGAGCGTGCGGCACCTCTTCACCGGGATCGAACGGGCCGACTCCTTCATCGTCGACCCGCACAAGTGGCTCTTCGCCCCCTTCGACTCCTGCGCGCTGCTCTACCGCGAGCCTGCGCTCGCCCGGGCCGCGCACACGCAGCGGGCCGGGTACCTCGACGTGCTCACCGAGGCCGAGGAGTGGAACCCGACGGACTACTCCATCGGTCTGACCCGGCGGGCTCGGGGGCTGCCGCTCTGGTTCAGCCTCGCGACGCACGGGACGGCGGCGTACACGAAGGCCATCGAGCGCACCCTCGAGGTCGCGCGTCACGCCGAGGCGGAGATCGAGCGGCGGCCGGACCTGGAGCTCGTGCGTCACCGCGACCTTTCTGTCGTCGTCTTCCGGCGGGTCGGGTGGTCGGCCGCGGACTACCGGGAGTGGTCGGACCGCATGCTCGCGGACGAGTTCGCCTTCGTCGTGCCGACGACCCACGAGGGCGAGACGCTCGCCCGCTTCGCCGTCGTCAACCCGGCGACGACCGAGGCGGACATCGACGCGATCCTCGACACGATGGCCTGACGCCCGGGGTGGGGCGGGTGTGACGGGTGGGGCGGGTGAGTGGGGCGAAGGGGTGGCTGTCCAGCCGCCACGCCGAAGGTAATGACACGTGTGTGATTCGGTGAGTACAGTGGGTCGCGCCCGATCCACCACCCGACGGAGGACCCACGTGAACACCGCCGCGCAGCAGCAGAGCAGCACCGCCGCCCCGCTGAGCGACCGCGATCGCGAGATCCTCGCCTTCGAGCGTCAGTGGTGGACCTACCAGGGTGCCAAGGAGCAGATGATCAAGGAGCTCTTCGACATGAGTTCCACCCGCTACTACCAGGTGCTCAACGGGCTCATCAACAACCCGGCCGCCCTCGCCGAGGACCCGATGCTCGTCAAGCGGCTCCGCCGGATGCGGCAGGCGCGCCAGCGAAGCCGCAGCGCGCGGCGCCTCGGCTTCGACGGCTGAGCCCGCCCCAACCCCTTCGCCCCTGTCACCGGTCCGTTCCGGCGGCAGGGGCTGACGTTTGCACTCTCACCGGGAGAGTGCCAATAATGGCATTAGCACTCTCCTGGTGAGAGTGACAGAACTGACCGGTCCGGTGAGGCCCCCTTCGTCACGGTGACGTGAGCCGTGCGCAGTGTGCCGTCCGTCGCGGGCGCCGCCCGGTCGCCACCAACCAACTCGTGTGGAGGACCACCCGAATGGCAAAGCTCATCGCCTTTGACGAGGAGGCCCGCCGCGGTCTCGAGCGGGGTATGAACACCCTCGCCGACGCCGTCAAGGTCACCCTCGGCCCCAAGGGCCGCAACGTCGTCCTGGAGAAGAAGTGGGGCGCCCCCACGATCACCAACGACGGTGTCTCGATCGCCAAGGAGATCGAGCTCGACGACCCCTACGAGAAGATCGGGGCCGAGCTCGTCAAGGAGGTCGCGAAGAAGACCGACGACGTCGCCGGTGACGGCACGACGACGGCCACCGTCCTCGCCCAGGCGCTCGTCCGTGAGGGCCTGCGCAACGTCGCCGCCGGTGCCAACCCGATGGCCCTCAAGCGCGGCATCGAGAAGGCCACCTCGGCCGTCTCGGGCGAGCTGCTCAAGATGGCCAAGGAGATCGAGACCAAGGAGCAGATCGCTGCCACGGCCTCCATCTCCGCCGCTGACCAGGAGATCGGCGCCAAGATCGCCGAGGCCATGGACAAGGTCGGCAAGGAAGGTGTCATCACCGTCGAGGAGAGCAACACCTTCGGGCTCGAGCTCGAGCTCACCGAGGGCATGCGCTTCGACAAGGGCTACATCTCCGGCTACTTCGTCACCGACACCGAGCGCATGGAGGCCGTGCTCGAGGACCCGTACGTCCTCATCGCGAACTCCAAGATCGGCTCGATCAAGGACCTGCTCCCCCTCCTCGAGAAGGTCATGCAGTCCGGCAAGCCGCTGCTCATCATCGCCGAGGACGTCGAGGGCGAGGCCCTCTCCACGCTCGTCGTCAACAAGATCCGCGGCACCTTCAAGGCCGTCGCGGTCAAGGCGCCGGGCTTCGGTGACCGCCGCAAGGCCATG
>JBHWMJ010000119.1:0-3012 GCA_043423105.1 Marihabitans sp.
GCGTCCGCCGGCGAGCAGACCTCGGACCGGGGCGAGTGTGTCGCCGGTGACCAGACCGCGGTCGACGAGCTCCCAGAGCGTCGTCGCGAGCGCCTCGTCGTCCGTCGAACCGACGTGCTCGCTCAGCTGCCGGAAGAGGAACGAGCCGCCCCCGGCGAGCGCCTCGAGCACCACATCGTGCTCCGGCTGCAGGCCGTCGCGGTCCGGCGGGGGCAGGGTGAGGGGGGCACTGTCGGCCAGGTGCAGCGAGACCCACGAGTCGTCGCCGGGCAGCGGGCCGTGACCCGCCCAGACGACCTCGCCGGTCGCGATGAGGGTGTCGAGCGTCCCCGGCTGGTAGTCCCGCACCCGGGCGGGCAGCACGAGCGACTCGAGCGCCGAGGCCGGCAGGCGGACCCCGGCGAGCTGCTCGACGACCCGGGCCACGCCGTCCTCGCCGGTCATCGACCCGCCGACGCCCTGCCAGGTCGGCACGAAGTGCGCGAGCTGCTCCGGCGCCACGGGCTCCACCTCGTGCCGCAGCGCGGCGAGCGAGCGTCGACGCAGCAGTCGGAGCACCTCGGCGTCGCAGAAGTCGTCGCCACCGCCGCCGCCCGACTCGGCCGGTCGCAGATCTCCCTGGACGACGCGTCCGGACTGCACGAGCCGGCGCAGCCCGTCCGTCGCGACGGCGGTGCCGATGCCCCACCAGCGTGCGGCCTCCGCCGCGGCGAAGGGGGTGTGGGTGCGGGCGTAGCGCCCCAGGAGGTCGCCGAGCGGGTCCTCGACGGGCTCGAGGAAGACCTGAGGTACGCCGACGGGCAGGGGGGTACCGAGCGCGTCGCGCAGCCGGGCGGCGTCCTCGACCGCGGCCCACCGCGCCTCGCCGGCGACCTGCACGGGGATGACCTGGCGCGTCTCCACGAGAGCGTCGAGGGCCGCGCGGACACCGCCTTCGTCCATCGTCGACCGGCCCACGATGTCGGCGATCCCGAGGGGACCGAGGACACGGAGCAGGTCGGCGACGTCCTCGCCGTCCCGCGCCCGGCGCCCTTCGGCGGTGCGCTGGAGCTCGGCCTCGGTGCGGGCGACGGCCTCGGCGTCGAGCAGGTCGGCCAGCGCCAGCTGCTCGCCCTGGCCGAGGAGGTCGGCCAGCAGGGCCGGGTCCAGCGTGAGGGCCGCGGCCCGCCGCTCGGCGAGCGGGGAGTCGCCCTCGTAGAGGAACTGGGCGACGTAGCCGAACATCAGGGACGAGGCGAAGGGGGAGGGCCGGGGGCTCTCGACCTCGACCAGGGTGACCCGGCGCTGCTCGATGCCGTCCATGAGGGCGACGAGCCCCGGCACGTCGTAGACGTCCTGGAGCACCTCGCGGACCGTCTCGAGGACGATGGGGAAGCGCGGGAAGCGGCTGGCCACCTCGAGCAGCGAGGCCGCCCGCTGGCGCTGCTGCCACAGCGGCTGCCGCCGGTCGGGTCGACGACGGGGCAGGAGCAGGGCACGCGCGGCGCACTCGCGGAACCGCGCCGCGAAGAGGGCCGAACCGCCGACCTGCTCCGTGACGAGCGGCCGCACATCGGCCGGGTCGAGCCGGACGATGTCGAGGATCTCGGCGCCGATGTCGCGGGTCTCCTCGACCTCCCAGTCCGGCAGCCGCAGGACGATGCCGTCGTCGCCGTGCATCGCCTGGACGTCGACCCCGAAGCGCTCGCGCATGCGGGCGGAGAGTGCGAGCGCCCACGGCGCGTGCACCTGAGCGCCGAAGGGGGAGAGGACCGCGATCCGCCAGTCGCCGATCTCGTCGCGGAAGCGCTCGACGACGATCGTCCGGTCGTCGGGGACGTGCCGGGTCGCCTCTCGCTGCTCGGAGAGGTAGGCGAGGAGGTTGTCGGCGGCCCACTCGTCGAGGCCGGAGGCGGTGAGGCGCTCGCGTGCGGTCTCGGGGGGTGCGGCCACGAGCTCGCGGACCATCGCGCCGAGCGCGGCGCCGAGCTCTGCGGGGCGGCCGAGCTGGTCGCCATGCCAGAAGGGCAACCGTCCTGGCTGGCCCGGCGCGGGCGTGACGAGCACCTGGTCGTGCGTGATGTCCTCGATCCGCCAGGTCGAGGTGCCGAGCGTGAAGACGTCTCCGACGCGGGACTCGTAGACCATCTCCTCGTCGAGCTCGCCGACCCGGCGGCCCGGTCCCTCGCCCCCGGCGAGGAAGACCCCGAAGAGCCCTCGGTCGGGGATCGTGCCACCGCTGGTCACGGCGAGCCGCTGCGCGCCCCGTCGGCCGGTGAGCGTGCCCGCCACCCGGTCCCAGGTGATCCGGGGTCGCAGCTCGGAGAGGTCGTCGGAGGGATAGGCGCCGGCGAGCATGTCGAGGGTCGCGGTGAGCACGGGCTCGGCGAGCGTGGCGAAGGGGGCGGCCCGCCGCACGAGCGCGCCGAGGTCGGCGACCGTCCACTCGTCGAGGGCGCACATCGCGACGACTTGCTGGGCGAGGACGTCGAGGGGGTTCGCCGGCATGGCGATCGACTCGATCGCCCCGCGTCGCATGCCCTCGACGACGACGGTGGCCTGGACGAGGTCGCCGCGGAACTTCGGCATGACGACGCCGTGGCTCACCGCACCGACCTGGTGCCCGGCCCGGCCGACGCGCTGCAGCCCGGAGGCGACCGACGGTGGGGACTCGATCTGGACGACGAGGTCGATCGCGCCCATGTCGATACCGAGCTCGAGGCTGCTCGTCGCGACGACGCAGGGCAGCCGTCCGGCCTTGAGCGCCTCCTCGATCTCGTCGCGCTGCTCCTTGCTCACCGACCCGTGGTGAGCCCTGGCGAGCACGCCACCCTCGCCCTCGGTGCGCTCGGCGTAGATCTCGTTGAGCCGGGTCGTCAGCCGCTCGGCGAGCCGGCGGCTGTTGACGAAGACGAGCGTGGAGCGTCGTCCGAGGACGAGGTCGACGACCTGCTCCTCGACGTGCGGCCAGATCGAGGTCCGGGCCACCGCACCGGCGGCCGGGCCGGAGAGGTCGTCGCTCTCCTGGCCGAG
>JBHWMJ010000122.1:0-3705 GCA_043423105.1 Marihabitans sp.
TCGGCACGTGAGCGCACCTGCGCGGCTGATTCTTCGCCGCTGACATAGAGGACAGGCCGACCGGCGGCCGCGCGGGCCGCCACGTCGAGGAGGAGCGTCGACTTGCCCACGCCGGGCTCGCCGGCGACGAGGACGACCGAACCGGGCACGATCCCTCCGCCGAGCACGCGGTCGAACTCCGGCACCCCGGTGCTCCACGCCTGGGCGTCCTCGACGGGTACCTCGGCGATCGGGCGGGCGGGGGTCTCGACGCGCGTCGCGCTCGTGGTGCGCACGCTGGGGGCGCCGGCCTCCTCGACCGTGCCCCACGCCTGGCACTCGCCGCAGCGGCCCACCCACTTCACGGTGGTCCAGCCGCACTCGGTGCACCGGAAGGCGGGGGTGCGCGTGCTCTTCGTCGCCATGCGGGTCAACCTATGCGCCGCCCCCGACAGCCCCTGACGGCGACCGGCTCAGGAGCCGGCGGCGAGGGTGGCCGGGTGGACGAGCAGGGTGAGCAGGTCGCGGCCCTCGGGCGACACCGACGGACGACGAAGGGGTGAGCGGCCCCCCTTCGCCCGCCGGCCGGAGGCCGACCGGACCGTCTCGACGAGGGCGAGATGGGCCTCGCAGTGCGCTGCCAGCGCGTCGTAGCCCGCCTGGCCCATGAGCTCGACGAGGCCGTCACGCTCCGTGACATAGAGGGGGTCGGGCGCGACGTGCGCCTCGGGGTTGCCGGAGCAGTACCAGTCGAGGTCGTGGCCGCCGGGGCCCCAGCCGCGCCGGTCGTACTCGCCGATGCTGATCTCGAGGTAGCTCGACTCGTCGGGCAGGGTGACCTGGCGGTAGGTGCGCCGGATCGGCAGCTGCCAGCACACGTCGGGCTTGATCGTGTGCGGCGGGACCCCGGTGAGCATCGCGTGCTGGTGCAGCGCGCACCCGGCACCAGCGGGGAAGCCCGGACGGTTGAGGAAGATGCAGCCGCCGTCGACGACCTTGGTCTTGCGGTCGCCGTCCTCCTTCTCGGTCCAGGCCGAGAGCTTCAGGCTGCCGGGGTGGAGCTGCCACTCGTCCTCGCCGAGCTCCGCGGCCGCCGCCTTGACCCGGGCGACGTCGTCCTTGTCGCTGAAGTGGGCGCCGAGCGTGCAGCACCCGTGGTCGGGGTGGTCGGCGTCGATCCCGGCGCAACCCTGCCCGAAGATGCACGTCCACCGCGAGGTGAGCCACGTCAGGTCGCACCGGAAGCGCTGCGCGGCGTCCGCCGGGTCGTCGAACTCGACCCACGTCCGGGGCGTGGTCAGCGGGGTCTCGCCGGGGTGCTCGGTCACGGCGGTCACCCTACGGGTCGTACGCTTGGGAACCATGCGGCTCGGGGTTATCGACGTGGGATCGAACACCGTCCATCTCCTCGTCGTCGACGCCCACCCCGGCGCCCACCCGCTGCCGGCCACCTCGCACAAGATCGACCTGCGGCTCTCCGAGCACGTGCTCGACGACGGCCGGATCGAGGACGGCGGGACCGACCGGCTCGTGACGTTCGTCCAGGAGTGCCTCGAGGTCGCAGAGGACCAGGGCGTCGAGGAGCTGCTGGCCTTCGTCACGAGCGCCATCCGCGAGGCCCCGAACGGCGAGCAGGTCCTCGCCCGGGTCCGCAAGAAGACGACGAAGCAGCTCCAGGTCCTCTCCGGCGAGGAGGAGGCCCGGCTGACCTTCCTCGCCGCCCGCCGGTGGAACGGTTGGTCGGCGGGCAAGCTCCTCGTCGTCGACATCGGCGGCGGCTCCCTCGAGCTCTCGATCGGCACCGACGAGGACCCCGACGTCGCACTCTCCCTGCTCCTCGGCGCCGGACGGGTGACTCGGGAGCGGCTGGCCGGCGACCCCCCTTCGGCAGCCACGATCAAGGCGGCCCGCAAGGCGGTCCGGGCCGAGATCGCCTCCCAGATCCGGCCGCTGGCCAAGGCGGGGGCGCCGGACAAGGTCGTCGGCACGAGCAAGACGATGCGCTCCTTGGCGCGCATCGCCGGCGCCGCACCGTCGGGCGAGGGCCCGTACGTGCGCCGGGAGCTGACCCGTGCCTCGGTCACCGAGACGATCGCGCGGATCTCGTCGATGCAGGCCGCGGACCGTGCCCAGCTGGCGGGGGTCTCCGCCTCGCGGGCGCACCAGCTCCTCGGCGGTGCCATCGTCGCCGAGGCGGCGATGGACCTCCTCGGCGTCGAGTCTCTCGAGATCTGCCCCTGGGCCCTGCGCGAAGGGGTCATCCTGCGCTACCTCGACCACCTCGACTCCTGAGCCGGTCGCCCCGGGTGAGCCTGCCCTGGCAGCCGTGAGGTCTAGGCTCAGGGCCATGCCGCGCATCCCCGTGGCGCTGTCCACGGCGTCCGTCTACCCGCAGACGACGGCCGCGGCCTTCGACGTCGCCGCGCGGCTCGGGTACGACGGCATCGAGGTCATGATCTGGACCGACCCGATGACGCAGAACGCCCCGGCGCTCGCGGCGCTCTCGCGCCACCACGAGCTGCCGATCGTCTCGATCCACGCGCCCACCCTGCTGCTGACCCAGCGGGTCTTCGGCAACGACGCCTGGGCGAAGGTCGACCGCTCGATCGAGATCGCCCAGGAGGTCGGGGCGCCCACGGTCGTGCTCCACCCGCCCTTCCGATGGCAGAAGGACTACGCGCGCGGGTTCGCCGACGGCGTGGCCCAGCGCGAGCACGACAGCGGGATCGTCCTTGCCGTCGAGAACATGTACCCGTGGACGGCGCGCGGTCGTCAGGTCGAGGCGTACCTGCCGCACTGGGACCCGGTGCCCCAGCCGTACGACAACGTGACGATCGACCTCTCCCACACGGCCTCGGCGGGGTCTGACGCGATGCAGATGGTGCGTGACCTCGGCGACCGGCTCGCGCACATCCACCTCGCCGACGGCAGCGGACGGACCATCAAGGACGAGCACCTCGTCCCCGGGCGTGGCTCACAGCCGTGCGCGGAGGTGCTGCAGCACATCGCGACGTCAGGCTTCGAGGGTGCGGTCGTCCTCGAGGTCGGCACGCGCAAGCGGACCCTCGCCGACCGCGAGGGTGACCTCGCCGAGTCCCTCGCCTTCGCCCGCGAGCACCTCGGCGCCCTATAGCCCTATAGCCCGCCACCCACCCCGAAGGACTGTGGAACTGGGTCCGGCAGGCCGAGTTCGACAGTGGGGTCCGGCCGGGTACCACCACATGAGCCACGCCTCTGCCGCCGGAAGAGCTTCAGACGCCACCGGAACTTCAGCAGTCCCGACCGGCGTACCAGTGGGCCTAGCCTGCTCGTATGCGTTACCTCATGATCGTCAACGACGACGCGGGCACGAGCACCGACGACGTCGTCGACGACGTGCGCGCTGCGCTCGCCGAGCACGGTGAGGTCGAGGTCGCGGCCACCTCGTCGATGGACGAGCTCCGTGAGGCCCTCGACGGTCGCGGCGACGCGGAGGTCGTCGTCTGCGGGGGAGACGGGTCGCTGCACGCCGTCGTCACCGCGCTGTGCCTGCGCAGCGAGCTCAACCATCCCGACGACGGTGACGACGAATCACCCGTCGTCGGTCTCGTCCCGCTGGGGACGGGCAACGACTTCGCCCGGTCGGTATCGATCCCGGAGGACCCGCTCGCTGCGGTCGAGGTCGTCGTGCACGGCCCCCTTCGCCCGATCGACGTCATCCGCGACGACGACGAGCGGGTCATCGTC
>JBHWMJ010000280.1:0-8591 GCA_043423105.1 Marihabitans sp.
CCTTGCCGCAGACGTCGCAGTTGGCAGCCACGGGTGATCTCCTTGAGGAATCGTGTTACGTCGGTGTCAGTCGGTGTGCCGAGCCAGGCCGTCCGCTGGGCGTGACAGGGCTCAGGCAACCGCTCAAGAGTAGCCGAGAGCTGCCCGGCCGCCAAAACGCGGGCGACGCGCGCTCAGCCGATGCGGCCCACCGTGCTCTCCCACGGCGCCATGGTCCGGCCGCGCGCTCCTCCGACGACCGGCTCGACCGGCCACGGCAGCGACGGTCGCGTCAGGCGGCCGCCGGAGAGGTTGATCTCGACGAAGAAGGCCTCCTCACCCAGCCGTAGGCCGATGCCCGGTGTCTCGCCGACCATGAACCCGACCGGCGCCGGCGGGAGCGGGTCGCCCAGCGTGCCGCTCCCTTCGTCTGCCGTCGATCGCGCCACGGAGGCGGGTGTGCCGAAGGTCGCCGGTCGTGACGGTGCGCTCCGTTAGCGTACGAGTCGTGCTCACCGTCCTCGATCCTGCCGCGCTGCGCCGCTGGGCCGTGCTCACCCGCTCCGCGCTCGCAGCGCGCCGCGCCGAGATCGATGCGCTCAACGTCTTCCCCGTGCCGGACGGCGACACCGGGACGAACCTCTACCTCACCCTCGACCAGGCCCTCGACGCCGTGCGCCTCGACCACGAGCGCCGCGGCGTCCTCGGTCAGGTCGGTCTGGCTGCCGAGGCGTCGAGCATGTCCCGAGCGGCGATGCTCAGCGCACGAGGCAACTCCGGCGTCATCGTCAGTCAGCTCATCCGCGGGGTGAGCGACGAGTTCGTCGCGGCCGGGGCAGAGGCCGCGGACGCGGCCCTCGTCGCCCGGGCCATCG
The DNA here is from genome assembly GCA_043423105.1 of Marihabitans sp. Lineage (GTDB taxonomy): Bacteria > Actinomycetota > Actinomycetes > Actinomycetales > Dermatophilaceae > Marihabitans. The sequence continues at coordinate 855 of JBHWMJ010000280.1, forward strand.
AGACCGGGGCGCGACGGGCGCGGGAGAGCGTCGTGCGGCCGAAGGAGGGAACGATCCTCTCGGTCGCCGATGCCGTCTCGGCGTCGGCGACGGCGTCGGCGAAGGACGGCGCCTCGCTCGCCGAGCTGACCGAGCGCGCCGTGGTCGCGGGGCGCGAGGCGCTCGCGCGGACGCCCTCACAGCTCGAGGTGCTCGCCCGGGCGGGGGTCGTCGACGCCGGCGGGGCGGGCTACCTCCTCTTCATCGAGGCGCTCGACCGCGTGGTCCGCGACCACGCACCCCTCGACCGCTACGAGGTCGACAACTTCACGATGAACCTCGACCTGCGCCGCCGTCCCGAGTGGTCGGTCCCGGTGGCGGCACCCTCGGTGCACGCCGGTGACGCGAAGGACGAGCAGTACCAGGGGCCTGACTTCGAGGTCATGTACCTCCTCGACGGCGCCGACGACGCTGCTGCCGAGCAGCTGCGGCTGGACCTCGACGGGCTCGGCGACAGCGTCATCGTCAGCGGTGACAGCACGCTGTGGAAGGTCCACGTGCACGTCGACGACATCGGCGCCGCGCTCGAGGCCGGCATGGCTGCGGGGCGGCCGCACCGGGTCGAGGTCACCCCGCTCAACCACGCCCTCAAGCCACAGCCGCGGGTCGGTCTGGCCGTCGTCGCGTGCGCTGCCGGCCCTGGCATCGCCGAGCTGCTCGAGCAGGTCGGCGCCTCTGTCGTCATGTCCGGACCTGCCCGGCGCGCCTCTGCCGGCGAGCTCCTCGCGGCGGTCCAGGGCACCGGCGCCGGTGACGTCATCCTGCTGCCGAACGACCGGGACACGCTCCTGGCCGCTCGTGCCTGCGCCCAGGCCGCGGGGCAGGAGGGCCAGGAGGTCCACGTCATCGAGTCGGGGACGGCCGTGCAGGGTATCGCCGCCATGGCCGTCTACGACCCGGGCGCGGAAGTGCGCTCCAACGAGATGGCGATGACGCGAGCGGCTGCCGGCACCCGGCACGGCGGCGTGACCATCGCGGCCAAGCCCGGGCTCACCACCGGGGGCGAGTGCCAGGTCGGCGACGCCCTCGGGGTCGTGGCCGGCGACATCACCATCGTCGGCGATGACCTCGGCGACGTCGCCGTCGAGGTCATCGAGCGTCTCGCCGGGTCGGGGTCCGAGCTCGTGACGCTCGTCGTCGGCGAGGGCGCCGACGCCGACCTCGTCGAGCAGGCCCGCCAGGCCGCCTGCGGGCTCATCGGCGTCGAGGTCGAGGTGATCCAGGGCGGCCAGCCCGCCTACCCCCTGCTCATCGGGGTGGAGTGAGCGTGCCCGCGAGGTGGGCCCGGTGACGACCGAGCAGTCGCGCATCAGGGACCTTGTCGGCAAGGCGGCTGCCAAGCTCGAGAAGCACCGGGGGATCGTCACCGTCGGTGACCTCCTCGACTTCGCGCCCCGGCGCTACCGCACGACGAAGGCCGACCTCGGCTCGCCCGAGGTCGGCGAGTACCTCGTCGCCGTCGCCACCGTCGAGTCGGCGTCGACCCGGACGATGAAGTCGCGCCGCGGCAAGATGCTCGAGGCGGTCATCACCGACGGCCGCAGCCGGATGGACGTCACCTTCTTCAGCGCCTACGGCCACGAGAAGGTGCTCCAGCCCGGCCGCACGCTCCTCTTCGCCGGACGCGTGGGGGAGTACCGGGGTCGGCGCCAGCTCGCGCACCCCGCGTACTCGACCCTCGAGTCGATCGAGTCCCTCGGCGACCTCGCGATCGGCGAAGGGGGACTCATCCCCGTCTACCGGCACGTCCCGGGCGTCCAGTCCTGGGGGGTCTCGGCCGCGGTCCGGGTCGTGCTGGGGCACCTCGACGAGGTCCTCGACGCGGTCCCCGAGGAGATCCGCGAGCGCCGGGGCCTGCTCGGCCGGCTGGCAGCGCTGACGGCCCTGCACGCCCCCACAACGATGGACGACGTCGCCGCAGCCCGGCACCGGCTGCGGTACGAGGAGGCCTTCGTGCTCCAGGCGCTCCTCGGACGACGCCGCGCCGAGCGCGCTGTCGAGCGCACCCGGCCCCGCCGGCCGAGCCGCGGGATCCTCGCGGACTTCGACGCGCGGCTTCCCTTCGCCCTGACCGGCGGTCAGCAGGCCGTCGGCGAGGAGATCCTCGCCGAGCTCGCCGGAGAGACACCTATGCACCGGCTGCTCCAGGGCGACGTCGGCTCAGGCAAGACGGTCGTGGCGCTGCGTGCCATGCTCGCGGTCGTCGACTCCGGTGCCCAGGCCGTCCTTCTCGCCCCGACCGAGGTGCTCGCCGCCCAGCACGAGCGGACGATCCGCGCCATGCTCGGTGAGCTCGCCGAGGAGGGCCTGCTCGGGGGCGCGGAGAACGCGACCCGGGTCCAGCTGCTCACCGGGTCGATGGGCGCCCAGGCCCGCCGGGAGGCCCTGACCCTCATCGCCTCGGGCATGGCCGGGATCGTCGTCGGCACGCACGCGCTGCTCGAGGACGTGGTCTCCTTCGCCGACCTCGGTCTCGTCGTCATCGACGAGCAGCACCGCTTCGGGGTCGAGCAGCGCGACGCGCTCCGGGCGAAGGGGGAGCACCCGCCGCACCTGCTCGTCATGACGGCTACCCCGATCCCACGCACTGTTGCTCTCACGGTCTTCGGTGACATGGCGACCTCGACCCTGCGCGAGCTGCCGCGAGGCCGGCAGCCGGTCACCACCCACGTCGTGCCCGTCGACAACGCGCGCTGGGTCGAGCGCACCTGGGCGCGGGTCGCCGAGGAGGTCGCTGCAGGACGCCAGGCCTATGTCGTGTGCCCGCGCATCGGCGGCGACGACGACGCGGCGGACGACGGCGTCGACCTCGTGAGCGCGACCGACCTCGGGGACGACGACGCGGACGGCGAACGGGTGCCCGACGACGAGGAGTCGGAGCGTCGGCTCGCCGACGTCGCCGGCACCCTCGCGCTGCTCTCGGCTGTCCCGGCGCTGTCCGGGGTGCGGATGGCGGCGCTGCACGGACGCATGCGCCCCGAGGAGAAGGACGAGGTGATGGCCCGTTTCTCCGCGGGCGAGCTCGACGTGCTCGTCTCCACGACCGTCATCGAGGTCGGGGTGGACGTGCCCAACGCGAGCGCCATGGTCATCCTCGACGCCGACCGCTTCGGCATCTCGCAGCTGCACCAGCTGCGCGGCCGCGTCGGGCGCGGCGGTCACCCGGGTGTGTGCCTGCTGCTCACCGGCTCCGACGCCAAGAGCGCCCACGAGCGCCTCGATGCCCTGGCGGCGACGACGGACGGTTTCGAGCTGGCGCGCCTCGACCTCGCGCAGCGGCGTGAGGGCGACGTCCTCGGCACCGCGCAGTCGGGCGTGCGCAGCCAGCTGCGCCACCTTTCGCTGCTGCGGGACGAGGACCTCATCGAGCAGGCCCGCGAGGACGTCGACGCGGTGCTCACCGCCGACCCCGACCTCAGCGACCACCCCGACCTCGCTGCGGCCCTCGAGCGTCTCGCCGAGGAGGAACGGGCCGCCTACCTCGAGAAGTCCTGACGTCCCCTTCGTCTCGTCGCGACAGGGGTGGGAGCGCGGGACCGCTGCGATGACCGATGATGGTCCGGTGACGCGCATCATCAGCGGACAGGCGGGCGGGCGACGCCTGCGCACCCCCGACGGTCAGGGGACCCGACCCACGAGCGACCGGGTGCGTGAGGCGCTCTTCTCGGCCCTGGACGCCCGCGGCGTCGTCGACGGGGCACACGTCATGGACCTCTACGCCGGGTCAGGAGCGCTCGGTCTCGAGGCCGCCAGCCGGGGGGCCGCGAGCGTGCTGCTCGTCGAGTCCGACCGGGGCGCTGCGGGGGTCATCCGCGGCAACATCGCCGACATCGGAGTGGCCGGCGCCCGTGTGCAGGCAGGCACCGTAGAGGCCGCGCTGGCCCGGCCCGCGAGCCTGACCTACGACCTCGTGCTCGCCGACCCGCCCTACGACGTCGACGAGGACTCGCTGACCCGCGTCCTGGACCTGCTCCTCACCCACGCATGGCTGGCCCCCGAGGCGCTCGTCGTCGTCGAGCGCTCCTCCCGCAGCCCCGAGCCGGGGTGGCCGATGGGCCTGGTGCGTGCTGACGAGAAGCGGTACGGCGAGACCGTGCTGTGGTTCGCCGAGCAGTGGGCCCCGGACTACCAGATCTGACCTCCGCGGGGTCTAGGTTGTCGCCATGACCGAGTACGAGATCCCCCGACCCACCAGTGGCGACGTCACCGAGCTCATCAAGGAGGATCACCGCCTCTTCGAGGAGATGCTCCGCCAGATGAGGGACGTCGACGCCGATCGTGATGCTGTCCGGCAAGCATTCTCCGAGCTGCTCGTCGCCCACTCCGAGGCCGAGGAGCACGAGGTCTACCCCAAGCTCAAGACGAAGAAGGTGATCGCGGGCGAGGAGGAGGAGCACGGCGAGGAGGAGCATGCTGCGACGAACGAGGCGCTGCTCCACCTGCTCCAGGCCAAGGGCACCGACACCCAGAAGTACGAGGACGCCCTCGAGGCCGTCGCCGAGGTGCTCATGCACCACATCGGGGAGGAGGAGCTCTCGATCCTCAACCCCACCCAGACCGACGCCTCCGACGAGCTGCGTGCCGAGCTGGGCGTGGCCTTCGCGACCGCTCGCAACCAGCTCCTCGAGCAGGGCTGCGGGTCGCTCGAGCAGGTCGAGGAGATCGTGAAGAAGGCCTACGACGACGGCGTGCTCCCGAACGACGAGCAGCCCGACGAGGAGAGCGACGGGTGAGCGTGACCGGGACCAGCGTCCGACGGGCGCTCTGCCCCGGCTCGTACGACCCGGTGACGGCCGGGCACGTCGACATCATCCGGCGGGCCGCGGCGATCTACGACGAGGTCGTCGTCGCCGTCCTGCACAACCCCGCCAAGCAGGGGACCTTCGCCGTCGAGGAGCGGATCGCCTTCATCGAGGAGGAGACCGCCGACCTCGAGGGCGTACGGGCGCAGGCGTTCGCCAACCGGCTGCTCGTCGACGTCTGTCGTGACGTGGACGCCACGGTGATCCTCAAGGGGCTGCGAGGCGGCACCGACTTCGCCTACGAGATGCCGATGGCGCTGATGAACCGGCACCTCACCGGCATCGAGACCGTCTTCCTGCCCGGCGACCCGACGCTCGAGCACGTGTCGAGCTCGCTCGTCAAGGAGGTCGCGCGCTTCGGCGGTGACGTCACCGGCCTGGTCAGCGACCGGATCCGCGACGAGCTCGTCGCCCGCCTGCCCCGTCCCTGACCCCCTTCGCCCTCGGGTTTGGGGGAGGGGCGGCTGCTCCGGTAACGTGATCCGTCGGTCTGCGTCACGATGACTTGGGCCGTCCCATCCGACTTGTGTGGAGCCATGGAGCGCGTCGTCCCGTCCTCGCCCTTCGTCCTTGACGCCAAGGACGTCGGTCGTCGACCTGGGTCGATGAGCGAGGTGTCTCGCACGGTGGAGGCGCCGCAGGACTTCGGGACCGATGTCCTCGCGGTCGCGCCGGGCCAGCCGATGGAGCTGGAGGTGCGCCTCGAGTCGGTGCACGAGGGCATCCTCGTCACCGGGACGGTCAACGCCACCGCGACCGGGGCATGCGTACGGTGCCTGGACGACCTCGACCTGCCGGTCGACGTCCGCTTCCAGGAGCTCTTCGTGTGGCCCGACCGTGCGAAGCACCACCGTGAGGTGGCTGCGGAGCAGGACGCAGAGGACGAGCTCCGGATCGAGGACGACACCATCGATCTCGACCCGGTGCTCCGGGACGCGGTGCTGCCGGCGCTGCCGTTCCAACCGGTGTGCCGTGAGGACTGTCCCGGGCTGTGCCCGCAGTGCGGGTTCCGCCTCGAGGACGACCCGGAGCACGAGCACGACGTGATTGACCCCCGGTGGGCGGCGCTGGACGCCCTCCGACCTCTGGCAGAAGGTGCCGGGGGAGACGACGAAGAGAAGAGGACCTGACGTGGCTGTCCCGAAGCGGAAGATGTCGCGCTCCAACACCCGCTCGCGCCGGGCGAACTGGAAGGCGACGCCGGTCGCGCTCTCCACGTGCCCGCAGTGCAAGTCGCCGGCGCCGGCCCACCAGGCCTGCCCGACCTGCGGCACCTACAAGGGTCGCTACTACGCGACGGCGGACCGCACCGAGCACCAGGGCTGAGCCCGCTCGCTGTGAGCACACAGCGCAGCGAGCCCTCGCAGCGGCCCGTCGACGAGCTCCTCGAGCACCTCACCGAGGTGACGGGGGAGCCCGTCGACGAGCCGCTGCTCACGCGTGCCCTGACGCACCGCTCGTACTCCTACGAGAACGGGTCCGTCCCGCACAACGAGCGCCTGGAGTTCCTCGGGGACTCCGTGCTCGGCCTCGTCGTCACGGCACACCTGCACGAGACCCACGAGGAGATGTCCGAGGGTGACCTCGCGAAGCTCCGCTCGGCTGTCGTCAACATGCGGGCGCTGGCCGAGGTGGCGCGCACCATCGGGCTCGGCGAGTACGTCCGCCTCGGCCGGGGCGAGGAGGTCACCGGTGGGCGCGACAAGGACTCGATCCTCGGCGACACCCTCGAGGCGGTCATCGGGGCGGTCTACCTCTCCACGCCACAGCCTCGGGGGCTCGACGCGGCCGGCCGGCTCGTCCACGCCCTCCTCGGACCGGTGATGCGCCGCAGCGCGACGCTCGGCGCGGCCCTGGACTGGAAGACCTCGCTGCAGGAGGCCGCCGCTGCCGTGGGCGCGACGGCAGTCGCGTACCGGATCTCCGCGACGGGGCCGGATCACGAGAAGCTCTTCACCGCCGAGGTCTTCGTCGACGACGTATCCCGGGGCGTCGGGACCGGCCGCACGAAAAAGGTCGCCGAGCAGCAGGCCGCCCAGGTCGCGTGGACCGCGATCACCGAGGGCGAGTCGGCCGACGCCTGATGCCCGAGCTCCCTGAGGTCGAGGTCGTGCGCCGCGGTCTCGCCGAGCACGTCACCGGCCGCACCCTGGAGCACGTCGAGCTCCTCGGCACGCGAGTCGCCCGGCGGCACGTGGCAGGCCCCGCCGACCTCGCCGACCAGCTGGCAGGCGCACGTCTCGCCGAGGCGGGTCGCCGCGGCAAGTACCTGTGGCTCCCGGTCACCACGGCCGGCAGCGCCACGCCCGACCACGGACTCATCGTCCACCTCGGCATGAGCGGCCAGATGCTCGTCAGCACGCCTGGCACACCCGACCAGAAGCACCTCCACGCCCGGTTCGTCTTCGATGACGAGGGGCCCGAGCTGCGGTTCGTCGACCAACGGACCTTCGGCGGACTGGCCTGGTCCCCCCTTCGTCCCGGCGGGGTGCCCGAGGCGGTCTCGCACGTGGCGCTCGACCCCTTCGACCCGACGTTCGACGCGCGGGCCACCGCGCGGGAGATCAAGCGCCGCTCCTCAGGGATCAAGCGTGTGCTGCTCGACCAACGGGTCGTGTCCGGCATCGGCAACATCTACGCAGACGAGGCGCTGTGGCGCTCCGGCCTGCACGGTCGGCGACGTTCGGGCGCGATCACCCTGCGCGCCGTCACGGGAGTGCTCGAGCACGCCCGCGACGTGATGGCCGACGCCCTCGAGGCCGGCGGCACGTCGTTCGACGCGCTGTACGTCAACGTCAACGGTCAGTCGGGCTACTTCGATCGCTCCCTGCACGCGTACGGCCGCGAGGGTGAGCCGTGCGACCGGTGCGGCACCCCCATCCGCCGCGACGCACAT
>JBHWMJ010000136.1:0-3665 GCA_043423105.1 Marihabitans sp.
CTTCTAGGAGGTCGTCGTGACCGCGGGGGTGCGCGAAGGGCTGCAGCTCGTCCTGCTCGCCGTCGCCCAGGACCGTGGCCGGTCGCTGACCGTCGCCGTCGAGGACCCGGGGTACCCCGCGATGCGCCGCGTCATCAGGGCCCTAGGTCACCGCATGGTCGCGGTCCCGGTCGACGAGGACGGGCTGCGCGTCGACCTCGTCCCTGACGACGTGGACCTCGCCCTCGTGACTCCCGGCCACCAGTACCCGCTGGGTGGGGCGATGCCCGTGGCGCGTCGGCTCGAGCTGCTCGCGTGGGCCCGTGAGCGCGCGGTGCTCGTCGTCGAGGACGACTACGACGGCGAGCTGCGCTTCACCGGCGAGCCGGTGCCGGCGCTCGCAGCCCTCGACCGGCGACACGACCGGCGGGTCGTCGTGACCCTCGGTTCCTTCGCGAAGGTCCTCGCACCCGGTATCGGTGTAGGCCACGCGATCGTGCCGAAACCTTTGCGGGACACGGTGATCCATCTCCGCAGCGACCTCGGCTGCCCGGTCCCCGCGACGGTCCAGGACGCGATGACGCACTACCTCGCCAGCGGTGCGCTGCGTCGGCACACGGGCCGCATGCGACGTCGCTACCGCGCCCGGCGCGACGAGGCGGTCGCCGCGCTGGCCGACCTGCCGGGCGTGCGGGTCCGGCCGATGGACGGTGGCCTGCACGTCGTCGTCGAGCTCGTCGACCTCGATGCCTCTGCGGAGCGGGACGTCGTCGCGAGGGCACGAGAGGCAGGGGTGATCGTTGCCGGGATGACCGACTACTGGGCCGAGGCGGGCGCCCGGCAGGACACTGCCACCGACCTGCCCCGCCACGGCCTCGTCATCGGGCTCGGGTCACCCGACCTCGCGGAGGGGACGGCCCGGCTGCGGACGGCGCTGCCCACCTCTTCGCCCTGACGTCGCGTCAGCGGGACTGGACCTCGCGGATCCAGGCCTCCACCTCGTCGGCGGTGTGGGGCCAGTCGCCCGTGAGGTTGCGGCAGCCGTCCTCGGTGACGACGACGTCGTCCTCGATGCGTACGCCGATGCCGCGGAAGCGCTCCGGCGCCTTGAGGTCGTCCGCCTTGAAGTACAGGCCCGGCTCGACGGTGAGCACCATGCCGGGCCGCAGCTCGGCGTCCATGTACTCCTCGCGGGTCGCCAGGGCGCAGTCGTGGACGTCGAGGCCGAGGTGGTGGCTCGTGCCGTGGACCATCCACCGGCGGTGGTACTGGCCGTGCTCCGTGTCGAGGGTGTCGTCGACGGAGACACCCTCGGGGAGCAGCCCCCACCGGTGCAGGTGCTCGGCGATGACCCGGATCGAGGCGGCGTGGACGTCGGAGAACTTCGCGCCCGGGCGGACCGCGGCGATCCCCGCTGCCTGCGCCTCGCAGACCGCGTCGTAGATCTCGCGCTGCGCGTCGGTGAAGGTCCCGCTGATCGGCAGCGTCCGGGTGACGTCGGCGGTGAAGAGGCTGTCGAGCTCGACCCCGGCGTCGAGCAGGAGCAGCTCGTCGGCGGCGATGTCGCCGGTGTTCTTGATCCAGTGGAGCGTGTTGGCGTGGTCGCCGGACGCGCAGATCGAGTCGTAGCCGACACCGTTGCCCTGGTGGCGAGCGTGCAGCCCGAAGATGCCTTCGACCCAGCGCTCGCCGCGTCCTCGCTCGACGACCGTCGGCAGCTCCTCGATGACCGCGTCGAAGCCGACCCGGGTCGCGTCGACGGCCTGCTGCATCTGGTCGACCTCCCAGTCGTCCTTGACCATCCGCATGGTCGAGACGTGCTGGGCGAGCTCGCTGTCGCGCTCGGTGAGCGCCTCAGCCTGCGCGCCGTTGCTCGCGCGGATCTCGTCGACGCGGGCCGTCAGCGCGCTCTCGGCGTCGCGGATCATCCGCACGGTGACCTGCCCCGCGTCCTTGCCGACCGCGTCGTCGAAACCATCGACGTGCGCGCCGCCCAGCCCGAGCTCGGACTCGACGTCCTCGATGCTCGGCCGGGCACCGACCCAGAACTCGCCGTACCGGCTGTCACCGAAGAACTCATCGGTGTCCCTGCCCGCGAGCGGCCGGAAGTAGAGGGTCGCGTCGTGGCCGCCGCCCTCGACGGGCTCCATGACGAGGATCGCGTCCGGCTCCCGGTCGGCGCCGAGGCCGGTGAGGTAGGCGAAGGCGGTGTGCGGGCGGAAGACGTAGTCGGTGTCGTTGCTGCGGACCTTGAGGCCACCCGCGGGGATGACGAGCCGGTCGCCCTCGAAGGCCGCCGACAGGGCCTCGCGTCGCTGCGCGGCTCGACGGGCAGCTTCGGTGAGCGGCGGTCGCTCCGTCGAGCGGGGCGCCCAGTCCTCGGCGACGAAGGCGCGGAACTCTTCGGTCGTCGGGCGGGCACGGTTCTCGGGCTTGGTCTGCTCTTCGCTCACCCGGCCATGCTGTCACGGGTCACGTCGAGCGCCCTTCGCCCGACGGACGAAGGGGTGAGCCCCGGCCGGCCAACCCGGGCCGGGACGTCCTGGCCGGGTCGGGAAACCCTGACAGGGCCGCGACATATCCCGGTCTGGCGGAGGTATCCCGGCCGGCGACCGGCTTCCCGGCCCTGTGGGCCCTGTGGATAATGCCAACGCGAGCGCATCGCGTTCCACGAGCATGACGGCCATGAACTCTCGCCTCCAGGCCCTGCTCCTGTCCCAGGGAGGGGTGTGCACTGCCGGCAACGCGCGCTCGTGCGAGGTGGAGGAAGCGGCCCTTGCGGCCGCGATCCGGCAGGGGCGCCTCGTGCGGGTCCGGCGTGACGCCTTCGTCGACGGTGGTCTGTGGGCTGCGGCCGACCCCGAGGAGCGGCTCGTCCTCCGGACCAAGGCGATCCTCCTCGGGCGTCCCGGGGCCGTCGTGTCGCACCAGGCTGCGCTGGCGGTGCACCAGCTGCCGCTGTGGGCGGTGGCACGTGACCGGGTAGATCTCATGGTCGCGACCTCGAGGGTCCGCAGTCGCTCAGGGGTCCGGCTGCACCCGCCGCTGGACGTCGCGCCGGTGACCGTGCGTGGATGCCGGGTCCTGCCCGCGGCGACGGCGGCTGCGCAGGTCGCGCTCGAGGCCGGCGTCGGGGCGGGGCTGGTGCCGTTGGACGCTGCGCTGCACCTGCGGCGCTGCACGATCGAGGACGTGGCGGAAGCCTTCGACCGGGTCGCGACGACCCCCCTTCGCCGTCGCGTGGCGCAGCAGGTCCTCGCCCTGGCCGACCCTGCGTGCGAGTCCCCCGGGGAGACCCGGACGCGGATGCTGCTCCACGACCTCGGCCACTCCTACGAGTCGCAGGTCGACATCACGGACCAGGACGGACGGTTCCTCGGCAGGGTCGACTTCGTCGTGCGTGGCCGGGCCGTCCTCGAGTTCGACGGTGCGGTGAAGTACGAGGGCCACGAGGGGCGTGCGGCACTCGCGGCAGAGAAGCGGCGAGAGGACGCCGTGCGCCGGCGCGGGTACGGGTTCGGGCGGGTCGTCTGGGCCGATCTCGACTCGCCTCGTCGGTTCGCAGAGGTCGTCCAGACCGCCCTTGCGAGCTCCACCCGGCCGGGAAGTCCTCGCCGGGCCGGGAAACCTTGACGGGGCCGCGCAATATCCCGGCCGCGCGGAGGTATCCCGGCCGGCGACCGGGA
>JBHWMJ010000156.1:0-14868 GCA_043423105.1 Marihabitans sp.
AGTCTACCGTCCCGTCGCCGCCAGCGACGAGGACGCGGGCGGCTCCCCCCATCGCCAGGGCGGCGGCCTGGGACGCGCCGGTCTCGGCGACGGTCGTCTCGAGCACCTCGGGCGTCGGCCAGCCGCGTTGGGCGCACGCCGACCCGACGAGGGCGACCGTCTCGCGCCAGCGACGCTTGCTCGGGTTGACGACGAGGCCGAGGCGCACGAGCCGACCTCGTCAGGCAGCCGCGCGGGAGTCGTCGAAGACGACGAGCGAGCCGCTGTAGCACGCCACCCAGACCCGCTTCTTCGTCGGCTCGTAGGTGATGCCGATCGGCAGGCCGTCGGTGCTCTCGGAGTCGACGACCTTCATATCCGCCGTCGTGATCTTCGAGACCTGCGAGGCGCCGTACTCGACGACGTAGAGGGCCCCGCCGTCCGGCGAGATCGCCGTGGAACGGGGGTCGGCGGCGGTGCGCACCTCGGCCACGACCTTGCCCGTGGCCGCCTCGACCTTGGACACCGTGCTCGATCCGCTGTTCGTGATGTAGAGGTACGTGCCGTCGGGCGACGTGACGACGTGACGCGGCTTGTCGCCGGTGTCGACGAGCTCGCGCACCCCCTGCGAGGCGAGGTCGATCGCGACGGTCCGGTCACTGCCCATGACGGTGACGTACGCGGTCTTGCTGTCCGGACTGACGGCGATGCCGCGGGGGTGCTTGCCGCCGACAGGGATCGATGCGGTGACCTTGCCGCTCGTGGCGTCGATGACGCTGAGGTCCATCGAGCACCAGTTGGTCACGAGGATCGTCGAGCCGTCCGGCGTGACCGCGACGTACTTCGGCACCGCGCCCACCGCGATGACCCGCTCGATCTCGAAGGTCGAGGTGCTGATGTCGTAGAGGTAGCTGTTGGAGATGCCCTTGGGCGACGTGCAGGCGTCCTTGCCCTCGGGCTCGAAGCCCTCGCCGTACATGGAGTAGTTGCTGACGTAGGCGCGTGACCCGTCTGGGCTGAAGGCCATCTCTACCGGGGCGCCCTTGCTCGTGCCGGGGTGCCCCTTCACTCCGTGGGCCGAGAGATCCACCGCGTCGTCGATGGTGCGTACCCGGGCCCCGTCGGGCGAGTACGCGGTCGCGGTGTGGCTGTACATCATGTTCTGCGCGAAGAGCAGGCCGGAGGGCGAGGCGACGACCGACTTCGGGGTCAGCCCGCCGGTGATCCGTTGGACACGGACGAGGTCGCTCTGCGCGCTCGGCGCCTCCTTGCCCTGCTTCGCGGCCGGCTGCACCGGTGGGGCAGCCTGCTCGACGGATGCGGCGGCAGGGGCCGCCGCAGACCTCGGGGTCGCGTCGGCGGACTCATCCCCTCCGAGGAGGAGCCGCCCGCCGCCGCACAGGACGAGAACCACGAGGACGACGATCGCGAGCGCCACTCGGCGGCGGCGGCGATACACAGGGTCGTGGTCGACGTACACGGGCTCACCGTAAGACCGGGAGGAGGGGGGCTCCGGCAGGCGCACCGAGGGACTGCGAGGATGCGGCCATGCCCCCTTCGCTCCCCCTTCGCTCCGCCCTGCCGACGTGGCGTGAGCTCTCGCGCAGCGCCGGCTTCCTGCGGCGTGGCCTCAACGTCTACCCGCCCTACCTCGGCGCGGGGGTCCGGGTCACCGAGCTGAGCGATGACTACCGGCACGCGCGCGTCGAGCTCGCGCTGCGGCCGTGGACGCGCAACTACGTCGGCACGCAGTTCGGCGGATCGATGACGTCGATGGTCGACCCCTTCTGGATGCTCCTCGTCATGGAGAACCTCGGCCGCGACTACGTCGTGTGGGACAAGGCTGCTCAGATCGAGTTCGTCCGGCCTGGGCGGACGCGGCTGCGCGCCGACTTCGACGTCACCGACGAGCTGCTCGACGACCTGCGGGCGCGGGCGGCCGACGGGTCGAAGGTGCTCCACTGGTGCGAGACCGAGATCAAGGACACCGACGGCGAGGTCGTCGCCCGGGTCCGCAAGCAGCTGTACGTCCGGCTCAAGCGCAAGGACTGACCATGGAGATCGTCGAGCCTCGGGGCGAAGGGATGAGCGTCAGCGAGGCTGTCACGTCGCGGCGGTCGGTGCGTGCGTTCACCGACGAGCCGGTGGACCGGACGGTGCTCGAGCGGGTGCTCGAGACGGCGCAGTGGGCGGCATCGGGCGGGAACCTCCAGCCGTGGCGGGTGTACGTGCTCGGCGACGAGTCGATGGCGCTGCTCCGGGCGAAGGTCCGGCAGCGGCTCGAGGGTGACGGTCCGGCTCCCGCGCCGGTCGAGTACGACATCTACCCGCCGAAGCTCTGGTCGCCGTACCGGGAGCGGCGCTTCGCCAACGGCGAGCAGCTGTACGCGGCGCTGGGGATCCCGCGCGAGGACAAGCCGGCGAGGCTGGGGCAGTTCGCGAAGAACTGGGACTTCTTCGGGGCGCCCGTCGGGCTCATGCTCTACGTCGACCGCGGCATGGGACGCCCGCAGTGGGGGGACCTCGGGATCTGGCTGCAGTCGGTCATGCTCCTGCTGCGTGAGGCCGGGCTCGACTCGTGCCCGCAGGAGGCGTGGAGTGCGCAGCACGACCTCGTCGCCGAGGTGGTGCGCCCGCCGGAGGAGCTCATGCTCTGGTGCGGTCTGGCGATCGGGCATGCCGAGGAGTCCGCCGCGGTGAACGGCTGGCGCAGCGACCGGGCGCCGCTCGGCGAGTCGGTCACCTGGCTCGACTGACCCCCCGCCACCGCCCCCGCCCCACACACAAAATGCTGCTGGCTGCACCTTGATGTGTCAGCCGCACGTCGAGCTGCTGCTGAGACCACCAGGTGGTGCTGGCCGGGTCCGCGTCAGCCGCGCGGCACGTCGCGTCGACGAAAGCCGACGAAGCCCGCGACGAGCAGGGCCGCTCCGAGCACGGTGAGCACGACGATCGCCGTGACCTCGGCCTCGGTCGCCGGCACCGCGCCCACCGCGGCGAAGGGGGACGCGTCGATCAGCCGCTGCGGCAGGTCGATCCCCGGTCCCATGTACGCGACGAGCGCGGCGACGCCGAAGACGACCCAGGCGAGCCCGCGCCCCTTGGGCCAGAGCCCGTGGAGCGCGACGGCCAGGCCGACGAAGAAGATCAGCACCGGCAGGTGGGCGACGCCCGCGCCGACGATCGTGGCGACCCAGCCCCCTTCGTCGAGGACGGCGCCGGTGGTCCAGCCAAGGGCGAGGCTGCCGGCGAGCTGGGTGAGCACAGCACCGAGCGCGACGACCGCGACGTGGACCGCCAGCCAGGCGGTGCGGCTGCGGCCCTCGACGAGCTGGATCTCGAGGCGGCCGCTGTCCTCCTCGCGGCGCAGCGACCCGATCGCCTGGATGATGAGCGCGACCGTGACCATCGTCTGCATCATGACGAACATCGCCTCGACCTGCTCGAGGATCTGGTCCCCGCCGCCGGCGGCGATGAAGTCGGTGAGCGACGGGTTCGACTCGAGCGCGGCGAGCACCTCCTTCGTCAGCCCGCCGTAGACCCCCATGAGCACGAGCGAGAGGACGAGCCAGCCGAGGATCGGCCCGCGGTGCTCGTAGAGAGCCAGCCCGAAGGGGGACCGCAGGGTCGTCGAGGCGCGCGCCGGGGCCTTGCGGGAGGGCAGGAGGGCGGCGCCGACGTCGTGGCGAGCGCTGAGGGTGAGGGCGAGGACTGCGAGGGCGAGGGCGGTGATGGCCGAGAGGGCCAGCGGCCAGGCGCGGGCATCGCCGAAGGGGCGCAGCTCGTCGAACCAGCCGAGCGGGCTCGCCCAGATCACCGCGCTCTCCTGCATCGCACCGACGCCACGCAGGAGGTAGCTGACGACGGTGAGAGCCAGGCCCGCCGCCCACACTCCGCGGTTGTGCTCGAAGAGCTGGGCGAGGACGGCGGTGGCGGCTGCGTGGACGGCGCCGAGGCCGAGGATGCCTGCGCCGTAGAGGACCGAGCCCGCCGGGTCGGCGCCGAAGCCGATCATCATCGCGGTGGTCAGCGCGCCGAGGGCGGCCATGGCCGCGAGGGTGAGCAGGAGCGCGGCGACGAGCGGCGCCTGCCGGCCGATGCGTGAGGCGAGGAGCAGCTCGAGACGACCGGCCTCCTCCTCGCGGCGGGTGGCGCGGGTCATGAGCGCGACGGCCATGATCGGGACGAAGAAGGCGACGACGAAGCTGAACTCGTTCGCGAGGACACCGCCGAGGGTGTCGAGGCCGGCGACCCGGCCGCTGAGCATCGCCATGGCGCCGCCGGAGACGGAGGCGGCGTAGCCGCGCAGCTTCTCGGGGGTGTCGTAGAGGGCGGCGATCGAGCTGGCCGAGACGGCGAGGACGGCGGCGAGGCCGAGGACCCAGCCGACGACGACCTTCCACCCGGTGCGCCACTGGACCCGGGCCATCGACCCGGTGCCCCGGAAGGAGGCTGCCGAATGATGGTCGAGGAGTGAGGAGCTCTGCGACGAGCCTCGAGACCTCGCCCCTGCTGCGGTCACGAGCGCACCTCTTCGGCGGCATCCCGGTACTGCTGCAGGAAGAGGTCGTCGAGGCTCGGCGGGGTCATCGTCAGGCTGCGCACTCCCCCTTCGTGGAGGCGGCGGACCACGGCCGGGATCGCGGATGCGTCTGCGTGGCAACGGATCTCGGGGCGCCCGTCGGCCAGGCCGGAGACGACGTCGGTGACGCCCGGGATGTCGCTCAGGGAGAGGTGCCGGTCGGTGATCGCGTGGACCTGGGTGCTCGTGTGCTCGCGCAGGTCGGCGAGGGACCCGGTGGTGACGGTTCGGCCGGCTCGGATGATGCTCACCCGGTCGGCGAGGGCCTCGACCTCGGCGAGGATGTGGCTGCTCAGCAGCACGGTGACACCCTGGTCGCGGCGCTCGCGGACGCACTGCTGGAAGACCTCCTCCATGAGCGGGTCGAGGCCGGAGGTCGGCTCGTCGAGGAGGAGCAGATCGACGTCGGCAGCGAGCGCGGCGACGAGCGAGACCTTCTGGCGGTTGCCCTTCGAGTAGTCGCGGGCGCGCTTGGTGGGGTCGAGGTCGAAGCGGTCGATGAGCTCGGCGCGGCGGGTCTCGTCGATGCCGCCGTGGGCGCGGCCGAGGACGTCGATGCACTGCCCGCCGGAGAGGCCCGGCCACAGGGTGACCTCACCGGGGACGTACGCGAGCCGGTGGTGCAGCTCGACCGCGTCGGTCCACGGGTCACGGCCGAAGAGCCGCGCCGTGCCGCTCGTCGCCCGGGCCAGGCCGAGGAGGATGCGGATCGTCGTCGACTTGCCGGAGCCGTTCGGGCCGAGGAAGCCGTGCACCTCGCCCTCGGCGACGGTCAGGTCGAGGCCGTCGAGGGCGCGGGTGGTGCCGTAGGTCTTGACGAGGTCGCGGGTCTCGATGACTGCGTCGTTCCCTGAGGTGCGAGGGACGAGCCTCGAAGGGGTGGCCATGCGTCCAGTGTCCTCCTTGATCCCCGAGTCGCGAGGCCCGGAGGCAGCCAGTCAGCTCTGCCTCTTCAGCGCAGCTGCCACCTTGTCCACCGCTCTGGTGAGCTCATAGATGCTTCCCGCCGGCTGAGCTTCCATCTCGCGGTAGTCAGACAGGTCAATCACATGGGCGAAGGTCGGAACCGGACCGAACGGTCCGTCGGCGTCGACGGTCACTCTGTGCACTTGCGGCTGGCTCGACTCGAGTATCTGCGGCGAGCCACCCAGGGACCACGCCACAGTGCGGCCAGGCGCTAGCGAGCCGACACCCTCGCGCAGTCGCGTGATCGCGTTGGACGTCAGGTGGTCGGCCCAGGCCTCCCGTGGCAAAGGCGGATCGAAGTTGACGCGGACGTTCTCCGCGAAGGTGGGGCCCGAGTTCCCAAGAACGAGGTTCAGCACGTAGCCATCCACCTCATCCAGCTGGACGTCGGCCCAAACGTAGGGCTGGGCAGCAGCGATGTTGGTTTCCCGCATTCCCGCGACCTGTGCCTCTGCGGCATCAGCCGACCTCTTGGCCTGCCAGACGCTGGCTCCAGCGAAGGCAGCAGACAGCAGCGCGATAGCGGCAGCCACGACGGACACGATGAGTTCTGAGCTCATGGCAGAAGGATGGCGCCATGGACCGACAACCCAAGTGGATGGCGCCAGCACCTCCCCCTTTCCCCACCCCTGACTACAGTCACCCCCGTGATCACTGGTGAGCTCAAGAGCAAGGTCGACCGCGTCTGGGACGCCTTCTGGTCGGGCGGCATCAGCAACCCGCTCGAGGTGATCGAGCAGATCACCTACCTGCTCTTCCTCCGTCGCCTCGACGACCTGCAGACCCTCGCCGAGCGCAAGGCCAGCCGCACCGGCGGCGTCATCGACAACCCGGTCTACCTCCCCGGTCAGCGGCACCTGCGCTGGAGCGAGCTGAAGAACAACGAGCCCGCCGTCATGCACCGCGTCATGGGCGAGAAGGTCTTCCCCTTCCTGCGCGAAGCGGGCGGCGACGGGTCGACCTACGCCGAGCACATGCGGGACGCCCGCTTCACGATCCCGACGCCAGCGCTCCTCCAGCGGGTGGTGGACCTGCTCGACGACATCCCGATGGACGACCGCGACACCAACGGCGACCTCTACGAGTACCTGCTGAGCAAGATTGCGAGCGCCGGGGTCAACGGCCAGTTCCGCACACCGCGCCACATCATCGAGCTCATGGTGGCGATGACTGCGCCGACGCCGGAGGACGAGATCTGCGACCCCGCGTGCGGGACGGCGGGCTTCCTCGTCGCGGCGAGCGAGTACGTCCGTGATCAGCACCCCCGCGCGATGACGGACTCGCGGCAGCGCCAGCACTTCCACCGCTCGATGTTCCACGGGTACGACTTCGACAGCACGATGCTCCGGATCGCGAGCATGAACATGCTCATGCACGGCATCGAGTCCCCTGACATCCGCTACCGCGACTCGCTGTCCGAGGGCGCGAGCGAGGACGCCGACAAGTACACGCTGGTCCTCGCCAACCCCCCCTTCGCCGGGTCGTTGGACTACGAAGGGGTGTCCGCTGACCTCCAGCGCGTGGTCAAGACGAAGAAGACCGAGCTTCTCTTCCTCGCGTTGTTCTTGAAGCTGCTCAAGCCGGGTGGTCGGGCGGCGGTCATCGTGCCGGACGGGGTACTCTTCGGGTCGACGAAGGCGCACAAGGAACTGCGTCGGATCCTCGTCGAGGACCAGAAGCTCGATGCTGTGGTCAAGCTGCCGAGCGGCGTCTTCAAGCCGTACGCCGGGGTGTCCACGGCGATCCTCTTCTTCACGAAGACGAACTCCGGCGGCACCGAGGACGTGTGGTTCTACGACGTCCGCGCGGACGGCTTCTCGCTCGACGACAAGCGCACCCCGACCGAGGCGAACGACCTGCCGGACGTCCTGGCCCGCTGGCAAACCTTGATCCCTGAGGTGCGAGGAGCGCAGCGACGAGCCTCGAAGGGCGAGGCCGAAGGGACAGAGGCCGACCGTGCCCGCACCGACCAGTCCTTCCTCGTCCCCAAGTCGGAGATCGTCGAGCAGGGGTACGACCTGTCGCTCAACCGGTACAAGGAAGTCGTCTACGACGAGGAGGAGCACCGGGACCCGCTGGAGATCATCGCGGACATCGAGGCGCTCGACGCCGAGATCGCGAAGGGGCTGGACGAGCTCAAGGCGATGCTCAAGTGAGCGCATGGACCTCGGTCACCCTCGGGGACGTCTGCGAGTTCAAGTACGGCAACAGCCTGCCCGCGTCAGCGCGCGAACCTGGCCCGTTCCCCGTTTACGGCTCCAACGGCCAGGTGGCAACACACACGCGTGCCCTTACCAACGGACCCACCATCGTCATCGGACGCAAGGGCTCCTTCGGCGAGGTCCACCGATCTGAGGAGGCATGCTGGCCGATCGACACCACCTACTACATCGACGAGACGGCCACCGACGCGGACCTCACGTGGTTGACGTACCGCCTGCGAGGTCTTGGCCTGACCGAGCTGAATCGGGCCGCCGCCATCCCGGGCCTGAACCGTGAGGACGCTTACCGTCGCCCCCTTCTGCTTCCACCCCTGGACGAGCAGCGGCGGATCGCGGCGATCCTCGACCACGTCGACTCCCTCCGCGCGAAGCGCCGCCAGGTCCTCGCCCACCTCGACGCTCTCCCCCAGGCGATCTTCCGTGCAACGTTCGGCGACCCTTTAAGCGCGCACGGTAACCGCGTACGGATCGGTGACGTCGCAACAGTCGTGACGGGCAACTCACCTCCCCGGTCTCGTCCTGAGCTTTTCGGGGGCCGACTCGAGTGGATCAAGTCCGACAACCTTGGTGGGCTGGTTGCCTCGTCAGCCACCGAAACCCTCTCCGACCTGGGCCGCGGCCTGGCGCGAACCGCACCAGCTGGTTCTGTCCTGGTCACATGCATCGCTGGAAGCCCTCAGAGCATCGGCAAGGCCTCACTCACGGATCGTGAGGTGGCGTTCAACCAGCAGATCAACGCCGTCCTTCCCTGTGACGGACTCGAACCCCACTTCTTGCTCGCACAGCTGCACACTGCACCCGAACTCATCCGACGCAAATCCACCGGCGGCATGAAGGGACTCGTGAACAAGTCCGCTTTCCAGAGCATCGAGGTGCTGGCCCCGCCTGTCTCTAGTCAACGGCGGTTCAGCGCACGGCTGGCGGGTATCGCGAGGTATCGATCTCACATCGAGTCGGCGGCGCTCCATCAAGATGAGCTCTTCGCCTCCCTCCAGTCCCGGGCCTTCGGAGGAGAGCTCTGATGACCAGCATGCCGACCTGGGACGAGTTCATGGTCCCGATGCTCGACCTGCTCGCCGACGGGCAGGTCCGGCCGCTGCGCGAGATCCGGGACCGGCTCATGGAGTCGACGCTCACCGACGACCAACGCGCCGCTGTTCTCCCTTCGGGCCAGCCCAAGGCCGACAACCGGATCGGGTGGGCCGCCTCGTACCTGACCCGGGTCGGCGCCGTCGACCGGCCGATGCGCGGTCACTACCGGATCTCGGAGACAGGTCGCTCCCTGCTGCGTGACCACCCGAGCGGCATCACCGAGCGCGAGCTGCGCAGCTACGCCCAGCCCGACGACACCTGGTGGATCAGCACGAGCGCCGGGACCACCCCTTCGCCCACGGTTGCTCCTCCCGAGGGGAACGAGACCCTCGACCCGACCGAGCAGATCGAAACGGGCATCGCCCGGATCCACGAAACGGTTGCCGCCGACCTCCTGGCGCGCCTCCACGGGAACGAACCAGCGTTCTTCGAGCAGGCCGTCCTCGACCTGCTCATCGCCATGGGCTACGGCGGCACCGAGGGGCGCGCCACCCGCACCCAGCTCGTCGGCGACGGCGGCATCGACGGGGTCGTCGACCAGGACGCCCTCGGGCTGAGCCGCATCTACGTCCAGGCCAAGCGGTACGCGCTCGACACCTCCGTCGGGCGGCCGGAGATCCAGGCCTTCGTCGGCGCCCTCCACGGGAACCAGGCGAACCAGGGCGTCTTCATCACGACCGGGCGCTTCAGTACGGGTGCCCGCGCCTACGCCGAGTCGGTCCCCACCCGGGTCGTGCTCATCGACGGCGAGCGACTCGCCGCGCTGATGATCCGCTACGGGGTCGGGGTGCAGGTGCAGCGGACCGTCCAGATCGTCGAGGTGGACGAGGACTTCTTCGAGTGACCCACTACCGGAGCGGCCGCTGGCGTCGCGGGCGCAACCTCACTTGATCAGATCAATTGAGTAGCCGTCAGGTGTATCAACATCTAGAGTTGAGCAGAACAATTGGCTTCCCGATCGGGTGATCAAGTAGGAGCGCACATGGCTCGAGGACGGCCCTCACGCGCCAACGTCTACGCCCGGCTTGAGGCGGCGCTGGACGAGCTCAACACCCGCCTCGGCGGACTTCCCTCCCCGGAGGAGGCCGAGTACGTCTGGCGCGACATCTGGCACCTGGAGGCGCACCACTCCACCGCTATCGAGGGCAACACCCTCGTCATCCGAGAGGTCGAGGCGCTGCTCGAGCAGGGCCGTGCCGTGGGATCCAAGCCGCTCAAGGAGTACATGGAGGTCAAGGGCTACGGTGATGCCGCCCGATGGGTCTACGGGCAGGCGCACCACCACGGCGGATGGCGAGGCGCGGACCTGATCACCCTGACCGAGGTGCGGCAGATCCATGCAGCTGTCATGGAGCCGGTATGGCAGGTTTCCCCCCACCCAGACGCGACCGATCGCGAGCGCCCCGGGAACTTCCGCGAGCACGAAATCCACCCCTTCGACGGCGGCATGACGCCACCGAGCTGGTCGCTCATCGATGCCAAGATGCGCGACTGGCTCGACCAGGCGAACGGGACGGCAGACCGACTGGCCGACCCCGCAGGCGGGCCCATGGCCGAGGTCTTGGCAAAGCTGCACAACGACTTCGAGTGCGTGCACCCCTTCATCGACGGGAACGGTCGCACGGGACGACTCGTCCTCAACCTCGTCCTTGTCCGGCTGGGGTACCCGCCCGTCATCGTGCTCAAGCAGCAGAGATCGACCTACCTCGGCGCCATGCAACGAGCTGACACCGGCGAGTACGGGGCGCTCGGCGAGGTCCTGGCCCGCGCAATGATCGACAACCTCAACCGTTTCATCCTGCCCAACGTGGCCGGTCCTGCTCGCTTGGTGCCCCTGGCGGCACTCGTCGACGACGAGTTCACGCTGTCAGCGCTCCGACAGGCAGCGCGCCGCGGTCGCCTAGACGCCTTCCAGGGACCTGACGGGATCTGGCGCAGCACCCGCAAGGCCGTCGAGGAGTACGGCCGGACGAAGAACCAGAAGCTCATGGGTCGGCACTCGTGAGCAACTTCGACTTCGTCCGCGCCGCCCTCCCCGACCTCCACGCCGACTGCGCCCGGGCGGAGTCCTACGTCGGAGCCGACCCACGCGCCGCATGCATGTACGCCCGCCGCGCGATCGAAGAGCTCACCCGATACCTCTACGACGTCCTCGACCTGCGCGAGCCCTACCGCGACGACCTGGCGGCGCTCGTCAACGACCCCGGCTTCAAGCGAGCCACCGGGTCGGCGATCACTGCCAAGCTCAACCTCATCCGCAAGGTCGGCAACACCGCCGTCCACGACAACGCTCCCGTCCGCCCCGACCACGCCCTCGCGGTCCTCCGAGAGCTGCACCACGTCATGGTCTGGGCCGCCTTCAACCACTCGGCTCACCCCGAGGCCGTCGACACCCAGGCCCGGTTCACCCCTTCGCTCGCTGCCCAGGCCGCACCCCTGTCACGCGACGAGGTCATCCGGCTCTACGAGAAGTTCCAGGCCCAAGACGAGGCGCACGCCGCCGCCCTTCGTGAGCGCGACGACCTCGCCGCCGCCCAGGACGCCGAGATCGCCCGACTACGCGAGCAGGTGGCCGCGGCCCAGGCAGCCAACCAGCGCACCCTCGACCGCGACATGGGCGAGGCCCAGACCCGCCTCGACATCATCGACCTCCTCCTCGCGGAGGCAGGCTGGCCCCTCGCCAATCCCGACGACCGCGAGTACGAGGTCACCGGCATGCCCAACGCCCAGGGCGTTGGCTACGTCGACTACGTCCTCTGGGGCGCCGACGGGCTGCCCCTCGGCATCGTCGAGGCGAAACGCACCGGGGTAAGTCCTCAGGTCGGGCAGCAGCAGGCCAAGCTCTACGCCGACTGCCTCGAGGCCCGCTTCGGGCAGCGGCCGGTGATCTTCGGCAGCAACGGCTACGAGCACTGGATCTGGGACGACGCCGCGGGCTACCCGCCGCGCGAGATCCAGGGCTTCTACCGCCGCGACGAGCTCGAACAGATGATCCAGCGGCGCCGCACCCGGATGCCGCTCTCCGGTCGACCGGTCGACGCCGACATCGCCGGACGCCCCTACCAGCAGCGCGCCATCGCCGCGGTGGGCGACGCCTTCGACCGACGGCAGCGCGAGGCGCTCCTCGTCATGGCCACCGGCTCCGGCAAGACCCGCACGACGATCGCGCTCGTGCAGCAGCTCATGGCCGCCGGCTGGGTCAAGCGCGTCCTCTTCCTCGCCGATCGCACAGCTCTCGTCGGTCAGGCCGCCCGGGCATTCACAGAGCACCTCCCCTCGGTCACGACGGTCAACCTCATCGCGGACAAGGGCAAGGCGAAGGTGGGCGAAGGGCGAGTCTTCGTCTCCACCTACCCGACGATGATGGGCCTGATCCAGGAGACGGAAGCCGGGCAGCGGACCTTCGGGCCGGGGTACTTCGACCTCGTCGTCATCGACGAGGCGCACCGCTCGGTGTACGCGAAGTACGGGGCGATCTTCGACTACTTCGACAGCCTGCTCGTCGGTCTCACCGCGACGCCCAAGGACGAGGTCGACCACAACACCTACCGGCTCTTCCACCTCGAGGACGGGGTGCCGACGGACGCCTACTCCCTCGACGAGGCGGTGGCCGACGGTTATCTCGTGCCCCCGATGGCAGTGTCAGTGGGCACGACCTTCCTCCGCGCCGGGATCCGCTACGACGACCTCAGCGAGGCGGAGAAGGACGAGTGGGACGTCCTCGACTGGGGCGACGACGGGCCCCCGACCGAGGTGAGCAGCGAGGAGCTCAACCGCTTCCTCTTCAACGAGGACACCGTAGAAAAGGTCCTCGCCACGCTCATGGCCGACGGGCACATGGTCGCCGGCGGCGACCGGCTCGGCAAGACGATTATCTTCGCCAAGAGCCAGACGCACGCCGAGTTCATCCAGCGGCGCTTCGACGCACAGTGGCCGGAGCTCGCGGGGTCCTTCGCACGGGTCATCACGCACGCGACGACCTACGCCCAGAGCCTCATCGACGCCTTCTCCCAGCCGGACAATGCGCCCCACATCGCGATCAGCGTCGACATGCTCGACACCGGCATCGACGTGCCCGAGGTCGTCAACCTCGTCTTCTTCAAGATGGTCCGCTCGAAGTCGAAGTTCTGGCAGATGCTCGGCCGCGGGACCCGGCTCCGCCCCGACCTCTACGGACCGGGCGAGGACAAGACCGACTTCTTCGTCCTCGACTTCTGCGGCAACCTCGAGTTCTTCCAGATCCAGGACCTCCCCGGTAGCGAGGGCTCCAACCAGAAGTCCCTCACCCAGCGGATCGTCGAGCACCGGGTCGCGCTGGTGCGTGCGCTCGGCGACTCGGAGCCGGACCTGCGGCGGTCGACGGCCGACCTGCTGCACGAGTTCGTCAGCGGGATGAACCTCGACAACGTCCTCGTCCGGCCGCACCGGCGGGCGGTGGAGCGGTTCGGTGAGCGGTCGGCCTGGGACTCGCTGTCCGACGAAGGGGTGGAGACCGCGTTGTCGGTCGCCGGCCTGCCGTCGTCGGTGCGGGACGCAGACGAGGCCGCGAAGCGTTTCGACCTCTTGATGCTTCGTCGGCAGCTGGCGCAGCTCGAGGGGGATGCGGGGGCGGCCGAGCGCATCCGCGAAACGGTCCAGGCTCTGACGACGGCGCTGCTGTCGCAGACGGCGATCCCGTCGGTCGCGGCGCAGGCGGTGCTGCTCGAGGCGGTGTCGGGAGACGAGTGGTGGGTTGACGTGACCCTGCCGATGCTCGAGCACCTGCGGCTTCGGATGCGCGGGCTGGTGCAGTTCGTCGGGAAGACGCGCCGCAACCCGATCTATACCGACTTCGAGGACACGCTCGGGGAGGCGACGCAGATCGACCTGCCCGGGACGACGCCTGGGATGAGCTTCGAGCGCTTCCGGGCGAAGGCCCAGGCGTACCTGCGTGAGCACGAGTCGCACGTGGCGCTGCAGCGTCTGCGTCGCAACCGGCAACTCACCGGCGAGGACCTCTCGGCGCTGGAGACGATGCTCGTCGCCGCCGGCGCGGGCGAAGGGGAGCTGGCGCGTGCTTCGGAGGGCGGTCTGGGGCTCTTCGTCCGCTCGCTCATCGGTCTCGACCGGGCAGCCGCCAACGAGGCCTTCGCGGAGTTCCTCGACGGGGAGCGCTTCACCGTCGACCAGGTGCGCTTCGTCGGGCTGATCATCGAAGAGCTGACCGCCAACGGCACCGTCGAGCCCGGGCGGCTCTACGAGTCACCCTTCACCGACCACGCGCCGACCGGCCCCGACCAGGTCTTCCCGAGCGCCGACGTCGACGTCATCTTCGACCGGCTCGCCGAGATCACCCGACACGCCGTTGCCGAGGGGGCGTGAACCCCATGCACCCGGGGCGTCCTACCAACCACGTGTTCCCGGCTCCTCAACCGGCCTCGTCCTCGAGCCGCTCGAAGAACCCGTCCTGGAGATCCTCGAGCGCCTCGGGGTTCCCCGCGGTGACGATGACGATGATGTCCTCGCCGGTCTCGGTCTTGCCGAGCGCGGCCGTTGAGGCCTCCTGCCGGGTGCCGGTGTCGACGTACTCAGGATCCGTCACCGTCGACCCCGGGGCAGCGACGTAGGTGACGAAGTCACGCACGCACGACACGGTCTGCCACCCGGTGATGTCCGCGGGCAGGGGGGTCGACTTCCCTCGCTCACCGTTCCGACCGTGCGGCCCCAGGCCGCGAGGGTCGAAGGAGGGCTCGACGTCGAACTCCTCTGGGCGGCACTTCTCCTGCGCCGATGCGAAGGCCTCTGCCGGGGGGACGCTCGACCCGGTGCCTGCCTCGGGGTAGATCGCGATCCGCCCACCCTTCTTGCTCGTGCTCGCCGGATCCTCCGACACCACGACCCCGACCCCCCACAGGTCGGCGCACGGCTCCTGCAGGCTGCGGCACTCGACGCTGAAGTACGTGCCCGGGATGTCGCCCTCCTGCGGCAGCGCCGCGGCCAGCGTCTCCATGGTGATCCGGGGCCCGGACGACGAGGTGGGCGACGATG
>JBHWMJ010000286.1:0-4405 GCA_043423105.1 Marihabitans sp.
CGCCGCGACGCCTTCGAGCGCAACGTCGAGTTCGAGTACGGCCGCAACGAGGAGCGCTACCAGTTCCTCCGCTGGGGCCAGACCGCCTTCGACGACTTCAAGGTCGTCCCCCCGGGCACCGGCATCGTCCACCAGGTCAACCTTGAGTACCTGGCGCGCGTGGTGTTCCAGGGCGACCAGGACGGCGTCCTCACGGCCTACCCGGACACCGTAATCGGCACGGACTCCCACACCACGATGATCAACGGCCTGGGCGTGCTCGGCTGGGGCGTCGGCGGTATCGAGGCTGAGGCGGCCATGCTCGGCCAGCCCGTCTCGATGCTCATCCCGCGGGTCGTCGGCTTCAAGCTCTCCGGCTCGATCCCCTCCGGCGCCACCGCCACCGACGTCGTCCTAACGATCACCGAGATGCTCCGCGACCACGGTGTCGTCGGCAAGTTCGTCGAGTTCTACGGCGAGGGCGTCTCCGAGGTGCCGCTGGCCAACCGCGCCACCATCGGCAACATGAGCCCCGAGTTCGGCTCGACGGCGGCGATGTTCCCCATCGACGCCGTGACCCTGGACTACCTGCGCCTCACCGGCCGCAGCGAGGAGCAGCTCGCGCTCGTCGAGGCGTACGCCAAGGAGCAGGGCATGTGGCACGACCCGTCGCAGGAGCCCCGCTTCTCCGAGAAGCTCGAGCTCGACCTCTCGACGGTCGTCCCCTCGATCGCCGGCCCGAAGCGCCCCCAGGATCGGATCTCGGTCAGCGAGGCGAAGAAGCAGTTCCGCGGCGACCTCAAGAACTACGTCGTCAACGGCAACGGCATCGAGAAGAGCTCCGTCGACAAGGAGCTGATCGACACCTTCCCGGCGTCCGACGCCCCGAGCCACGACGCCACCGAGGCCTCCCAGACCGCGGGCAAGCCGTCGCACTCCGAGCCCCGGAGCAACGGCGACCGCGCGAGCAACCCGGTCAAGGTCACCATCGACGGCACCGAGGTCGAGATCGACCACGGGCACGTCGTCATCTCCTCGATCACGAGCTGCACCAACACCTCGAACCCCTCGGTGATGATGGCCGCCGCCATGCTCGCGAAGAACGCTGTCGAGCGCGGCCTCGAGGTCAAGCCCTGGGTCAAGACGTCGATGGCCCCCGGCTCGAAGGTCGTCACCGAGTACTACGAGAAGGCCGGCATGTGGCCCTACCTCGAGAAGCTCGGCTACCACCTCGTCGGCTACGGCTGCACGACGTGCATCGGCAACTCGGGCCCGATCATCGAGGAGGTCTCGCAGGCGGTCAACGAGGGCGACCTCGCCGTCACCTCGGTGCTCTCCGGCAACCGGAACTTCGAGGGCCGGATCAACCCCGACGTGAAGATGAACTACCTCGCGTCGCCGCCCCTCGTCATCGCCTACGCCCTCGCCGGCACGATGGACTTCGACTTCGAGTCCGAGCCGCTCGGCCAGGACAGCGACGGCAAGGACGTCTTCCTCGCCGACATCTGGCCCGCCCCGGCCGACGTGCAGAGCACGATCGACCAGGCGGTGAACCAGGAGATGTTCACCGAGAAGTACGCCGACGTCTTCGCCGGTGACGAGCGGTGGCAGGGCCTGGACACGCCCGAGGGTGACACCTTCGAGTGGGACGCCGACTCGACGTACGTCCGCAAGCCCCCGTACTTCGAGGGCATGGAGCAGGAGCCGGCGCCGGTCGAGGACATCTCCGGCGCGCGCGTCCTCGCGCTGCTCGGCGACTCGGTGACCACCGACCACATCAGCCCCGCTGGTGCGATCAAGGCCGACAGCCCGGCGGGCACGTACCTCGCCGAGCACGGCGTCGACCGCAAGGACTTCAACTCGTACGGGTCGCGCCGTGGCAACCACGAGGTGATGATCCGTGGCACCTTCGCCAACATCCGGCTGAAGAACCTCTTGCTCGACGGCGTCGAGGGCGGCTTCACCCGCAACTTCCTCGCCGACGGCGAGCAGACGACGATCTTCGAGGCGAGCGAGGCCTACCTCGAGGCCGGGGTCCCGCTCGTCGTGCTCGCCGGCAAGGAGTACGGCTCCGGGTCGTCGCGCGACTGGGCCGCGAAGGGCACCTCGCTCCTCGGCGTGAAGGCGGTCATCGCGCAGTCCTACGAGCGCATCCACCGCTCCAACCTCATCGGCATGGGCGTCATCCCGCTGCAGTTCCCGGAGGGGGAGAGCGCCGAGTCGCTCGGCCTCGACGGCACCGAGACCTTCGACATCGCGGGCATCACCGCGCTCAACGAGGGCTCGACGCCGAAGACGGTCAAGGTCACGGCCACGAAGGACGGTGGTGAGCCGGTCGAGTTCGACGCGGTCGTGCGGATCGACACCCCCGGCGAGGCGGACTACTTCCGCAACGGCGGCATCCTCCAGTACGTCCTGCGCTCGCTCGTGAGCTGATCACGCAGCTGGCGCGAAGGGGCCCGGTCGCCGACGGTGACCCGGGCCCCTTCGCCTGTCTGCTACCGCCGGTAGCGTCCTCGTTCATGAGCTGGCTCGACGACCTCCTTGCCGGACGGGTGCTGCCCGTCGTCCAGGCGCCCATGGCCGGGGCGAGCGACACCCGGCTCGCGGCCGCGGTGAGCGACGCCGGCGCCCTGGGCACGATCAGCGTCGCCTACGGTGCCACCGCAGAGTCGGTTCGCACGGCGTGCGGTGAGCTGGGGGAGCGGCCCTTCGGCGTCGGGTTGCTGAACTGGCAGCAGCTCGATCTGCCCGGGGTGCTCGAGGCGGTGCTCGAGCACCGACCGTCCCTCGTCTCGCTGAGCTTCGGCGACCCCGAGGAGCCGGTGCGCCGGGCGCGCGCGGCGGACGCGAGCGTGCTGCTGGCGGTCCAGGTCGGGACGGTGGAGGAGGCACGGCGGGCGCTGGGCTGCGGGATCGATCTGCTTGTCGCGCGGGGGAGCGAAGGGGGAGGCCACGGCCGCGGGGTGGTGGCGACCCTGCCGCTGCTGCAGCAGGTGCTCGAGGTCGCTGGCGACACCCCGGTCCTCGCCGCGGGAGGTGTCGCGACCGGCCGAGGTCTGGCCGCGGTCCTGGCTGCCGGTGCGGTCGGAGCGTGGGTCGGCACCGGCTTCACGGTCTGCACCGAGAGCCCCTTCGCACCGGAGCTCAAGGCCGCCGTGATCGCCGCGGGTGCCGACGAGACGATCTACTCCAGCGTCTTCGACCGGGCGCTGCGCCTGGGGTGGCCGCCGGACCACGGGGGCCGGGCGCTGCGCAACGAGGTGACCGACAAGTGGGAAGGGCGCGTCGACGAGCTCGTCGCAAGCCTGGCCGCCGGCGACCCGTACGGGGTTACCGAGCGGGTGACGGCGGCGCGCCAGCGCAACGACCCGTCCGAGGCGCCGGTGTACGCCGGGCAGGCCGTCGGCCTCCTCGAGCAGGAGCGCTCTGTGGCAGAGCTGATCGCCGAGCTGGCGACGTACCGCGATCACCTGAGCCGTGCCGTCGGACGACTGGGCTCGTAGACTGAGGATTCATGATGATGTCTTCGTCAGACCGACCCGTCGCCCTCGTCACCGGCGGCAGCCGCGGGATCGGGCGCGCCGTCTGCGACGACCTCGTCACCACCCACTCCGTCCTCGTCGGCGGCCGCGACGCGGAGTCCGTCGGCCAGGTTGTCGAGGAGCTACGGGCGAAGGGGGGGCAGGCTCACCCCTTCGTCGCCGATCTCACCGACGACGCGTCGACGGCGGACGCCGTCGAGCGGGTCGAGCACCTGCTCCAGCAGGGCCTCGCCGTGCTCGTCCACAGCGCGGGAGTCGCCCGCACCGGCGCCCTCGCCGAGCTGACGCGCGAGGACTGGCGCCACCAGTACGAGGTCAACGTCGTCGCCGTCGCCGACCTGACCCGACGTCTCCTCCCGGCGCTGCGTGCCGCCGGCGGCACCGTCGTCGCGATCAACTCCGGGTCGGGGCACCGCTCCAACCCTGGCGGCGGGTCGTACGCGGCCTCGAAGTTCGCCCTGCGTGCCCTGACCGACGCGCTCCGCGAGGAGGAGCGCGGCCGGGTCAGGGTCAGCTCGGTCCACCCTGGTCGGGTCGATACCGACATGCAGGTCGAGCTCCAGGCAGGCCGAGGCCGCGACTACGTCGCCGACGACCACCTCCGCCCTGCCTCGGTCGCGGCGGCCGTCCGGCTCGCGGTCGATGCGCCACCGGAGGCGATGATCGAGGAGGTCTCCGTGCGCCCGGTCCAGGCGGCACCCACCGGCAGACAGCGATGACCGTGGCCGGTACGGCGCTCGCCGACCTCGCAGAGGAGGCGTGACCGCGGTCGGTCGAGTCCCTTATGATCGAACACGTGTTCGATCATGCCTCGCCGCCAATCCGGGCGGCCTCGCCCGGGTCGCCCGGTGCGGCAGCCGCGTCCGGCAGCGGCCCACAAA
>JBHWMJ010000186.1:0-6926 GCA_043423105.1 Marihabitans sp.
GACTCAGCGAACCATGAGTCGCCCTCAGGGACCCCGGCTGCCCCACCCGGTGACGGGTACTCCCTTCGCCTCACCGGTGCCGCCGGGCCAAGGGTGGCCCGACGACCCCGCCACCGACGAGACCCCGGTCGCCCGGACCGCTGCCCAGGTGCGCCGCCTGGCGAAGGGGGCGGTCGGACCGCACGAGCTCGCCGGCCGGATCTCCGTGTGCCGCGCCTGCCCCCGTCTCGTCGGGTGGCGCGAGGAGGTCGCGGTCACCAAGCGGGCCGCCTTCGCCGACCAGCCGTACTGGGGGCGTCCGGTGCCCGCCGTCGGCCCGGTCGACGCCTCCGTGCTCATCGTCGGCCTGGCCCCCGCCGCGCACGGCGCGAACCGGACCGGACGGAACTTCACCGGGGACCGCTCCGGCGACTGGCTCTACGCCGCCCTCCACCGGGCGGGCCTGGCGACCCAGCCCGACTCCACCCACGCCGGCGACGGCCTCGAGCTCGTCGACACCCGGATCGTCGCCCCGGTGCGCTGCGCCCCGCCGCAGAACAAGCCGACGACCACCGAGAAGGCCACCTGCGCGCCGTGGCTGCTCGCCGACCTCGCCCTCTCCGAGCCGCACGTCCGCTCCATCATGTGCCTCGGGTCGATCGGGTGGGACGCGACGATCGCCGCGGTCCGCGACGCGGGCTGGGAGGTGCCACGCCCCAAGCCACGCTTCGGGCACGGTGCCCGCGCCACCCTCGTGACGCCCACCGGCCGCGAGGTCGCCCTCGTCGGCTGCTACCACGTGAGCCAGCAGAACACCTTCACCGGGCGCCTCACGCAGACCATGCTCGACGACGTCGTCGCGTCTCTGAGAGGCTCCGACCATGTCTGACATCCGCGCCCTCGTCGCCACCCGCAACGGTGGCGGTGACGTCCTTGCCGTCGAGCACCGCCTCGAGCCGTCCCCGGGTCCCGGCGAGGTCGCCGTGGAGATGGCGGCCGTCGGCGTCAACTTCATCGACGTCTACCAGCGCGAAGGGGTGTACCCCACCGAGGCCCCCTTCGTCATCGGCAACGAGGGGGCGGGCGTCGTGCGGTCGGTAGGCGAAGGGGTGACCGACCTCGTCCCCGGCGACCGGGTTGCCTGGCCCTTCATGCTCGGCTCTGCGGCAGAGATCGCCGTTGCGCCAGCGGAGTCGGTCGTGCCGGTACCCGACGGCGTCGACCTCGAGACCGCGGCGGCGGTCATCATGCAGGGACTAACCGCGCACTTCCTCACCCGGTCGACGTACGAGGTCGGCGAGGGGACGCTCGCCCTCGTCCACGCCGCGGCGGGTGGTGTCGGGCGGCTGCTCGTGCAGATGATCACCGACCTCGGCGGGCAGGTCGTCGCGACCGCGGGCACCGACGAGAAGTGCCAGGCCGCTCGCGCGCTCGGCGCGGCCGAGGTCATCAACTACCGGTCCGTCGAGGGGACCGATGCCCTCGCCGCGGCGGTCCGCGCCGCCGCGCACCGGCTCGGCCGCGACGGTGTCGACGTCGCGTACGACGGGGTGGGGCAGTCGACCTTCGACGCCTCGCTGGCGTCGCTGCGGCCACGCGGGCTCATGGTGCTCTTCGGTGGCGCGAGCGGCCAGGTGCCCCCCTTCGACATCCAGCGGCTCAACTCGGGCGGATCGCTCTTCCTCACCCGGCCGACCCTGCTCCACCACATCGCGACGCCCGAGGAGCTGCGCGGGCGGTCCGCCGACGTCCTCGGCGCGGTCGCCGACGGACGGCTCGAGGTGCACGTCGGCGGGCGCTACTCCTGGGGAGACGCCGCCCAGGCCTACGCGGACCTCGAGGGCCGGCGCTCGACCGGCAAGCTCCTGCTCGTCCCCTGATCCCCCACGCGCGCACGAACGGCGAAGGGGTGGCCGCAGCCACCCCTTCGTCGTTCGTCGCGTCAGGTCACCAGAGGAAGGCGATGGCGGCGTTGACGATCGTCAGGCCGGCCGCGGCGTAGGCGAGGTTCTGGCTCGGCTCGCCGCGCTGGTGCTTCTTGTTGGCGATCTCCGCGAGCGCGACGACGGCGATCATGACGAGCAGCTTGACGCCGATCTTCGTGTGGTTGAGTGAGGGGTCGCCCTCGTCGCGCCCCATCTCGAGGACGGCGACGAGGAGCAGGCCGAGGAGGAGCTGCACGCGAGCAGACCAGACCTGGATCAGCCGGCCGCTCTGGGGCGGCACGACGGCGCCCACGACCAGGGCGACCATGGCGATCATGTGGGCGATGTACAGCAGCAGGTGCAGGGCGTCCATGAGGCAGCAGCCTACGTGCGTGGGTCACCTCGCAGCCGTCCGGCCTCGCGCAGCAGGGTGATCGTGCTGACGAGCGGCAGGTCGTCGAGCTCGGCGAGCGGGACCCACCGGGCCTGGGCGGTCGAGCCGCCGACGTCGTGGACCAGCGGCGGCGAAGGGGCGCGCACGCGCCCGGAGTAGATCAGCCGGATCGCCTGGAAGTCCTCGAGCGTCCCGGACGGCGCTCGCCCGAGCCAGTGCTGGGCATGGACGTCGAGCAGCTCGCCCGGCTGGAGCCGCTGGTCGGTCTCCTCCCAGACCTCGCGGACGAGCCCGGCGACGGGGTCCTCCCCGGGGTCGATGCCCCCGCCTGGGAGGTTCCACCACCCGGGGACGAGGTGCACCCGCTCCGAGAGCTGGGTGAGGAGCACGGCGTCGCCCTCGACGACGACGGCGTACGCCGCGAGCCGCTGGTGCGGCACCGCTTGCTCACCGTCGGCGACGACGAGAGCCGGGTCGGCGGCGACGAGGGCCGGCTCGGCGGCCGCGATGGGCTCGCCCCGTCGGGCAGCGACGTCGACGATGACGACGCCGGGCTCATCGTCGGGTCGGCTGGCCCGCAGCCAGGTGGGCTCGTGCCAGCCCGCGTCGGCCAGGGCGGCACGCGGGTCGAGGCCGTGGCGAAGGGGGACGATCTCTCCTTCGTCGCCGGCGGTCGGGACGACCCGGAGCCGGACGCTCATCGCGCCTCCTGGGCTCGGCGGTACTCGGCCTCGACGTCGGCGAGCACCGTGCCCCAGGTCTGGGGGGGAGGGACGCTGCGGTTGTGCTCGGCGACGCGGCCGCGCCAGTCGACGTCGTCGACGACCCTCCGGATCGCGGCGGTCAGCGCCGTGTCGTCGGGGACGAGGAGGCCGTCGACCTCGTGCTCGACGATGTCGTCGACACCGGAGCCGGCCATCGCGACGACGGGCAGGCCCGCGGCCCGGGCCTCGAGGACCGCGATGCCGAAGGCCTCCAGCCGGGTCGGGGCGAGGTACCCGTGGGCGCGGGCGTAGGACTCACGGAGCTCGGATCGCTCAACCCTCCCCCGGAGAATGACCCGCCCGGTGAGGCCGAGGTCGGTGACCCGCTGCGCCACCCGTCCCCGCAGCTGACCGTCGCCGATGATCTCGAGCCGCGCGCGGTCGGCCACCCCGGCTGCGGCGAAGGCCTCGACGAGCTCGACGGGCCGCTTGCGCGGAGCCAGGCGCATCGTCGAGACGAGCCGGACCTCCTCCCCCTTCGCCCTGGCGACCGCGCCACCTGGGACTGCGCCCACCGCTCCGTAAGTGTCGTGATCACCCCACCGACGGAGCGGTAACGGGCGCTCTCGGGGGCGCCATGCATCGAGGTCGATCGCGTTGGGCAGCACGGCGACCTCCGTGCCGGCGGGTGCCGCCGCGGCGGCCTGCCGGGCCGCGAAGCTCGACACCGCAGAGAGCACCGCCCCGCGCTCGACCCAGCGTCGGAGCACACCGCTCACGCGGTACACGACCCCCGCGCGGTCGAGAACGCAGTGCCAGGTCAGCGCGGTCGGCAGCCCGAGCCCGGTCGCGACACGCGCCGCGTCCCACGCGAAGGGCGAGACCACCCCGACGTGGACGTGCGCGACGTCGAACCCCCCGGTCGCGAGCCGGCGACGCATCTCCCCCACGGCGAAGGGGTTGACCGGCAGTCCGCCGAGCAGCGGCTCGGCGAGCCGGTGCACCCGCACGAGCCCACCGTCGACGGCAACCGCCTCGACCGCCCCGCGGCACTCCCCCTTCGGCCCAGTGGTGGCGGTGAATACCTCGACCTCGTGCCCTGCCCCGACGAGCCGTGCGGCGAGGTCGCTCACCTGCGACTCGATGCCGCCGACCCGGGGCGGGTAGCAGTCCGAGAGCAGGGCGACCTTCACGCGGCCAAGGGTGCCAGGCGACCGCCGCAGCGTGTGGGAGGGTTGCCCCGATGACCTCGCAGACCCCGGGTCGCCGGACGCTCGTCGCCCTGCACGCCCACCCCGACGACGAGGCCCTCCTCACCGCCGGCACGATGGCTCGCGCGGCGGCGCAGGGCCACCGTGTCGTCCTCGTCGTCGCCACGGACGGAGCGCTCGGGCTGGCCGACGAGACCTTCGGGGCGAAGGGGGACGCGCTCGCCTCGACCCGTCACGCCGAGCTCGCCGGGAGCGCCGAGGCGCTTGGCGTCGCCCGCGTCGTCGAGCTCGGCTACGCCGACTCCGGCAGCGGCGAGGAGGTCTACCCCGACCCGCCGGGCCAGACCCGGTTCGTCCGGGTGCCGCTCGAGCAGGCCGCGGACCGGGTCGTCGCCATCCTCGCCGAGGAGCACGCCGACGTGCTCCTCACCTACGACCGCAACGGCGGCTACGGGCACCGTGACCACGTCCGCGTCCACGAGGTCGGCGCCGAGGCCGCCCGACGGTACCGCGAGGCGAGCGGGCTCCCCCTTCGCGTCCTCGAGGCGACGATCCCGCGCGACGCGATGACCCGGGCGATCGACCTCGTCTCGAAGGTCTACCGCTTCCCCCCGGAGTTCGACCGAGCGTCCTTCGACCACGCCTACTCCGCCCGCAACGAGGTCACTCACCGCATCTCGATCCGGGGGCACATCCGCGCCAAGCGCGCGTCGATGCGGGCGCACGCGAGCCAGGCGAGCGGCGACGGCGACCGGACGCTGGGCATGCTCCTGCGGATCCCCCGCCCGCTCTACGACCTCGTCCTCGGCCGCGAGTGGTACCGCGACCCGGACCTGCCAGCCGGCTCAGCGATCCGACGCGACGTCTTCGAGGACCTCCGGTGAGCACGACGACCGCGCCCCGTCGCGTCCCGGTCAAGCGGGTCGTCCAGGCGCTCGTCGGGCTCGGGCTTGCCGCCGTCATGCTCATCTGGGGGCTGCCGTACTTTGCGAAGACGTCGTGGAGCGAGGTCTTCGGCGTGCTCGGCACCGTCCACCCGGCGCAGGCGCTGCTCTTCACCAGCCTCGTGGTCGCCGGGCTCTACTGCTACACCTTCGTCATGGTCGGCGCGATGCCCGGCCTGTCGCACCTGCGAGCGCTCATCCTCAACCTCTGCGGCTCGTCCGTGAGCAACCTCTTGCCCGGCGGCGGCGCGGTCGGTCTCGCGGCGACGTACACGATCGCGAAGTCGTGGGGCTTCTCCGCGGCGCGTGTGACGACGATGGCCGTGGTCACCGGCGTGTGGAACGTCCTCTCCCGTGCGGCCCTGCCGATCATCGCGATCCTCGGCCTCTCGTGGGGCGCGACCGACCTGCCACCACGGATGCGCGAGGCCGCGTGGGCGGCGATCCTCACCGGCGGGATCGTCCTGGCCGTCTTCGTCCTCGCCGTCGCGACCGACCGGGGCGCCCGGCTGGCCGGCAGCTGGATCGACCGGGTGATCCGGCTCGTGCGCCGCGGCCACGCGGACCGGGTCGAGCAAGGGCTGGCGACGCTGCGCAGCCAGGTCGCTGACACCGTCGCCTCAGGCTGGCTGAAGATGACGCTCGGGATGGTCGGCTTCTTCGGCCTGTACTACGTGCTCTTCCTCCTGTGCACGGAGGCGACCGGGATCGAGCTCCCCTTCGGTCAGCTCTTCGCGGCGTACGCGATCGGCCGGCTGCTCACGGCGGTCGGCGTCACCCCGGGTGGCCTCGGCGTGACCGAGACCGGCACGGCGGCGGCGCTCGTGGCGTGGGGTGCCGACCCGGCGGCCGCGATGGCAGGGGTCGTGCTCTTCTCGATCTTCACGCACCTCATGGAGGTGCCGCTCGGAGCGCTGGGCTGGCTGGCGTGGTCGCTCATGCCGAAGGCCTCCGGCGAGGAGCTCGCCGAGGCCGACGCCTCCTAGGTGAGCAGTCGGCGGACCTGGCGCTGCTGGGCCTGCCGGGCCACCTCGTCGTCGAGCTCGCCCGGGACGAAGGGCGATCCCGTCGCGTGCTCGGCGGCCCACCCGATGAGCGCGTCGGCGAGCTGCGGGTTCGCGGGCAGGATCGGGCCGTGGAGGTAGGAGCCGACGACGTGGCCACGGATCGCGCCCTCCGTGCCGTCGGTCCCGTTGTTACCCATGCCGTGACGGACCCGCCCGAAGGGGGCCTGGCCGGGCCCGAGGGTCGTCGAGCCGGAGTGGTTCTCGTAGCCGACGACGTCGCCGTGGTCGGTCGCGAGGACGACCGGGCCGATCATCCGCTGCTCGTTGCCCTGGGTCGTGACCTCGAGGATGCCGAGGCCGGGCAGCCGCTTGCCCTCGACGGTGATGAAGGCGTTGCCGAAGAGCTGGTACATCCCGCAGATCATGAGCATCGCGGCGCCTTCGTCGGCGAGGGCGCGGAGCCGGTCGCCGATGACCGCGAGGTCGGCCTCGACCTTGACCTGGCCCGAATCCTGGCCACCGCCGCCGACGACGAGGTCGACCCGCTCGGGGAAGGTCTCGCCAGGGTGGTGCTGGTGGACGACCGGCACGTATCCGTGGCGGCGGATGCGCGCGGCGAGACAACGGGTGTTGCCGAGGTCGCCGTAGATGCTCATCTCGCGCGGGTAGAGGTGCACGAGGTGGATCTCACCCTTGCCCTCCTGCCCTGGGTCAGCGGGCAGACCGGACTTCGCCGGCTCGCCGAGGATCGTGACGTCGCGC
>JBHWMJ010000193.1:0-10011 GCA_043423105.1 Marihabitans sp.
TCGTGAGCGAGGCGCCGCCGACGAGTGCCCCGTCGACGTCGACACCGGCCATGATCGCGGCAACGTTGCCGGACTTCACCGATCCGCCGTAGAGGACGCGGATGCCGTCGGCGATCTCCTGCGAGGTCGTCTCGGCGAGGGTCTCACGGACCGCGGCGCACACCTCCTGCGCGTCCTCGGGCGTGGCGACCTCGCCCGTGCCGATGGCCCAGACGGGCTCGTAGGCGACGACGACGGTCTTCAGCTGCTCGTCGGTCAGACCGGCGAGCGAGCCGCGCACCTGGGCGACGACGTGCTCGACGTGGGTGCCGGCCTGCCGGACCTCAAGCCCTTCGCCGACGCAGACGATCGGGACGATCCCGTGCCGGTAGGCCGCGGCCGCCTTGGCAGCGACGACCTCGTCGGTCTCGGCGTGGTACTGGCGCCGCTCGCTGTGCCCGACGACGGCGTAGGTGCAGCCGAGCTTGGCGAGGAAGGCACCCGAGATCTCACCGGTGTAGGCGCCCGAGTCATGCTGCGACAGGTCCTGCGCGCCATAGCGGAGCGCGAGCTTGTCGCCATCGACGAGGGTCTGCACCGAGCGGAGATCGGTGTACGGCGGGAGGACGACAACCTCGACGGCCCCGAAGTCGTGCTTGCCGTCGCGCAGCGTCCAGTCGAGCTTCTGGACCAGGTGCGCCGCCTGCATGTGGTCGAGGTTCATCTTCCAGTTGCCCGCCATGAGCGGGGTGCGCTGCGCCATCACTTCTCCTCGTGAACGGTCAGACCCGGGAGCTGCTTGCCCTCGAGGTACTCCAGCGACGCGCCGCCGCCGGTGCTGATGTGGCCGAAGTCGGAGTCGGCGAAGCCGAGCTGCCGCACGGCGGCCGCGGAGTCACCGCCACCGACGACGGTGAGGGCGCCGCCCTTCGTCGCCTCGACGAGCGCCTCGGCGACGGCCTTCGTGCCGGCCGAGTACGGCGCCATCTCGAAGGCCCCCATCGGGCCGTTCCAGAAGACGGTCTTGCAGTCGCGCAGCTTCTCCGCGAAGAGCGTGCCCGAGTCGGGGCCGATGTCGAGGCCCATCCGGTCGGCCGGGATGGCGTCGGCGGTGACGACGTCGTGCTCCGCCTCGGCGGAGAACTCGGTCGCGGCGACGACATCCGTCGGCAGGACGATCTCGACACCGTCGCGCTCGGCGCGCTCGAGGTAGCCCTTGACGACCTCGACCTGGTCCTCCTCGAGGAGGCTCTTGCCGACCTCGTGACCCTGGGCCTTGAGGAAGGTGAAGACCATGCCACCACCGATGAGCAGGCGGTCGGCGGTGTCGAGGAGGTTGTCGATGACCCCGAGCTTGTCGGAGACCTTCGCCCCGCCGAGGACGACGGCGTAGGGGCGCTGCGGGTCCTCGGTGAGGCGCTTGAGGACGTCGACCTCGGCCTGGACGAGACCGCCGAGCGCGGCGGGCAGCCGGGTCGCGACGTCGTAGACGGAGGCCTGCTTGCGGTGGACGACGCCGAAGCCGTCGGAGACGTAGGCGTCGGCGAGGGCGGCGAGGGCGTCGGCGAAGGTGCCGCGCTCCTCGTCGTCCTTGCTCGTCTCTCCCGCGTTGAAGCGGAGGTTCTCGAGGAGGGCGACGTCGCCGTCACCAAGGCCGGCGACGGCCTGCTCGGCAGAGGCGCCGACGGTCTCCTCGACGAAGGTGACCTCCTGGCCGAGCAGCTCACCGAGGCGAGCCGCGACGGGCCGGAGGGAGTACTGCGGGTCCGGGGACCCCTTCGGCCGCCCGAGGTGGGCGCACACGACGACGCGTGCGCCCGCCTCGGACAGGCTCTTGATGGTGGGCACCGAGGCCCGGATGCGGCCGTCGTCGGTGATCGTCTCGCCGTCGAGCGGGACGTTGAGGTCGGATCGGACGAGGACGCGCTTGCCGCGCAGGTCGCCGAGGTCAGCGATGGTCTTCACGGGTTCCGGTGCCTTTCGGTACGTGGGTCGCTCAGAGGCTCTCGCCGACGAGCAGGCAGAGGTCGATGAGGCGGTTGGAGTAGCCCCACTCGTTGTCGTACCAGCCGACGACCTTGACCTGGTCGCCGATGACCTTCGTCAGGCCGGCGTCGAAGATGCAGCTCGCCGGGTCGGTCTCGATGTCCTTGGAGACGATCGGGTCCTCGGTGTAGACGAGCTTGCCCTTCATCGGGCCCTCGGCCGCGGCCTTCTTGACGATCTCGTTGACCTCCTCGACCGTGGTCTCACGGCCGGCCGTGAAGGTGAGGTCGGTGGCCGAGCCGGTCGGGGTCGGCACGCGAAGGGCATAGCCGTCGAGCTTGCCCTTGAGCTCGGGCAGGACGAGGGCGACGGCCTTGGCCGCACCGGTCGACGTCGGGACGATGTTGAGCGCGGCGGCCCGGGCGCGACGCAGGTCCTTGTGCGGCGCGTCGTGGAGTCGCTGGTCGCCGGTGTACGCATGGATCGTCGTCATGAGACCACGCTCGATGCCGAGGGCGTCGTTGAGCGCCTTGGCCATCGGGGCGAGGCAGTTCGTCGTGCACGACGCGTTGGAGATGATCGTGTGCTTGCTGCTGTCGTACAGGTCGTCGTTGACGCCCATGACGATGGTGATGTCCTCGTTCTTCGCCGGGGCGGAGATGATGACCTTCTTGGCGCCCCCGTCGAGGTGCGCCTTGGCGGCGTTGGCGTCGGTGAAGAAGCCGGTCGCCTCGACGACGATGTCGACGTTCTCGGAGGCCCAGTCGATCTTCGCCGGGTCCTTCTCCTCGAAGATGCGGATGCGCTTGCCGCCGACGCTGATCGACTCGTCGTCGTACGTGACGTCACCCTCAAGCCGGCCGAGGATCGAGTCGTACTTCAGCAGGTGGGCGTGGGTCTTGTTGTCCATGAGGTCGTTCGCGGCGACGATCTCGATGTCCGCGCCCGACGCGACGACGGCGCGGTAGAAGTTCTTGCCGATGCGGCCGAAGCCGTTGATCCCTACACGAACAGTCACAGTGCTGCCTTCCAGGTGACGGAGTGGCCGCGACTCAGCGGCCGTGGGTGCACCTCCCACCCTATGGGTTCGCCCGGTCGCCCGGTGCACCGGTGCACCATCCGGGACGAAGGGGTCCACCTCGTCTCGACCGGCGAGAACGGTCCGTCAGCCGTCGAGCATGTCGGGCGTCAACGACGCCTCGGTGTCGGGGATGCCGAGATCGGCCGCCCGCTTGTCCGCCATCGCGAGCAGTCGGCGGATCCGCCCTGCAACCGCGTCCTTGGTCATCGGCGGGTCGGCGAGCCGACCGAGCTCCTCGAGGCTGGCCTGCTTGTGCTCGACGCGGAGCTGCCCCGCCTCGCGGAGATGGTCCGGGATGTCGTCGCCGAGGATCTCCAGGGCTCGCTGCACCCGGGCTCCCGCTGCGACGGCCGCCCGGGCCGAGCGTCGAAGGTTGGCGTCGTCGAAGTTCGCCAGCCGGTTCGCGGTCGCACGGACCTCGCGGCGCATCCGCCGCTCCTCCCACGCCAGGACGGCATCGTGCGCGCCGAGGCGCACGAGGAGCGCACTGATCGCGTCGCCGTCGCGGATGACGACCCGGTCCACGCCCCTGACCTCGCGGGCCTTCGCGGCGAGCCCCATCCGGCGAGCGGCTCCGACGAGCGCCAGGGCCGCCTCCGGGCCGGGGGAGGTGACCTCGAGCGACGACGAGCGGCCCGGCTCGGTGAGGCTGCCGTGCGCGAGGAAGGCCCCCCGCCAGGCCGCCGCGGCGTCGCACTGTGCGCCGCCGACGACCTTCGGCGGCAGACCCCGGACAGGACGTCCGCGACCGTCGACGAGCCCGGTCTGGCGGGCCAGCGCCTCGCCCTCCTCGGTCACCCGCACGACGTACCGGGACCCACGGCGCAGGCCTCCGGCCGCCAGGACCATGAGCTCGGACTGGTGGCCGTACACGTCGGCGATGTCGCGGCGCAGCCGACGTGCGGCCTGGGCGGTGTCGAGCTCGGCCTCGAT
Source organism: Marihabitans sp. (assembly GCA_043423105.1). Taxonomy (GTDB): domain Bacteria; phylum Actinomycetota; class Actinomycetes; order Actinomycetales; family Dermatophilaceae; genus Marihabitans. The sequence goes on from JBHWMJ010000193.1 coordinate 3,980, forward strand.
GACGATCCGGCCGCCGACGATGTGCAGCCCACCGGCGAAGCGGAGGACCGCGGCGATCTCGGCCTTCCGGCAGCAGGTCTTCGTGACCTCGTGCCGGCTCAGCTCGTCCTTGACCTTCGCGGTCATCGCCATGCGTCCGTCCTGCCTGTCCTGCTCGTCGGTGCTCCGGCCGTCACCGGGTGGCCAGCTCGAGGATGTCACGGTACGCCGCCCCGAGGCGCAGCGCATCGTGCTCCCCGGGCCGCCCGGTCTGGGCGACCGGCAGGACGACGAGCTCGGCACCGACCCGGGCGCACGCCTCCTCGAGCTCGGCGCGGTCCTCGACGACGGAGGGGTCCGCCAGCACGGTCTCGAGGGTGAGCTCTGGTGCCGTGGTCGCCAGCGCCTCGAGGTGGTGGACCGCGGAGAAGCCCTGGGTCTCGCCGGTGCTCTCGAGGTTGAGCGTGAGCACCCGGTGGGCGTGCGTCTCGGCGAGCGCGCGACGCAGCTCGGGCACGAGGAGGTGGGTCAGCACCGAGGTGAACCACGACCCTGGTCCGAGGACCACCGCGTCGGCGCTCCGCACTGCGTCGATCACCTCAGGTCGGGCGGGCGGGTCGGGCGGCAGCACGGCGATGGACTCGACGAGGCCCGGCGTCTTGGCGACCTCGACCTGCCCGACGACCGTGCTCAGGCCGTCGGGGTGGGCAGGGTCCAGCCCCCTGACCTGGGCCCTGAGCTCGAGCGGCACCGCAGACATCGGAAGCACCCGGCCCCTGGCCTGGAGCAGGCGACCGACGAGGTCGAGGCCGGCGACCGGGTCCTCGTGCAGCTGCCACAGCGCGACGATGAGCAGGTTGCCGAGGGCATGCCCGCCGAGGTCCCCTGGGCCGGAGAAGCGGTGCTGCAGGACCGAGCTCCAGGTGTGACCCCACTCGCTGTCGTCGCACAGCGCGGTGAGTGCCATCCGCAGGTCACCCGGGGGCAGGACGCTGAAGTCGTCGCGCAGCCGCCCGCTCGACCCCCCGTCGTCGGCGACGGTGACGATCGCCGTGACCGTCTCGGTGATGTGGCGCAGCGCCGTGAGGGTCACGGCGAGACCGTGGCCGCCGCCGAGGGCGACGACAGCGGGCTGGGGTCGGCCCACGCGGGGTCCGACGGGGATGGCGAGCGATCCGGTCATCTCACTGCTGTCCTCACTCTTGTCCTCACTCTTGTCCGAGGTCGCGGTGGACGACGAAGGTCTCGACCGAGGTGTCCGAGAGCCGGCGCGCGAGCGCCTCGGCCATCGCCACGCTGCGGTGCTTGCCGCCGGTGCACCCTACGGCGACCGTCACGTACTTCCGGTGCTCCCGCAGGTACCCCGCGAGGACCGGCTCGAAGAGCCGCACCACCGCGTCGAGGAACTCTGCCGCCCCCTCCTGGCCGAGGACGAAGGACGAGACCGCCTCCTCCCGGCCGGTGGAGGGTCGCAGCTCGGGCACCCAGAAGGGGTTGGGCAGCCAGCGCATGTCGAAGACGTAGTCCGCGTCGAGCGGCACCCCGTACTTGAACCCGAAGGACATCACCGCCAGGCGGAGGTTGTGCGCGGCGTCCGAGGTGAGGATGGGGTGGATCTTCCGCGAGAGCTGGTGGACGTTGAGGCCCGAGGTGTCGATGACGATGTCGGCGACGGAGCGCAGGTCGGACAGGCGTCGCCGCTCGGCCTGGATGCCGTCGAGCAGCCGTCCGCCGCGCTGCAACGGGTGCGGTCGCCGGACCGACTCGAAGCGCCGGACGAGCGCCTCGTCGGTGGCGTCGAGGAAGAGCAGCCGGATGCTCCACCCCTTCGCCCGGAGCCGCTCGACCGACTCCTCGAGCGCGTCGAACCCTGGCGCCCGGATGTCGACGACGACGCCCACCTTCAGTGCGGGCGTGCCAGGTCCCCGCCGGGTCTCATCAGCGAGGTCGACGATCCGGGGCAGCAGCGCGGTGGGGAGGTTGTCGATGACGTACCAGCCGACGTCCTCCATGACCTTGGCGACGGTGGAGCGACCCGCGCCGCTCATGCCGGTCACGACGTAGATCTCCGGGATCTCGTCGACCGCCAGCTCCTCGACCTCGCCGGTCGCTCTCCCCTGCTCTGACGTCATGCCTGCTCCTCCTCGTCCAGCACCTCGCCGGTCCGCGGGTCCACGGCGGGTGCCTGATCGTCCTGGCCCAACTCTGCCGCAAGTCGCGCGGCGAGCGAGGGGCCGATCCCCGGGACCGCCACCAGCTCCTCCACGGTGGCGGCACGGAGCCGCTTGACCGACCCGAACCGGGTTAGCAGCGCCTTGCGGCGGGCCTGCCCGAGACCTGGGATCCCGTCGAGGGCCGAGGCCGTCATGGCCTTGCTGCGGCGCTGCCGGTGGAAGGTGATGGCGAAACGGTGTGCCTCGTCCCGCACCCGCTGGAGCAGATAGAGGCCCTCGGATGTCCGCGGCAGGAGGACAGGGAAGTCCTCCCCCGGCAGCCACAGCTCCTCGAGGCGCTTGGCGAGCCCCACGACGGCGACGTCGTCGATACCCAGCTCGTCGAGGACTCGTTGGGCCGCGCCCACCTGGGGGGCGCCCCCGTCGACGACGACGAGGTTCGGCGGGTAGGCGAACCGGCGCGGCCGGCCGGTCTCCTCGTCGAGCGGCCCCGAGCTCGCCTCGGTGGCCTGCCCGTCGACCGTGAGCAGATGACGCAGCCGGCGGGTCAGCACCTCGTGCATCGCCGCGGTGTCGTCCGTGCGTCCCCCGACGTCGCCTCGGACGATGAAGCGCCGGTACTCGGACTTGCGCGGCAGACCGTCCTCGAAGACGACCATCGAGCCGACGACCTCCTGCCCCTGGGTGTGCGAGATGTCGAAGCACTCGATCCGCAGCGGCGCGTCCTCGAGCCCGAGCGCCTCCTGGATGTCCTGGAGCGCCTGGCTGCGCGCGGTGAGGTCGCCCGCCCGGGCGACCTTGTGCCGGGCCAGTGCCTGACCGGCGTTGCGCTCGACCGTCTCCATCAAGGCCCGCTTGTCCCCACGCCGGGGCACCCTGAGGTCGACGTGGCTGCCACGACGCTGGCTCAGCCACGCCGACATGGCGGGCGTGTCCTCCGGAAGGACCGGGACGAGGACCTCACGGGGGACGTCCTCACCCCCTTCGTCGCCGTAGACCCGCTGCAGCAGGTGCGCGACGACCTCCGGGAGCGTCTCCGCGTCCTTCTCGGCCACCCAGCCGCGCTGCCCACGGATGCGCCCGCCACGGACGTGGAAGACCTGGATCGCCACCTCGAGCTCGTCGTCGGCGAGGGCGAAGACGTCGGCGTCGGTGCCGTCGGGCAGGACGACGACCGACTTCTCGAGCGCCTTGGTGAGCGCGCCGATGTCGTCACGCAGCCGGGCGGCCTGCTCGAAGTCGAGCTCGGCCGAGGCGGCGCGCATGCGCTCCTCGAGGCGTCGGACGAAACGGTCCGAGCTGCCCGCGAGGAAGTCGCACAGCTCGTCGGCGATCGCCCGGTGCTCCTCGGCGTCGACCCGCCCGACGCAGGGGGCGGAGCACTTGTCGATGTAGCCGAGCAGGCACGGTCGACCCACCTGCGCCGCCCGCCGGAAGACCCCGTTGCTGCACGTGCGGACCGGGAAGACACGCAGCAGGAGATCGAGCGTCTCGCGGATCGCCCACGCGTGGGTGTAGGGGCCGAAGTAGCGGTTGCCGGGGCGCTTGCTGCCGCGCATGACCATGGCCCGCGGGTACTCCTCGCTCAGGGTGACGGCGAGGTAAGGATAGGACTTGTCGTCGCGGTACTTGACGTTGAAGCGCGGGTCGAACTCCTTGATCCACGCGTACTCCAGCTGGAGCGCCTCGACCTCGGTGCTGACGACGGTCCACTCGACCGACGCACCGGTGCGCACCATGGTCGCGGTCCGCGGGTGCAGGCCACCGATGTCCTGGAAGTAGGAGGAGAGCCGCGAGCGCAGCGACTTCGCCTTGCCCACGTAGATGACCCGGTCGTGGGCGTCCCGGAAGCGGTACACCCCCGGTTCCGCCGGGATCGACCCCGGCGCGGGGCGGTAGGACGCAGGATCAGCCACGTCCCCACCCTAGGTGGGCGGTCTGACGGCGCCCGTTATCGGGTTATCCGATAACGGCAGGGTCAGCTGACCGTCAGGGTGTCGCCGTCGACGGCGACCTCCTTCGCCGCCAGCCCCTCCTCTGCCGGACCGCCGGTGCGCTCCCCCGTCGATGGGTCGAAGGTGCTGCCATGGCAGGGGCAGAGGATCGACTCGGCGTCGATCCGGGTCACGGCACATCCCTGGTGGGGGCAGCGGGCGTCGAAGGCGTGGAACTCCCCCTCTGTCGGCTGGGTCACGACGACGCCCTCACGGACGACGCCACCACCGACCGGCACGTCCGCGGTCGGGAGCTCGATCGGTCCGGCCGCCTCGCCACCGGCGCCACCACCCTCCGAGCTTCCGCCGCAGGCGCTCAGCGCCAGGACACCGGCACCGGCCGGGACGACGAGGGCGGCGCGTCGGCTCACACCGTCGGGCGTGAGACCGAGCGAAGGGGGCGTGTCGGACGTCGGTTCGTTCATGTCCGCATCGTCCCAGAGCCACCTGGACGACGCCTGACCCAGCGGCTTTGTCACCGTTTGGACACGGAGTCGCGGCGCCCGTTCCGGGGTGGTCCGGACGGGTCTATCTTTCGGTCAGCCCACGACAGATCTCGTGGATCGCGGGTCCAGGCCCGGCAAATCTTCACCAGGAGGAAACGTGTCCAAGCGTTCCGTCATCTCTGCGGGGGCCCTGCTCCTCGCCACCTCCCTGACCCTGTCGGCCTGCGGTACCCGCGGTGGCGACAGCGACGGCGGCTCCGGCGGCTCCGCTGGCGGCGACGAGAAGGTCGTCAAGATCGGCGTCATCGCTCCCCTCTCGGGCGACCTCTCCGCCCTCGGCAAGGGCATCGAGAACTCGGTCGACCTCGCGATCAAGGAGGCCAACGAGTCGGGTGACCTCGAGGGCTGGAAGATCGAGATCGCGGCCGAGGACGACCAGGCCAACCCGGACGTCGGCAAGAACGCGGCCTCCAAGCTCGCGGGCGACAAGGACGTCATCGGTGTCGTGGGCACCCTGAACTCCTCGGTCGCCGGCACGGTCGCCCCTGTCCTCGACACCGCCAAGATCGTCCAGGTCTCCCCGGCCAACACCGGTGTCTCCCTGACGAAGGGTGAGGACGCCGAGAACCCACAGCGCCCGTACGCGAACTACTTCCGCACCTGCACCACCGACGCCGTCCAGGGCCCCTTCGCCGCGCGCTACCTCTTCGAGAAGGCGGGGATCAAGGAGGTCGCGACGATCCACGACAAGAAGGCCTACGGCCAGGGTCTCGTCGAGTCCTTCACCGCTGAGTTCGAGAAGCTCGGCGGCAAGGTCGTCGCCGCCGAGACGATCAACCCGGACGACGACAAGTACGACGCTGTCGTCACCTCGGTCAAGGCCAAGAACCCCAAGGCGGTCTACTACGGCGGCGAGTACCCGCAGGCCGGCCCGCTGAGCCAGCAGATGAAGGCCCAGGGCCTCGACGTCCCGCTCATGGGCGGTGACGGCATCTTCAGCCCCGAGTTCGTCAAGCTCGCCGGTAAGAACTCCAACGGCGACCTCGCGACCTCGATCGGTGCCCCGACCGCGAAGCTCGAGTCGGCCAAGGCCTTCGTCGACGCGTACGAGGCCGGCGGCTACTCCGACCCGTACGAGGCGTACGGCGCCCAGTCCTACGACGCCGCGAACGCGATCATCAACGCGATCAAGGTCTCGCTCAAGGACGCCGACTCCGTCGAGGGTGCCCGCCAGGCCACCATCGACGCCATGAAGGACGTCTCCTTCGACGGCGCCACCGGCAAGGTCGCCTTCGACGAGTTCGGCGACACCACGACCCGCATCCTCACGGCCTACGAGGTCAAGGACGGCGCGTGGACGGACGTCTCCACCGAGGAGTTCACGGACAAGTGACCGGGCCGGGCACCACGCCCGCCTGACCCGCGGACGGGGCGGGGGC
>JBHWMJ010000196.1:0-3977 GCA_043423105.1 Marihabitans sp.
ATGTCTCGATGTCGTCCGGGCTCAGACCGAGGGCGGTGGCGATCTCGTCCATGGGGCGCAGGGTCGCGGCGCCGGCGATCTCGAGGTCAGTGGGGAAGGGGTTCGCGTCCGTGGTCACGAGACCCATCCTGCAGCCCGGGCCGCCTCCGTGCAGGAAGACTGGGTCAGCGCAGGGAGAGGTGCATGACGTGCAGCCCCACGCGACCCTGCGTCGGGTGGCGGAAGGCCCCCGGGACGGTCCCGATGATCGTGAACCCGAGCGGGCGCCACAGCCGCACCGCGGCCTCGGGTCTCGACCATCCTCGCCGTGCGGATCGGCGGGCTCACCGGCAGCACGCTACGCGGGGCCCAGCCGAAGGGGCGACCGTCCTGTCGGCGCGGACGCATAGGCTGCACGGGTGCCTTCGCTCGACGACCTACTGACCGCAGCTGTCGACGGTGTCGGCGGCGCGACGCGGCCGGGCCAGGTCGAGATGGCACACGCGGTCGAGCAGGCGATCGAGAGCGGCGAGCACCTCCTCGTCCAGGCGGGGACCGGGACGGGCAAGTCGCTGGCCTACCTCGTCCCTGCTGTCGCCCACGCGCGTCAGAGAGGCCGGCCCGCGGTCGTCGCCACCGCCACGCTCGCCCTCCAGGCCCAGATCGTCGACCGCGACATGCCGCGGCTCGCCGACGCCCTCGAGGGTCCGCTCGGTCACCGCCCGACGTACGCGCTCGTCAAGGGTCGCCGCAACTACGTCTGCCGGCACAAGCTCGACGGCGGCTTCCCCGACGACGAGAGCAGCCTGCTCGACGTCGGCGAGGTCGACGCCGCGGCCGGGCGGATGGGACGTGAGGTGGTCCGGCTCCGCGAGTGGGCCGCCGAGAGCGAGTCGGGCGACCGCGACGAACTCGTCCCCGGCGTGTCCGAGCGGGCTTGGCGGCAGGTGTCGGTGAGCGCCCAGGAGTGCCTCGGCAGCCGCTGCCCCGAGCTCGCGGAGTGCTTCGTCGAGCGCTCGCGTCAGGCGGCCAAGGACGTCGACATCATCGTCACCAACCACTCCTTCATGGCGATCGACGCCTTCGAGGGCTGCCACCTCCTGCCCCCGCACGACGTCCTCGTCGTCGACGAGGCGCACGAGCTCGTCGACCGGGTCACCTCGACGATCACCGACGAGATCACCGCCGGGGCGATCCGGGGCGCGGCGAAGCGGGCCGGGAAGATGGTCGACTCCACCGACGAGCTCGAGGACCTGGCCGTCGCGCTCGAGTCTCAGCTCGAGGAGGCCCCCGAGGGGCGGATGCGTGCCGGTCTGCCCGACGCGCTGGCCCTGACCGTCGGGCGGCTCCGCGAGGTGAGCCGTGGGCTGCTCACCGAGCTCAAGCCCGAGAAGGGCGGCGAGATCGACGGCTCCCGGCAGGTCGCGATCGCGGCGATGGACGACCTCTTCGACGTCGCCGGGCGCATCCTCGAGGAGCGAGAGCTCGACGTCGTCTGGCTGGCGAAGGACCCCCGGCGCGGCCCGGTGCTGCGGGTCGCCCCGATGAGCGTGGCGATGCTCGTGCGCGACAAGGTCTTCGAGGACGACTCGACCGACGAGGAGGGTGACCGTACCGATCGCACGGTCGTCCTCACCTCGGCCACCCTCGAGCTCGGCGGCAGCTTCGACGCCGTCGCCGGGACCCTCGGTCTGAAGGGCGAAGGGGCACCGCCGTGGCGCGGGCTGGACGTCGGGTCTCCCTTCGCCTACCCGGAGCAGGCCATCGCATACGTCGCCGAGCACCTCCCCGCGCCCGGGCGGGACGGTCTGGCCGTCGAGACGCTCGACGAGATCGAGGAGCTCGTCCGGGCCGCGGGGGGTCGCACGCTCGGCCTCTTCTCGTCGATGCGGGCGGCCCGCGAGGCCGCCGAGGCCATGCGGGAGCGGCTCGGCGACGACCACCCCGTGCTGTGCCAGGGGGAGGACCAGATCACCACCCTCGTCCGGGAGTTCGCGAAGGACCCGCGGACCTGTCTCTTCGGGACGCTCACGCTGTGGCAGGGCGTCGACGTGCCGGGGAGCAGCTGCCAGCTCGTGCTCATCGACCGCATCCCCTTCCCTCGCCCGGACGACCCGCTGAGCTCGGCGCGGACCGAGGAGATCGGTCGTCGCGGTGGCAACGGCTTCATGTCGGTGTCTGCCACGCACGCTGCCCTGCGGCTGGCCCAGGGCGCCGGCCGTCTGGTCCGCCGGGCTGATGACAGGGGCGTGGTCGCCTTCCTCGACCACCGCATGGTCAAGGCTCGCTACGCCGGGTTCCTCCAGCGCTCGCTCCCGCCCTTCTGGCCGACGACCGACAAGCAGCTCGTGCTCGGAGCCCTGCGTCGCCTCGACGAGACGGCGCCGCCTCCGCTGCCGGTCCATGACCCGGCTCGCCGTGGCCTGACGGGCGCCGTCGACGCCGACGGCGCCGAGCATCCCCGTCCGGTGGCGTCGGACCCGCCCGTCAAGCCGTCCCGGTTCGGGAGGATGGACCCATGACCCCCTCCCTCGTCCTCGTCACGGGCCCCGAGGAGCTGCTCGCCGAGCGGGCCGTCGACCAGGTGATGGCCGACCTGCGGGTCACCGTGCCGGACGTCGAGCTCGTGACGATCGAGCCGGCGGGGTACGAGGCCGGTGGCCTCGGGGTGCACGCCAGCCCCTCGCTCTTCGGGGAGGACAAGGCGATCGTCGTGCGGGGTCTCCACGAGGCGGGCGAGGCTCTCCAGCAAGACCTGCTCGGGTACCTGGCCGACCCCGCCGACGACGTGACGCTCATCGTCCTGCACGGCTCGGGCAACCGGGGCAAGAAGGTCCTCGACACCCTGAAGAAGTCCGGGGCCCGGGTGATCGACGCGCCCGCGATCAAGTCCGACCGCGACAAGGCCGACTTCGTGACGAACGAGTTCCGCCGCGCTCGCCGCAAGGTGACGCCGGACGGCGTGCAGGCACTCGTCGAGGCCGTCGGCAAGGACCTGCGCGAGCTGGCCTCCGCGTGCACCCAGCTCGTCGACGACACGACCGGGGTCGTCGACCACGAGGTCGTCGACCGCTACCACGGCGGCAAGGTGGAGGCCACAGGCTTCCGGGTCGCCGACGCCGCGGTGAGCGGCGAGGCGGGCGAGGCCCTGCGCCTCCTGCGGCACGCCGTCGCCGTCGGCGTCGACCCGGTACCGATCGTCGCAGTGCTCGCCGGGCAGCTGCGCCAGCTGGCGAAGGTCGGGGGAGCGGGACGCGGTCGCTCGGCCGACCTCGCCCGAGAGCTCGGCATGGCGCCGTGGCAGGTCGACAAGGCCCGGCGTGCTCTGCGCGGCTGGTCGGGTCCGGCGCTCGCGCGGGCGATCCAGGCGGTGGCGGCCGCCGACGAGGAGGTCAAGGGCGGTGGCCGGGACCCGGTCTACGCGGTGGAGCACGCCGTGCTGACGATCGTGCGCGAGCACCAGTCGGGCTGAGCGCCCCGCCGCCCGGTTTTGCCGGGGTCGTGGGGCCGCTGATAAAGTTCCCCCTTGCGTGCGCGCTGCGGTCGTGCGCGCATGCGAGCACCACCCAGGGCGTCTCTCCCAGGTATCCCCACGCCGGTCCCGAGACGTCCTGCCGCCCTCAACGGCAACTACCGACCAAACAAGAGAGATTTCACGTGGCAAACATCAAGTCCCAGATCAAGCGGATCAAGACCAACCAGGCCCGGACCGAGCGCAACCGCGCCCACAAGTCCGAGCTGCGCACCTCGATCCGTCGGGTCCGTGAGGCTGTCGAGGCCGGCGACGCGACCGTGGCCGGCGAGGCCCTCAAGGCCGCGACCAAGAAGCTCGACAAGGCCGTGAGCAAGGGCGTCATCCACGCCAACCAGGCCGCGAACAAGAAGTCCGCGCTGGCCAAGAAGGTCGGCTCGCTCTCCAAGTGAGCCGCTGACCGCGCCGAAGGGGCCCGCACCGATCACCGGTGCGGGCCCCTTCGTCGTCCCCCGAGACGTAGAGC
>JBHWMJ010000201.1:0-5157 GCA_043423105.1 Marihabitans sp.
GCCCCACAGCCCGAAGACGAGGAGCGGCACGAGCCCGAAGAGGCCGGTGAGGCCGACGTACGCCGACGAGCCGGTCATCCCGTAGATCTGCGCAGGGACGGCGACGACGGTCAGCTGCGCGCCGACGACCGTGACGGCCTGACCGACGAAGAGCCGCCGGAACTCGGGGATCGCCAGCGGGCTGGTGTCCGCCAGCAGTCCCCGGATCCGTCGCACCGGGGCACCTTACGCCGCAGCGTGCCGGTCGAGGTGCGACGAAGGAGCCTCGAGACCCCTAGACGACGAGGTCTTTCGCGGCCTCGGCCGCGTGCTCGTGCTCCGCGCGGAGCCGGGACAGGAAGGTCTTCGTCCGGGAGTGCTGCGGGTTGTTGATGACCTGCTTCGGGTCTCCCTCCTCGACGACGACCCCGCCGTCCATGAAGACCACCCGGTCCGCGACGTCGCGGGCGAAGGCCATCTCGTGGGTCACGACGATCATCGTCATGCCCCGGTCGGCGAGCTTGCGCATGACGTCGAGGACCTCGCCGACGAGCTCCGGGTCGAGCGCGGAGGTCGGCTCGTCGAAGAGCATGAGCTTGGGCTTCATCGCCAGGGCCCGCGCGATCGCGACCCGCTGCTGCTGACCGCCGGAGAGCTGCCCGGGGTAGGCGGCGCACTTGTCCTTGAGCCCGACCCGGTCGAGCAGGTCGAGCGCCTCGGCCTCCACCTCGGCCTTCTTGCGCCGCTGGACCCGGACGGGGCCCTCCATGACGTTCTCCAGCGCCGTCATGTGCGGGAAGAGGTTGAACCGCTGGAAGACCATGCCGATCTCACGGCGCTGGGCGGCGATCTCCTTGTCCTTGAGACGGAAGAGCTTCGTCCCGCCCTTCGTCTGCTTCTCCTTGTAGCCGGCGAGCTCGCCGTCGACCCAGATCCGTCCGGCCTGGATGTCCTCGAGCTGGTTGATGCACCGCAGGAAGGTCGTCTTGCCCGAGCCGGAGGGGCCGAGCAGGCAGACGACCTCACCCTCGGCGACGTCGATGTCGATGCCCTGGAGCACCTCGTTGCGGCCGAACGACTTGTGGACGTTGACCGCGTGCACGAGCGGCATGGTCGTCATCAGGCACCCTTCCCGTCGGCGCTCATGCCGAGCAGCTTGGCCTTCTTCGCCTGGGCCTCGGGCGACTTCGGGTCGGCGCCGTAGCCGCGGCTGAAGTGCCGCTCGAGGTAGTACTGCCCAATCATCAGCACGGTGGTGATGACGAGGTACCAGATCGTCGCGGCGACGAGCGAGGGCATGACCTTGAAGGTCCGGCTGCTCACGACCTGGGTCTGGAAGAAGAGCTCGGTCCCCAGCGGCAGGTAGGCGAGCAGCGAGGTGTCCTTGACCATCGCGATCGTCTCGTTGCCGGTCGGCGGGATGATGACCCGCATCGCCTGGGGCAGGATCACCCGCCGCATGGCCTGGCCCGGGCTCATGCCGATGGCCGCGGCCGCCTCTCGCTGACCGTCGTCGACCGAGAGGATGCCGGCCCGCGCGATCTCGGCCATGTACGCCGCCTCGGAGAGCCCCATCGCGATGATGCCCCAGATGAGCGTCGAGCTGATCTGGTTGACGTTGAGGCTGAAGAGGGTGAGGTCGCTGCTCAGCCCGAGCCACCCCGCGAGCTGCTGGCTGAAGGGGAACGGCCCGATGTCGAAGCGCGGGTAGAGGTAGCCGATGCCGGCGCCGAAGAGGAAGACGAGGACGAGCCGCGGGATGCCGCGGAAGAACCACGTGTAGAGCAGCCCGACGAAACGCAGCACGGGGTTGCTCGACAGGCGCATGATGCCGATGACCACGCCGAGCGAGACGCCGATGATCATCGACCCGACCGTCGCGATGATCGTCCCCTTGAGCAGCCCCTCGAGGACAGGGCTGAAGTTCATCACCCTGAGGGCGAAGGGGAAGTCCCACTTCGGGTTGGTGAGGAAGCTCGAGAGCAGCATCGCGAAGAAGACCGCGATGACCGCGATAGCGACCCATCGCCCGGGGTGGCGGACCGGGACGGCGTCGATCGGTCCGGGTCGCCCGTCGGGCGCACCCGCGGCGACGCCGCCCCCCTCGGGCGAAGGGGGCGGCGGGCCGGTGCCGGAGGCTGAGCTCATCAGGGGTTGACGGCGAAGTCGTCGATCGCGCCGGACTCGTTGCCCCAGTTCTTCAGGACGGTGTCGTAGGTGCCGTCCTCCTTGATCGCCTTGAGGGCCTCGGCGATCGCGTCGGCGAGCTCGGTCTGGTCCTTCGGGACGACGATGCCGTAGGGGGCGGAGTCGTAGATGTCACCGACGGCCTCGAGCGCGTCCGGCTGCTGCTTCACGGCGTAGAGCGCGATGGGGGAGTCGGCGAGCATCGCGTCGACCTTGCCGGAGGCCAGGCTCACGGTGACCTTGGACTGCTCCTGCTCGACGATCGCCTTGATCGGCTCCTTGCCCGCGGCCTCGCACTCCTTGTTGCGGGCCTCGAGGTCGTCGATCTGGACGGTGCCCTTCTGGACGCCGACGTTGAGCCCGCAGGCGTTGTCCGGGTCGACCTTCTTCGGGTTGCCCTTGGCGGTGACCCACTGGGTGCCGGCGTTGAAGTAGGAGATCATGTTGACCTCCTTCTTGCGCTCGTCGTTGATCGTGAAGGAGCTGACCGAGACGTCGTACTTGCCCGAGCCGACGCCGGCGAGCAGGGTGTCGAAGCTGGCGTTGCTCCACTCGGTCTTGAGGCCGAGCTTGTCGGCGACCGCGTCGAAGATGTCGACGTCCATGCCCTCGACGGTCTTGCCGTCGTCGCCGAGGAACTCGTTCGGCGCGTACGAGGCGTCCGAGCCGATGGCCAGCGTGCCCTTCTCCTTGATCTCGGCCGGGACCTTGTCAGCGAGGGCCTGGTCGGCCTCGACCTTGACCGACTCGGTGGCCGAGGAGGCCGAGTCGCCCGCCTCGTCGAGGGTGTCCGAGCCGCACGCGGCCAGCGTGGTCGTCAGGGCGAAGGCGGCTGCCAGGGCGAAGGGGGCACGACGCATGAGGGTTCCTCCGTGGTTCGGGTGAGCGCGGGCGCGCTCGGTGGGGTCATGGTGCCACCACGAAGGGGTGCGGGTCGCCCCCTTCGCGCCGGTCGAGACCGACCCGCAACCTGGCGCTCAGGAGCGGCGGGCCAGGAGGGCCTGGACGAAGACGCGCTGGATGTCGTCGGGGGTCTCGGCGATGTAGGAGCTGCCGCCGGACTCGTCGGCGATCTGCCGGAGCGCCTGCGGGTTGGCCTCGCCCATGCCGATGGTGATGATCCGCACCGGCTTCTCCGGGTCGTAGGCGCCGTCGAGCTTGTCGAGCAGCTGGCGGAGGTTGAGCCCGCCGTTGGGGTCGTCGTTCTCGCCGTCGGTGATGACGACGACGGAGTTGACGTAGTCCGGGTCGTACTCGTCGAGCATCTTCTGGTACCCGGCCCAGACCGAGTCGTAGAGGCCGGTGTCGCCCTTGACGTAACGGTCGGTCCGGTCGACGATCTGCGCCAGCCGGTCCCGGTGCGTGCCACCGTCCTCGAGCTTCGCGTCGAGCCGCATGATCGGAGCGAGCTCCTTGTGGTCGACACCCTTGCCGCCCTGGTCCGAGGAGAAGATCCAGGCGCCGACCTGGCTGCCGGCGGGGATGATCTGCAGGGCCCGGCGCAACGCGCCCTGGGCGATCTCGAAGCGGGTCATGCCCGGGGTGGTGCTCGGCCACGCCATCGAGCCCGATACGTCGATGACCGGGAGCATCCGCATGTCGGTGCGCAGCACGTGCCACTGCTCGGCCGCGGCGAGTCGCTCGTCACGGTCGAGCGGGGTCATCTCGGTGAGCATCGCAGCGGGCTGGCCGGCGATCTCCGGCCCTCCGCTGCCGTCCGGGCTGCGGAAGCCCGCGCGCGCGAGGTCGCGGCGCACCTCCGTGCTGGCGAGGGCTGCCCGAGCCTTGTCCGCGATCTTCACCTGGTCCGAGGTGAGCTGGGGGTTGGTGATCCAGGGGTAGTCGAGCGACAAGGTCCCGTTCTCCGGCATGACGGCGCGAAGGGGGGAGTCGGGGTGCTCCTCGCCGAAGGCGGCGATCGCCTGCTCGGACGCGGGGAACTGGACGGTGCCCGAGGGGTCGCTCGCGTGGTCGCTCAAGAGCTTGGTCGTCGACGGCGCGGCGAAGCGGGAGAGGACGATGAGCCGAGAACCGGTCCGCATGCCGACGGTGTCGGGCTGGCCGCTGCGGCTGGCGTGGAAGGCGAGACGGCTCGCGCTGTCGACGTCAGGGTTGGCCATCTGCAGGTCGTCGCTGCTGTTGAGGAGCTGGCTCCACGAGCTGACCCGGGTGGCCTTGTCCCGGGCTGCCAGGACGACGGGAGAGCTGGCGACGGACGGCCCGGCAATCCACTGCCCCTGCGAGCCGTCGGTGTCGATGGCATCCACCCACGTCGACGAGTCCGGGATCCACGCCGCGGGGGCGTCGCCCTCGTTGATCGCCTGGGCGACCTCTGCCGCGCTCTCGGGCGAGACGCTGAACCTGGCGCACTCGTCCCCGTCGGCGATGCGCGTCAGGGCGCTGTCGACGGCCTCGGCGATATCGGGGGAGACCGAGACCCTCAGCGTGCCGGCAGGGCAGGCGGACACCGACTGCTCGTCGTCGCGGAGCAGCGCCCAGGCCGCGGCGCCGAGGCCCAGCACGAGGGCGAGCGCGCCGGCGACGACAAGAGCCCACGGCGGGCGGCGGTTCTCGTCACGATGTCGCGCGCGTCTCCGCTCGGACCTGGCCGAGAACTCATCGCCCGGGGAGCCGTCGCCGGGGATCGCGGAGTCGCTCCAGGCGTCGTCCCCCCATGCGTCGTCCCGACGCGAGGGCGAGCTCGACAGGTCGTCGCGGGACATCGGGCTCCTTGGATCCGGGCTCGCACGGTCCGTGACACCCCGGGTGCCGGGGTGTCACTAACGTCCAGTTCACCCCGGACGACCCGCGAATGTCGCCCGGGTGTGCGCATCGTCACGCTCCTGCCAGACTGCTCGCATGGTCAACCTCGCTGTCAAGATCGCCGTCAACGCCGTCGCGCTCTGGGTCGCTGCCTTCCTCGTGGGCGGCATCAAGCTCGCCGAGGACGGCTCGACCTTCGCTTCGAGGTTCACGACGGTCCTCCTCGTC
>JBHWMJ010000205.1:0-5551 GCA_043423105.1 Marihabitans sp.
GGCTCGTCGACACGGCCGGCATCCGGCGCCGCGTGCACCAGACGAAAGGGGCCGACTTCTACGCCTCGCTACGCACGCAGACTGCCCTGGAGAAGGCCGAGGTCGCCGTCGTGCTGATCGACGCCGAGGAGTCGATCGCCGAGCAGGACCTGCGGGTCATCAGCCAGGTCGTCGAGGCCGGGCGGGCACTCGTCATCGCCTACAACAAGTGGGACCTCCTCGACGAGGAACGCCGCTACTACCTCGAGCGTGAGATCGAGCGCGAGCTCGTCCAGGTCCAGTGGGCCCCTCGCGTCAACGTCTCTGCCCGTACCGGCCGGCACGTCGACAAGCTCGTCCCCGCACTCGACACGGCCCTCGACTCCTGGGACACCCGCGTCCCCACCTCGCGGCTCAATGCGATGATCGGCCAGATCGTCGCGGGGCACCCGCACCCGGTCCGGGGAGGCAAGCAGCCACGCATCCTCTTCGCCACGCAGGCCTCGACCCGCCCGCCCCGCTTCGTCATCTTCGCCTCCGGCTTCATCGAGGCCGGCTACCGGCGCTTCCTCGAGCGTCGTCTGCGCGAGGAGTTCGGCTTCGAGGGGACCCCGATCGAGATCTCTGTGCGGGTCCGCGAGAAGCGCCGCCGCGAGCGCTGAGCCCGATTACGGGCCACGGTCGTCGCTGAGTTAGAGTGTCCTGGCTCCGGCGACGGGGCGACCACAACGGGATGTGGCGCAGCTTGGTAGCGCACTTGACTGGGGGTCAAGGGGTCGCAGGTTCAAATCCTGTCATCCCGACGTTGTGACTAAGGGCCTCTCCGGGCGACCCGGAGAGGCCCTTCTGCGTGCCTCATCCGAGCGAGGCGGCCATCCGCTCGACCGCCTCAGTGATGATCTCGGGGGAGGTGGCGATGTTGAGCCGCACGTGGTCTCCGAAGCCGGCGCCGAAGGGAGACCCCTCCATGAGCGCGACCCGCGCCTCGTCGAGGAAGTGCCGTCCGGCCTCCCGATCCAACTCGAGTCGCGAGCAGTCGAGCCAGGCGAGGTAGGTCGCCTCCATCGGCTGCCACGTCACCGCAGGCAGGTGCTCGGCGAGCAGCTCACCGAGCAGGGCGCGGTTGGAGTCGAGGTCGCGCAGCAGGGCCCGCATCCAGTCCTGGCCGCCGTCGAGCGCCGCGGTGTGCGCCACGACACCGACGTGGCTGGGCCCGTAGGGCGCCGAGGGCGGGAAACCCGCCAGGACATCACCGGCCTGGGAACCGGCAAGGACGACGGCCGCCTTGAGGCCGGCGAGGTTCCACCCCTTCGCCGCGGAGGTGACAACGACGGCCCCTTCGCCGCCCTCGACCCCCAGGACCGACGTGAAGCTCGCCCCTGTCAGGACCAGCGGGGCGTGGATCTCGTCGCTCACGACCCGCAGCCCGTGCTCATGGGCGAGGGCAAGAACCGCACGGAGCTCCTCGGCCGTGTGCGCCACGCCCGTCGGGTTGTGCGGGTTCGCCAGGAGGAGAGCCGACCCGGGGCCCGCCTCGACGAAGGCCGCCTCGAGCGCCTCCAGGTCGAGCCGGCCGCGCACGTCGAGCGGAGCCTCGACGAGGCGCCGCCCGACCTCCCGGACAACCGAGTGGAAGGGCGGGTAGACCGGCGTCGTGATGACGACCGCGCCGTCCGCAGAGGTCGCCGACCGGAGGGAGTGCGCCACACCGGTCATGACGTCGGCGACGATCGCCGAGCGCAGACCTTCGACGAGCGTGCCGTGGTCGGAGTACCAGGCGATCACCGCCTCCTCGTAGCGACGGCCGAAGGGGTATCCGTAGTCGCCGGTCGCGGCCAGCCCCGCCAGGGCGTCGGCCACGGCCGGCGCGGGCTGGACGTCCATCTCGGCGACCCACAGCGGCAGCACGTCGGGGTCGTACCGGCGCCACTTGGCGGACGTTCGCCGACGGAGCACGTCGATCGGGACGGTGAGGAGCTCTCGGGCCATGCCTCCACTGTCTCAGGCAGGGGAACGCCTACGCTGGCCCGGTGACGCAGGGCCTCTCCACCGACACCGCCGAGCGCGGTGACGACGTGTGGACCCTGCCCAACATCCTGTCGATGCTGCGTCTCGTCGGGGTCCCCGTCTTCCTCTGGGCGATCCTCACGGGCCACGACGGCATCGCCCTGGCCACGCTCATGCTCTCGGGGATCACCGACTACCTCGACGGCAAGATCGCCCGGAAGTTCAACCTCACCTCGAAGCTCGGGGCCACGCTCGACCCGGTGGCAGACCGGCTCTACATCTTCACCACCGTGCTCGGCCTGGCCTACCGGGGCATCATCCCGTGGTGGCTCGTCATCGTCCTCGTCGGGCGTGACGCCATCCTCAGCATCGCGCTGCTCGTCATCCGCAGCGAGGCGGCTCGAGGTCTGCCGGTGCACTTCGTGGGCAAGGCCGCGACGTTCAACCTGCTGTACGCCTTCCCCCTCCTGCTCCTGGCCGACGGGCAGGGCCGGCTGGCCGAGGCCGCCCGCATCGTCGGGTGGGGCTTCGCCTGGTGGGGGATCGGGCTGTACGTCGTCTCGGCCGTCATCTATCTCCTCGAGGTCTGGTCCCTCGCGTCGAGGAGGCCCCGTGCGGCCTGAGACGAAGGGGGACCGGGCCCGGCGTCAGCTCATCGGCGAGGAGGGCGGCGGGCGGCGTCCGGACGCCTCGATGACCCTCATCACCTCGATGCTCGAGCGCCCGCTCGACCCCGGCTACCAGGCAGCTGCCGACGAGCGGACCCGGTCCGGGCTCCCGCCGAGCACCGGTGGACGCACGTGGCTCGTCGTGCTCGCGATGGTCGTCGTCGGGCTGCTCGTCGGGACTGCGGCCGTCGAGCTGCGGGGCCGCGAGTCGAGCCGGGCCGAGACGCGACGCGAGCTCATCACCCGGATCGAGGAGCGTCAGCAAGCGGTCGACGGCCAGGCCAGCCAGGTCCGATCGCTGCAGGGGGAGGTGGACGCGGCCGCGGCGGCCCTCGAGCCAAGCCTGCCCGGTGACGGATCGGTGACCGTCGAGCAGCTCCGGATGGATGTCGGAGCGATCGCCGTGACCGGTCCAGGACTGCGGATCGTCGTCGACGACGCCCCCGACACCGAGGGCGCCGACGGCAGCGATCCTCGCAACAGCCAGAGCTCCGACGGCAGGGTCCAGAGCCGCGACATCCAGATCGTCGTCAACGCTCTCTGGGCGGCCGGGGCGGAGGCCGTGGCGGTCAACGGCCAGCGCCTCACGTCCCGCACCGCGATCCGCTTCGCCGGAGACGCCATCCTCGTGAACTTCCGACCCCTGACGCGGCCGTACACCGTGGAGGCCGTCGGGGACACGGAGGCGATGCGTGCCCGGTTCGCCGCTGGCCCCGGGGGCGCCTACCTCGCCGGGCTCCAGCAAAACTTCGGGATCGCCGCGACGATCGAGCCCGCCGACTCGCTGACCCTGCCCAGCGTGGTCTCGACGACCCTGCGCGAAGCCCGACCCACCGCCGACGGAACCGACCCCAAGGAGACCTCGTGATCCCCGCCCTCGGCCTCATCGCCGGGCTCGTCCTCGGCCTCGTCCTCCAGCCAGACGTGCCGGTCTGGCTGCAGCCCTATCTGCCGATCGCCGTCATCGCCGCGCTCGACGCGGTCTTCGGTGCGGTGCGCGCGGCCCTCGACGGCATCTTCAACGACAAGGTCTTCGTCGTCTCCTTCCTCGCGAACGTCGTCGTCGCGGCCTTCATCGTCTTCCTCGGCGACCAGCTGGGCGTGGGCTCTCAGCTCTCCACCGGAGTCGTCGTCGTCCTCGGTGTGCGGATCTTCTCCAACGTCGCCTCCATCCGCCGGCACCTCTTCAACGCATGAGCGGCGCGGACGAGCCGCCGACCGAGGGCACCGAGCAGGCCCCCGCGACGACTGCGCAGGCCCCGCAGCCGTCGTCGCGCCGGTCATGGCGTCGGCTGTACCTCATGGCCAGGCCGAGGTTCACCCGCGCGAACCTCTTCGCCCTCGTGCTGGCCCTGCTCCTCGGCTTCGCCATCGCGATGCAGGTCACCGAGACCCAGACCCAGGGTCTGGAGGACCTGCGGCAGGACGAGCTGGTGCGGATCCTCGACGACGTCACCCAGAACGGCGAACGCCTGGACGACCAGATCGAGGAGCTCGAGAGGACCCGGGACCAGCTCCGAGAGGCAGGCGGGTCGGAGGAGGCGATCCGGGCGGCTCAGGAGCGCCTCGACACGCTCGGCATCCTCGCCGGGACCGTGGAGGCCACCGGGCCGGGCATCACCCTCACCCTGGACGGTGGTGAGGACGCCGTGTCGGCGACGACACTCATCGACGCGATGCAGGAGCTCCGGGACGCCGGCGCGGAGGCCATGCAGGTCGACGACGTGCGCGTCGTCGCGGGCACGCACTTCACCGACGAGGGCAGCTCCATCCAGGCTGACGGCCAGACCCTGACCCGCCCCTACACCTTCACCGTCATCGGCGACCCGCAGACCCTCAGCTCCGCCATGGACATCCCTGGAGGGATCACCGAGTCGGTCCGTGGCCGGGGCGGGAGGGTGTCCGTGACCCAGCAGGACGAGGCCTCGGTCGACGCCCTGCACACGCTCGTCGAGCCCCGCTTCGCCCAGCCCGTGCCAGAGCCCAGCCCCGCCGGGTAGGGTCGCCGCCGAGACACCATTCCTGCGTCGAGCCCGTCGATCCCCACAAGGAGAAACCATGAGCGAGTACCCCGACGACCTGCGCTACACCACCGACCACGAGTGGGTCCGCGAGACCGCCGACGGCGTGCGGGTGGGGATCACGAGCTACGCCCAGGACGCTCTCGGTGACGTCGTCTTCGTCAGCCTGCCCAAGGTCGGCGACGAGGTCGTCAAGGGCGACTCGATCGGCGAGGTCGAGTCGACGAAGTCCGTCTCGGACCTGTACTCGCCGCTCACCGGCACCGTCACGGCTGTCAACGAGGCGCTCGACGCGACGCCCGAGCTCGTGAACTCCGACCCGTACGGAGACGGATGGATGTTCGAGCTGAGCCTCGGCGAGGACGCCGGCACCTCCGACCTCCTCGACGCCGAGGCCTACGAGCAGCAGCTGGGCTGACGCACGCCGGCGACAGGGGGCCTGGGAGACCGGCCCCCCTGTCGTCTACGCTGTCCCCACCCCGATGAGCCAAGGAGGACTCTTCGATGAACGGCACCGACGACCAGGCGCCCCAGCACCGCGTCGACCCCACGACGCAGCGGTTCTCGAGGGTCGAGGCTGCCCCGGAGCAGCACGAGAACGTCGGCCGTCTCCTCACGCGTGAGGAGCAGGCGACCGTCGACGCGCTGCGCGCCGGGACAGCGCTCCTCATCGTCCTGCGTGGCCCGAACACCGGCGCCCGCTTCCTGCTCGACGACGCCGAGGTCTCCTCCGGTCGCGGACCGAGCAGCGACATCTTCCTCGACGATGTCACCGTCTCCCGGAAGCACGCGGTCTTCAGCCGTGGCGAGGACGGCTTCACCGTCCGAGACGTCGGCTCGCTCAACGGGACCTACGTCAACGGTGAGCGGATCGAC
>JBHWMJ010000211.1:0-9585 GCA_043423105.1 Marihabitans sp.
CGTCATCAAGAAGAAGGCGTCCGAGATCGAGGCCAAGGGCAGCGAGGCGCAGAAGGTCGCCGGCCAGCTCAAGCAGGACTGGCTCGGCCCGGACAGCGACCAGTTCCAGAGCGAGTGGAACAAGGCGAAGAAGAAGATCGACCTCGTCGCCACCGAGCTCCAGAAGTTCGCCAAGGAAGCCACCACCCAGGCGGACGCCCAAGACAAGCGTTCCGAGAACGACAACGGCTGACCCAGCCGTCGTACGGCGAAGGGGCTCGGACCATCTGGTCCGAGCCCCTTCGTCATGCCCTCGCGGCGGTCAGCCCTCGATGACGACGAGCGTCTCGCCCTCCTGGACGACGTCGCCGACGGTCACCCGCAGGGCCTCGACCCGGCCGGCGACCCCGGCGAGCACCGGGATCTCCATCTTCATCGACTCGAGGAGGACCAGCTCGGTGCCGGCATCGACCTGCTGCCCCTCGGCGACGTGGACGGCGATGACGTTGGCAACGAGCTCGGACTCGACGACGTGACTCATGCCACACACTCTAGGACGAGCGAAGGGGGACGGCCGACGGCCGTCCCCCTTCGCCTCGGTGCTCAGCGCTCCTGTCTCTGAGCTCTCAGCGAACCTCGGTACCCGCGATGAAGGCCTCGAGCATCTCGCGGCCCAGCGTGTCCTCGCGCTGCTCCGGCGGGGACTTCATGAGGTACGAGCTCGCGGAGAGCAGCGCGCCGCCAACGCCCCGGTCCTTGGCGATCTTCGCCGCGCGGATCGCGTCGATGATGATGCCGGCGCTGTTCGGCGAGTCCCAGACCTCGAGCTTGTACTCGAGGTTGAGCGGCACGTCGCCGAAGGCGCGACCCTCGAGGCGGACGTAGGCCCACTTGCGGTCGTCGAGCCACGCGACGTAGTCCGACGGGCCGATGTGGACGTTCTTGTCCTCGATCTTGCCGGCGAGCGGACCCTCGAGGTTCGAGGTGACCGCCTGGGTCTTCGAGACCTTCTTGGACTCGAGACGCTCACGCTCGAGCATGTTCTTGAAGTCCATGTTGCCGCCGACGTTGAGCTGGTACGTCCGGTCGAGGACGACGCCGCGCTGCTCGAAGAGCTTGGCCATGACGCGGTGGGTGATCGTCGCGCCGACCTGGCTCTTGATGTCGTCGCCGATGATCGGGACGCCGGCGTCCTCGAACTTCTTGGCCCACTCGGGGTCGGAGGCGATGAAGACCGGCAGGGCGTTGACGAAGGCGACACCGGCGTCGATCGCGGCCTGCGCGTAGAACTTGTCGGCCTCCTCGGAGCCCACCGGCAGGTAGGAGACGAGGACGTCGACCTCGGCGTCACGGAGCGCCTGGGCCACGTCGACCGGCTCGCGGGGCGACTCGTCGATCGTCATGGCGTAGTACTTGCCGATGCCGTCGAGGGTCGGGCCGCGCTGGACCTCGACGCCGGTCGTCGGGACGTCGGCGATCTTGATGGTGTTGTTCTCGGAGGCGTTGATCGCCTCGGCGAGGTCCTTGCCGACCTTCTTGTCGTCGACGTCGAAGGCAGCGACGAACTCGACGTCAGAGACGTGGTAGTCGCCGAAGACGACGTGCATGAGCCCGGGGACCGTGGAGTCCGCCGCGGCGTCCTTGTAGTACTCGACACCCTGGACCAGCGAGCTGGCGCAGTTGCCGACGCCGGCGATCGCGACGCGGATGGAACTCATGTGGTGCTCCTTAGCTTTTTTCTGAGGGTCGTGCGAAGGGGTGGTCAGGCCTGGGACGGTCCCGACCGGCCTGGGTGGTGCTCGGCGTCGATGAGCTCGGTGAGCCATCGGACCTCGCGCTCGGTGGAGTCCTCGGCGTGCCGCTGGAGGGCGGCGGTCCAGGAGTCCATGCGGTCCCGGGAGCGCTGCGACGAGCTGCGCATCGTCGCGAGCCGCTCCTCGAGCCGGGAACGGCGACCTTCGAGGATCCGCAGGCGGATGTCTCGGTCGGTCCGGGAGAAGAACGCCAGCCGGACGTCGAACCCTTCGTCGTCCCAGGCTGCCGTGTCGATGAGCGCCGCCTGGCGGGCGAACTCGTCCCGGCCTGCGTCGGTCAGGGCGTAGGTGATGCGGGGGCGCTTGCCCGTCGGGGTGGCGGTCGTGGTGTCCTCGACGATGAGCCCGCTGTCGAGGAGTGCCTTGAGGCAGGGGTAGAGCGTCCCGAAGGACAGCGCTCGGAAGGCGCCGAGCGCCGCGTTGAGCCGCCTCCGCAGCTCGTAGCCGTGCATCGGTGACTCGTGGAGCAGCCCGAGGACGGCGAAGTCCAGCAGCTGACGCCGCCGTGCGCGACTTCCCCGTGATGACTCTGGCACGGGAGGAGATGCTACCGCAGATATATCGGTTCGATAGATCAGAGATGAACAGGGCGTGTCCATCGTCAAGGTGACCCCGTCCCCTCGATGCAGCAAACTAGGGAGTTCGAGCGTCTAGAGAGGTGTGACGGCAGTGGCGATCGGTCGACGGGTGGGTCACCCGGCGTCTCGCGCTGCCCTCGAACCCGTCGTCTTCGTCGATGAGGAGGTCGCGCCCCTGACCCTCGAGGCCTTCGTGACCGAGCGTGGCGAGCAGCTGCTTCGGCTGGCCTATCTCGTCACTGGCGACCACTCCGACGCCGAGGACCTCCTCCAGGAGACCCTCACCGAGGTTCATCGCAAGTGGGACAGGGTGGCGGCCTCGGACCACCCCTACGCGTACGTGCGCGCCATGCTCAACAACAAGTTCATCTCCTCGCGCCGTCGCAAGTGGCACGGTGAGCGCCCGACCGACCCGGTCGACGTCGTCGCGCTGGACACCTCGACGTCCGACCCCACGTCGGCGGTCGACGGGCAGGACGCGATGTGGCGGCTCCTCGAGACGCTGCCGCCGAAGATGCGCGCCGTCCTCGTGCTGCGCTACTTCGAGGACCTCAACGACGCCGAGATCGCAGACACCCTCGGGATCGGGGTGAGCACGGTGCGGGCCAACGCCAGCCGCGCGCTCGCCCAGCTCCGGACGAAGGAGGGGATCGCCCGATGAGCCCGGAGGAGCCCGAGATCGAGGAGCTGCTGCGTGGCACCTTCGCCTCCCGCGCGGACCAGGTGGGCTTCGAGGCGGAGCGCTGGACGGCGATCGCCACCGGCGCCGCCGCGACCGGTGCCTCCGCGGGGACCGGCACCGGTGGCGCCTCGGCTGGCACCTCCGCCGGCAGCGGTCTGGGCGGTACCGCGGCACTGGCGGCGACTGGTCTGGGTCTCGTGGGTCTCGCAGCGACGGCCGTCGTCGTCGTCGCGATGAGCACGAACGACGGCGAAGGGGGATCGGCGGCACCTCCACCCCCGCCGAGCACCTCGACCTCCGAGGCCACCACGACCAGTTCGAGCAGTGAGTCGTCGAGCAGCTCGAGCGACTCGTCTGCGGCGTCTGACGCGTCCACCGCCGCGCCGTCCACGCCGGTGCCCTCCAGCTCGCTCGAGCCGACCGCGCTCCCGACGCTGCCCGCCACTGCGCTGCCGCCCGTCGCGGGCCCGGAGCTGCTGCCCGCGCCGACCGGATCGGCCTCCGGGCCGGTGACGTCCACCCGACCCGCGCCGTCGTCGACCTCGTCGAGCCAGCCGTCTCGCACCCCTTCGTCGACCTCATCGACCCGGCCGACGACCTCGTCGACGTCCACCTCGTCGTCGACGACGCCGGCCCGCCCTTCCCCGACGTCGCCGTCGAGCACGTCGACCCAGCCAGCGTCGACGTCGAGCACGTCGCCCGAGCCGTCGCCCTCGTCGACCACGCCGACCCAGCCGTCATCGACGACAACCCCCGTGCCGGTGGTCCGCCCGATCACGCTGTCCGCCGGTGAGCCGGGCGGCTCGAGCCTGCACTGCATCCTCCTCGGCGACTGCAGCGAGGTCGTCGCCGACATCAGCGACGTACCTGCTGGCAGCTACGCCGTGCGTGCCGCGGCGTGGCGGTCAGACCTCCTGGTCAACTTCGACATCAGTCGCGTCACGCTCGACGGCCAAACCACCACCATCGGCACAGGCTTCTTCGCGAGCCACCGGTCCGACGAGGTCCAGGTCGATCTCATCGACGCATCCAAGGGCGTCGTCGCGACCTCGGGCCGCGTGCCCTGGTGACCGAGCGCTCGCCCTTCCCGGAGCACTATCCCAGGTGTGCCGGTCATACTGAGGATGACCGGCAGCCCTGCGCCGCCCCTTCGTCAGCAACAGGAAGTCCCCCATGCCCCAGACACCCCGCACCCGTGACGACGCGCGAGCCGGGCGCTCGAAGCGCCGCTCTGGCCGGCGGCGGATGAGCTGGCCCAAGCGCATCGGGCTGACCTTCCTCGGGCTTGTGCTCCTCGGGCTCGCGGTCGTCGGGGTGGCCTACGCCATGACCGACATCCCGGAGCCGAACGAGCGAGCGACGCAACAGGCGTCGACCCTCTACTACTCGGACGGCAAGACCGTCCTCGACCGGGTCGCCCAGGTCAACCGCGAGAACGTGACGATCGACAGGGTTCCGGACCACGTCCAGGAGGCGTTCCTCGCGGCGGAGGACCGGACGTTCTACGAGAACGAGGGGATCTCGCCCAAGGGACTCTCTCGCGCGGTGTGGCTGGCGATCACCGGCGGTGAGCGCCAGGGCGGCTCCACGATCACCCAGCAGTACGTCAAGAACTACTACCTCACCCAGGACCAGACTTTGACCCGTAAGGCGAAGGAGCTGCTCATCGCGGTGAAGATCGACAACGAGAAGAGCAAGGACGAGATCCTTCAGGACTACCTCAACACGATCTACTTCGGCCGCAACGCCGACGGGATCCAGACCGCCTCACGGGCCTACTTCGGCAAGGACGTCAGCAAGCTGACGATCTCCGAGGGAGCCCTGCTCGCGACCGTCATCCGTGGTCCGTCCTTCTACGACCCCAGGGTGGGGCCGGAGCAGAAGCAGCTCGCCGAGGAGCGCTGGCAGTACGTCATCGACGGGATGCTCTCCCAGGGCTGGATCACCCAGGCGGAGTACGACGACGCGGCGTTCCCCGAGACGAAGAAGATCACCGCGATCGAGGGGAAGAGCAACGATCTCGGCTTTATCACCAAGGAGGTTCGCGAAGAGCTGACCTCGAAGCTCAAGCTGACCGACGCCCAGATCGCCAAGGGCGGCTTCAAGATCGTTACCACGATCGACAAGGGCGCTCAGGACGCCGCTCGCAAGGCGGTGCAGGAGAACTGGCCCGAGGGGGACAACGCCAAGAACCTCCACATCGGCCTCGTCTCGATCGCGCCGGGCGACGGGGCGATCCGGGCAATGTTCGGGGGCCGGCGGTACGCCGAGGGCAGCTACTTCAACAACGCGGTCGACGGCAAGATGCAGGCCGGCTCGACGATGAAGCCCTTCGCCATGCTCGCCGGCCTGGAGAAGGGGATCCCGCTCTCTACGGTCTACTCGGGCGCCAGTCCCTTCTACGACAAGGCCTTCATCTACGACGGCCCCGGCGCGACCGACATCCAGCGGGCCGGAGGTGTCGTCAACTACGGCAACACGAGCTACGGGCCCGTGACGATGCGCACCGCGACCCAGAAGTCGGTCAATACCTACTACGCCAAGCTCAACCTCGTCGTGACGCCGAAGGCCAGTGCGGACGCGGCCGAGCGGGCCGGGGTCCAGGGCTTCCTCGGACCGAAGAAGATCGCGCTCTCGACGGACCCGTCGAACGTCTTCGGCACCGACTCGGTCCGGGTCATCGACATGGCGAACGCCTACGCGACGATCGCTGCGCAGGGCAACCGCGCGACCCCGTACCTCATCCACTCGGTCAAGGGCACCGGCGCCTACGAGATCGACTACACGGTGAAGAAGAACGTCAAGAAGGCCTTCCCTCAGGACGTCTCGCGGGACGCCATCCAGGCGATGAGTCAGGTCGGGCAGCCGGGTGGTACCGCCTACCCGACCGTGGCGAACCTCGGCCGGCCGGTCGGGGGGAAGACGGGTACCACCTCGAACAACTACGCCGCCTGGTTCACCGGCTTCACCCCGGGGCAGCTCTCGACCGCGGTCGGGATCTACAAGGGTGACGGCTCCCTCGTGCCGAAGAACCGCCTCGTGAACATCGGCATGTGGGGTGAGCTCACGGGTGGCACGCTGCCCGCGACGATCTGGACGGAGTACATGACGGGCG
The DNA here is from genome assembly GCA_043423105.1 of Marihabitans sp. Lineage (GTDB taxonomy): Bacteria > Actinomycetota > Actinomycetes > Actinomycetales > Dermatophilaceae > Marihabitans. The sequence goes on from JBHWMJ010000211.1 coordinate 6,169, forward strand.
CCCTGCAGGGTCAGCCGGTCCGTCAGCTGCCCCCGCCGGGGAACGTCACGTACCGGCCCCAGGCCGGCGTGACGACGCAGCCCACCTACGTCCCGCCGCCGGTCCAGAGCCCGCCGTCCTCACGTCCCACCTCGACGAGCACGACGACCTCGACGACCACCTCCTCGAGCACCTCGTCCAGCACGACGACGAGCACGACGAGCACGACGAGCACGACGAGCACGACGAGCACGCCACCCACGACGACGAGCGCGCCTCCGACGACGACGCAGCCGCCACCCACGACGACGACCGCGCCTCCGACGACCCCGCAGCAGCCGACGATCCCGCCGTCCCCAATCATCCCGCCGCCGGCCGACGGGCAAGACGGGCAGTGACACGGCAGGACGTCCTGCCGGAGCGGGTCAGTGCCGTCGTCGGAGGCCCCCTCGGCAGACGGGCGTCCCCCCGGGCGGGGTCCGTCCGGCACCTGCTGAGCCTCGTCGCGGCCCTGACGGCCGTGCCGCTCGTGCTCGGCATCCTGCGCCAGGGCCACTGCATCGCCAACGGCTGGAGCGGTGAGGACCAGTTCTGGCGGGGCTGCTTCTCGGACCTGCCCGCGCAGCACCAGCTCGCCGGTCTCGACGCGGGGCTCGGCGCATGGGCTCGTGGTGACGTGCCCCTCGAGCAGCTACCGGTCCTCTCCGGGCTCATGACGGCACTCGCCGGGCTCGTCCCCGACGGGGACTGGGTGGTGCAGACCCGGTGGTACTTCGCCTTGTGGGCCGTCGTCCTCGCCGGCTCGGCGGTCGCGACTGTCATCGCGCTCGGTCTGGCGCGTCCGACCAGGCTCGACCTCGCCACCCAGCTGGCCCTGAGCCCCGTCTTCGTCGTCGCGGCCTTCCTCAGTCCCGACCTGCTCGTCGTCGCGCTCGTCGTATGGGCGATGTGGGCGTGGGCACGCGGCCGTCCGCGGCTGACAGGGGTGCTGCTCGGCGTCGGCCTCCTTGCTCACCTCTGGGTCGTGCCGGTCACCCTGCTCCTCGGCCTGTCCGCGCTCACGGACCGGCGGGGCCGGGACCTGCGTCAGGCACTGCTCCCCACGGTCGCCATCGCTGGTGCCGGGCTGATCCTGACCGCGCTGCTTACCCCCGGGGTGTGGTCGCGGCCCGTGGAGGTGCTCCGCACGAACGGCAGCGGCTACGGCTCGCCGTGGCACGTCCCGGCGCTGCTCGGGCACCCGCTCGCGTTCTGGGCGGTCGTCACCCTTGGGGTGCTCGGATGGCTGGCCGCTGCCGTGCTCGCGTGGTGGTTCGTCTCGTCGGCGTGGCGCCGGCCGTCGTGGCCGCAGCTCGTCGCCCTCGTCCTGCCGGTCGTCCTCATCACCGGGCGGGCGACGCCGGTGCAAGCCGCAGTCTGGGTGGTCCCGCTCGTCATCCTCGCGGGCGTCAGCTGGCGCACCCACCTCAGTCTCGTCGCGGTGGAGGCGGTCCACGCGACGGCCCTGTGGCTCTACCTCGGGGGGCTCTCGGACGCGGCGAAGGGGTTGCCCGCGCCGTGGTACGCCGTCGTCATCCTCGGCCGCGTCGTCGCCTGGGGGTTCGTCCTCTGGTCGGTCTGGTACACCCCGCGTGATCAGGGAGCGTCGGGGGCCGAGGCCGCGTCGGAGGGCAGGGCCGCACCAGTCGTCGGCGGCGGGGATCCGGCGGTCGTCGGACGACCTGCCTGATTTCGGGCCATCGGCGTGAGCGGCTACCCTTGGGGGGTTGCCCTGCGACGAGACGATCCGTCACGCCCGCGCGGCAGCACGCAGCAACCCTCCTGTCACGGAGAGACCGTGACCGCCAAGACCGAAGGAGGCGGGTTATCAGCATGCGTCAGTACGAACTCATGATCATCCTCGACCCGGAGCTCGACGAGCGGACCCTCGCGCCCACGCTCGACAAGTTCCTCACCGTCATCACCAAGGACGGCGGCACCGTCGACAACGTCGACACCTGGGGCCGTCGTCGCCTGGCCTACGAGATCAACAAGAAGGCCGAGGGGCTGTACGCCGTCGCGACCTTTACGTGCGAGCCGGCGACGAGCAAGGAGCTCGACCGCCAGCTGGGTCTCAACGAGCAGGTCCTCCGGACCAAGCTCATGCGCGTCGAGGCCTGAGGGTCTCGACCACCACAGCGCTGTCGGCGGTATCCGGCAGGCTGAACCGGACACGATCAGCACCACGGAACGATTGAGGAACCGGCATGGCAGGCGACACCGTCATCACGATCATCGGCAATCTCACCGGCGACCCCGAGCTGCGCTTCACGCCCAGCGGGGCAGCCGTCGCGAACTTCACCGTGGCCTCGACGCCACGGCAGTTCGACCGTCAGGCCAACGAGTGGAAGGACGGGGAGACCCTGTTCATGCGCTGCTCGATCTGGCGTGAGGCTGCCGAGAACGTCGCGGAGTCCCTGACGCGCGGTACCCGCGTCGTCGTCCAGGGCCGCCTGGTCTCCCGCTCCTGGGAGGACAAGGAGACCGGCCAGAAGCGCTCCGTCATGGAGATGCAGGTCGACGAGGTCGGCCCCTCGCTGCGCTACGCCACGGCGAAGGTCAACAAGACCCAGCGCAGCGGTGGCGGCGGCGGTTCCTGGGGTGGCGGCCAGCAGCCTGGCGGCGGCCAGCAGTCCGGCGGCGGCGGCCAGGGTGGCGGCTTCGGCGGCCAGTCCGACGACCCGTGGGCCTCTGGCGGCAACCAGGGCGGCGGCAACCAGGGCGGCTTCGGCGGCCAGGGTGGCCAGCAGCCTGGCGGCGGCAACCAGGGCGGTCAGGGTGGCTGGGGCAACGCTCCCGGCTACGACGAGCCCCCCTTCTGATCGATCCCGGGCGCTCGCGCCCATCCCATCCAGCACCACCCCATCCCGAGGACGATCCTCGGGCTCACCTAGAACAAGGAGAGCACCACGATGGCCAAGCCCGTTGTGCGTAAGCCCAGGAAGAAGGCCAACCCGCTGAAGGCGGCGAAGGTCGAGAACATCGACTACAAGGACGCCGCCCTGCTGCGGAAGTTCATCTCCGACCGCGGCAAGATCCGCGCCCGCCGCGTCACCGGCGTCTCCGTCCAGGAGCAGCGCCTCATCGCCAAGGCCGTGAAGAACGCCCGCGAGATGGCGCTGCTGCCCTACTCGTCGAGCTCGCGCTGAGCCTGAGCGACGAGAGTCAAGGAGAAGTCAGATGAAGGTCATCCTCACCCACGAGGTCAGCAACCTCGGCACCGCCGGCGACGTCGTCGACGTCAAGCCGGGTTACGCCCGCAACTTCCTCTTCCGCCGTGGCCTGGCCACCGCGTGGACGAAGGGCGCCCAGAAGCAGGTCGACGCGCTGGCTGCCGGTCGCGCCGCCCGCGCCGTCAAGTCCCTCGAGGAGGCCCAGTCGATCAAGGGCAACCTCGAG
>JBHWMJ010000214.1:0-11966 GCA_043423105.1 Marihabitans sp.
CGACGTCGATCTGCGAAGCGATCGCGGCGCCCTTGTCGTGCAGCGCCTGCGCCCGGTTGACCAGCCGGGTGAGCTCGCGCATCACAGCACCGAGCTGCCGGGCTGTCACCCCTTCGGCCTGCGCGAGGGCGTCGAGCTCACTGTCGAGGTGGTCCAGACCCTCGTGGATGACGCCGCACAGCCCGCCGGCAGGAGGGTCCTGCCGGTCTGGGGGAAGCGCTGCGATCGCCATGGATAGAACATACGTTCGACCACTGACAGCGTGAGGACGCCCCTGCGCCCTGTGGACGAACGGTCGTGCACCGGGATGGCTGTGGACGCGGCCGCGAGGCTCGTCGCAGGGCTCCCGCTCCTGAGGTTCGAGCGACAGCGAGCCTCGAAGGGCGCGCCTCGACCACCGGGCAGCCCATCGATCCGACTCGCTAGCGAAATATCCCCCTTCGCCTAGACACCCGGATACGGTCCGAGCGTGGACCCGATCACCAATCCCTACGCCCCCGGCGCCGGCCAGCGCCCGCCCGAGCTCGCCGGCCGCGACGACCAGCTGCAGACCTTCGACGTCGTGCTCAAGCGGGTCGCCGCCGGCCGTCCCGACCGCAGCCTCGTCCTCACCGGGTTGCGCGGCGTCGGCAAGACGGTCCTGCTCAACCAGCTCCGCTCCGCCGCCGTCCGCGCGAAGTGGGGCACCGGCAAGCTCGAAGCGCGCCCCGACCAGCGCCTGCGCCGCCCGCTCGCCAGCGCGCTGCACCAGGCGGTCCGCGAGCTCGGCCACAGCCAGGCCGACGAGGTCGAGCACGTCCTCGGCGTCATCAAGGCCTTTGGGCAGAAGGACTCTGCGCCCGGCACCAAGCTGCGCGACCAGTGGACGGGCGGCATCGACGCCCCGACGGTCAAGGGGCGCGCCGACTCCGGGGACATCGAGATCGACCTCGTCGAGCTGCTGACCGACGTCGGCGGGCTCGCTGCCGACCTCGGGCGCGGGATCGGCGTCTTCATCGACGAGATGCAGGACCTCGGACCCGACGACATCTCGGCGCTGTGCGCGGCCTGCCACGAGATCAGCCAGTCCGGCCTGCCCGTCATCGTCGTCGGCGCCGGCCTGCCGCACCTGCCGGCGGTGCTCAGCGCGAGCAAGTCATACAGCGAGCGCCTCTTCCGCTACGTCCGGATCGACCGCCTCCCGCGGGAGTCTGCGGACCTCGCCCTCACCGTGCCCGCAGGGGACGAAGGGGCCGAGTTCGAGCGGTCCGCGCTCGACGCCCTCTACATCGCGACGGGCGGGTACCCGTACTTCGTCCAGGCGTACGGGAAGTCCGTGTGGGACAAGGCCCCTCGCTCACCGATCACCGCCGAGGACGTGACCGTCGCGGCGCCCGAGGCGGAGGCTGAGCTGGCAGTGGGCTTCTTCGGGTCGCGTTTCGAGCGGGCGACGCCGGGGGAGCGGGAGTACCTGCGGGCGATGGCCGACGTGGCTGCCGCCATCGCGGCGAAGGGGGGCGAAGGGGGTGGCCTCGACGACATCGAGTCCGTCGCCACCTCGGAGGTTGCCGCGCACCTTGGCAAGAAGCCGCAGTCGCTCTCACCCGCGCGGGACGCGCTGCTCAAGAAGGGCCTCATCTACTCCGGCGAGCGGGGGCGGATCGCCTTCACCGTGCCGCACTTCGGGAGATACCTGCGCGACCAGACCTGATGCAGCTGCTCAGGAGATCGGTACGAGGGTCACGTCCGTCTTGGGGAAGTCTTCGCCGAGAGCCAGTAGGGGCAGGTCCAGGGCAACGGCCGTGGCGTAGGCGTAGCAGTCGCCGAGGTTGAGCGCGGCAGGGTGCCTGCCCTTACCGAACCGGCGCCAGCCTGCATGCGCGCGGGCGGCCAACGTGTGAGTGAAGGGCTCGATGGCGGCTCCGGTCGCCTCGAGGAGCTCCTGGACCTCGCGTGGGCCGTCGACTCCAAGTCGCGCCTCGGTGACGATCAAGGTCTCGACCAACGTCGGTGCCGGAATGAGCACGGGGTGGTCCGCGAGCTGCTGCACCACACGGTCGGCCTCTGGCTCACCGAAGACGACACAGGCCAGCGCGGATGTGTCGACGACGATGGTCACGGCAGGCCGTGCTCGTCGTAGCCGATGATCTCCTCGGGGCTCCGCACGTCCCGAACCGCACGGGCTCGCCCCCGAGCCACGATCTCCTCCAGCCGAGCCTTCTTCCGAGCCACGTCCCCCTCGGGCAGCCGGCTGAGGCTGGCTACGACGGAGTCACGCACCGACTCGGTGATCGAGGCCCCCGTCCGGGTGGCCAAGTGACGGATCAGTGCCTCCGTCTCGGGGTCCTTGATGTTGATCGCCATGGTCTCAATGGTCGCCGACGACTCATCAGGCGTCAATGGATGGAAGAAGGGGAACGTCGAGGAAGAATGCTGGGCGTGGCGGCAGCGACCCGGTTTCACCACTGCTAGTGCATCGCCTCAACGAAGCCCACGCCCAGCATTCGACACTACTATGCACTAGCAGTGGAAGAGACGTTGACAGTCAAGTGTGGGGGCCCACACACTGGCCGCACCAACACCCTCCTCAGGAGCGCCAATGACTGCCCTCGACCTGTCAATGCTGAACACGGCTTGTGCTCCGGGGGGTGCCTCCGTCCTGACGAGCATCACCGAGCTCGTCCCCGCTGCGGGGGCGTTTGCCGGAATTGCCCCCGCTCGTTACCTCCAGGGGAGGAACGCGACGTACGCCTACGAGGACCGTTTCGACGGGGAAAAGCCGGTCAAGGTCGTGCTCATCGACAGCAAGGGTTCACAGGCCAACCGGGTGGAGGCCGCGATCGCCATGTGCATCCGCGACGGCCACCCGGAGCTGTCGCTCACGCCACGCATCGAGCTCCAGTACGACGGCAAGGAGCCGGTCACCGACCTTGAGCTTCCCCATCGTGCGTGGGATGGCCACGTTCGTGCCGGGACCCGGGACGGCAAGCCCCTGGTCCACGACCCCGACTACGTCGCAGCCCGAAACTCCACCCATGCGGACGCGCGTGCGCTGCTTGAGCTGAGCGCTGCGTCCGTCGGATTCGGCAGCTGGGACGCCAGCCGAGCCAAGGACCAGGTCCGCTTCCGCAGCCCTCTTGTTGGCGAGATCATCGGGATCCTCGCCGATCCGCATGCCCCCGAGCCGCTTCGCGGTGGAGCCCGTGTCGACCCGATCTCGGCCGGCGTGCGGCTCGCGCCGGACGACATCGAGGCCATCCTCGCGGGCCAGGAGGAGGAGCTCAGCACCAGCACGGTCAAGGAGATCCGCAAGGCGATCGACGCGGCGAGAAAGAAGAAGACCACGATCTCGGCGGCCGCCCTCGGACTGGGTCACATCCCTCCTTCGCTCGGCACTCTCGGGTTGGTCTCATGCCGCAAGATCGTCCGCCACCACGTCCTCTCTTTCGCCGCGCTGCGCCAGCTGCGCTTCGGGCTGGGACATGACGGTGATGCCGCGGCTCGGGCTCTCGTCGCAGCATGGGTGCTGACCGGTCTGGCGTACTCGGATGCCGAGCTGTGTCTGCGGGCCAACTGCGACCTTCGCGAAGCAGGCCCGAGCCGCGTCGTGCTTGATGGCCGTTACGGCGAGGAGACCGTCCTGGAGCCGCTCACCCCCGACGCCATGTCGCGTCTGCTCGGCGAGGCGATCGAGGCCGCCGTGGCCGCTGGACTTCGCTGGGAGGGGCAGGTCCTGCACGTCGTCGGTGATCCGTCGATCATCGCCGGTGCGTCCGCCGACGAGGACTCGTCCGGGCAGGCCTGATGCCCACCCTGCAGATCCGGGCCCGGTTCCCGCTAGGTGTCTACCGCGGGCATGTCGGACGAGGGCGCTCGCTGAGCACCGCACCCGAGACCTCGCGCCTCTTCCGGGCGCTGGTGCACGCCGCAGGGACCGGTTCCACCGCAGTTGTCGAAGGACGGCACCTGCGGCCCTCGCCGGAAGCGATCGAGGCGCTCGCGTGGCTCGAGAGCAACCCTCCTGTGGGGCTCGTGCTTCCGGACGTTGTGGCGGTGAATCTCGGATACGACAGCTATCGCGCCGAAGGGGTCTTCGAAGGATCCGGGAACCGCACTGATCGCAAGGTCGTAAAGACTCAGTCCGACGGGGTGGCGCTGCCGTCCTCCAGCGGATGGGAGTGGCGCTGGGAGGACGTGCCCGACGTAGTTGTCAGGACGGTCGATCAGCTCTGCGCGGACGTCTCATGCCTGGGGGAGGCCGACTGTCCGGTTGTCCTGGAGATGTCGCACGCCGCTCCTACGCACGCCGTCGCCCTCGACGTCGGTCGGCTGACGCCCGGGCCGTATACGCGTGTGGTGACGCCCATGCCTGGGCACTTTGACGAGCTTGAGGACGCCCACCGAGCCACTGAGTCGCCTCGACCGCCAACGAAGGACACCTTTGGCTGGGGTGGGCGTCCGGGCGCTCCTGCGCCCACCAGCGAGCGCACCCGCGAGGTGGCATATCGCCTCATCTATGCCGCAGACAGGCCCCCTTCGCCCTGGCCGTTCGCGCTCCACATCCCTCTCGTGGGTGCCGGGTCGGCCGAGTCGGTCTCCGAGCACGACCTGGTCCGGTGGGCATCGGCGATGCACGCCGCGCTGGCGTCGCGCCTCGGTGACGAGGCGCCTCCGGTGGTTACCGGACGGTACGAACGGAATGCCGTACGTCCAGCGAACCGGGTCGCCATCCACCTCTTGCCACAGCAGGCGGGCTCAGTGCCGCCAGGGTTCCTGGCGCTGCTGCCGCTTGAGGTGGAGGAGCGTGATGTCGCGCGGCTTCAGCAGGCGAGTGCCTCGCTGCGCACCGTCTACATCCGGAAGCCACCCCGCGCTGACGGCCCGCAGGAACTCCGGGTGGGTCGCCCGACGACGATCAGCACTGAAGGTTTCTGGACACCCCCGGGTCAGGACGAACGTCGGCTCTTCTCTCCAGTGCCAGCGCTCGTCCCGGAGGTGACTCGACAGAGCAAGAGCTGGACCCTGGCAGACGCGGTGCTGCTCTCGGTCGGCTTCCTCCTGCGCGATCGCTTCACCCTCGCCTCGGGGCGGCAGCGCTACCGAGACCTTGTCGACCAGGTCCGGGCCGCCGGGGTCAGGGTTCACCGAGCCCGTGGGGTGCCCAGCAGCAGAACCGAGGACTTCGTCCACCGGATGACGAAGGGAGTGCCGGTACGACCTACGACGGCGCTGGTCGACATGGGTGGGCTGGTGCCAGACACCGCGCTCTTCGCGCTCGGTCAATCCCGACACCTCGGCGGTGGCCTCATGCGACCTGTCGACCTGCCAGCCAGCCTGGTGGAGACCTGGGAGACGCCCGATGCTGACGCGTGAGCGATTCTCCGAGTTCTTCGGGGCCTGCAACGACGGCCGTCCCCCATTCGCCTGGCAGATCAGGCTGCTCGACCATCTGCTCGACCATGGCCGCTGGCCCCAGGCCATCACGGCGCCCACCGGGGCTGGCAAGACGAGCGCCATCGACGTGCACGTCTTCTGCCAGGCGCTCATGCGTGTGGGGGCTGCGCCGCGACTGCCACGGCGGCTGGTCGTCACCGTTAACCGCCGCTCCATCGTCGACTCTCACCTGCAGCGCGCAAAGCGGCTCCAGACGCTGTTGTCGGATGCAGACGAAGGGATTCTGGCTGAGGTGGCGGAGGCGTTGCGCGACGGCGCCTCGACCGAGCCGCTCTCAGTGGTGGGCATGCGTGGTGGCTTGCCCACGGATCGTGCGTGGCTCGATGACCCGGTGTCCTGCATGGTGGTCCTGGCAACGCCTGACATGTGGGGCAGTCGGCTGCTCTTCCGCGGCTACGGGACGAGTCGGCTGGCGAGACCTCGCGAGGCTGGGTTGCTGGCACTGGACTCAGTGGTCGTCATCGACGAGGCACACCTCAACCGACAGCTTGAGGCGACCGCGAGGGAGGTTGGCGCCATGGTTGGCTCGGTGCCCGCACTGCGCGCGGTGCCACCCCTCCAGGTCGTCACCACCACCGCGACTCCCGACGAGCATGGGATGCTTGCGGTCGGTGTAGAGGCCGCTGATCTCACGGATCCGGCGGACGCGCTCACCCGTCGGCTCACTGCCCCGAAATGGCTTGAGTACGTCGCCAGTGCTGCGCGACCAGGGACCGCTGCGCACTATGCGGCCATCGCCGCCCTCGCGTCGGGGGCTGTCCCGGAGGGCGCGCCTGGAAGCCAGCCGTCGACCGTGCTCTGTGTACTCAACACGGTGGCCGGGGCGATCGAGGTGCATGACCGCATCGCTGCGGAACGCGGGGCAGACCGGGTCGCGATCTGGGTCGGTCGCATGCGGCCCCATGATTTGCGCCGCCTGCGACGGGAGCATCCTGGTCTGTTCACGGTCGAGGGTGACCCCGAGATCGACGTGCTCGTCACAACCCAGACCGTCGAGGTGGGTGTCGACATCGACTGCGCCGCACTGGTCACCGAGCTCGCTCCGGGGTCAGCACTCGCGCAGCGCGCTGGTCGGGTGAACCGGCTCGGTCGCCTGACCAGCTCGCGGATCGTCGTGGTCGGTCCGCAGGGCTCGCCACGCGATGCCGTGCCGCCCTACGGAGCGGCTGACCTCAGGAGAGCCCACGAGTGGTTGACCCGGCGAGGTTCGGACGGTGTGAGGGTCGGTGGGAACGGCAACGATGTCGACCTGGACGGCGGCCGTTTCGACGTCAGCCCGTGGGCCTTGAGAGATGACGCACCCCCTGCTCAGGAGATGGAGCGGGCGATCATCAGCCACCTCACCCCGGCGCGTGCGGCGGTCCTCGCCGAGACGACGCTGGACCACGCCTACGAGGACGACCTCACGTTCTGGCTGAGGGATTCGCTCGACGCTGATTCGGAGCCTATCGGGCTGGTCGTCCGCGACCCCTTACCCCGGGACGACGCCGACGCCATGGCGCTGCTTGCTGCAGTCCCAATCGACGACGCCGAGATCTTCCCAGCGACGATCCACGCTGTGCGCCAGCTGCTCCCAGGGATCCTCGGTGACGAGAACCGTCCACGCGCCTTCCTGGTCCGCAGCGGTGAGCTCACCGGGGTCCTGCGCGCTGAAGATGACGGGGTGCGACTGACCCCCTTCGCCCAGCTGTCCGAGGCGCAGACCGCGGGCGGATTCTCGCTGCGTCCTGGTGATGTGCTGGTCCTTGACCACGGCCACGAGATCACCCGGGCGGGTGTCGTCACGGCCGATCCCTCTCCGGTCCGCGAGCGGATCGACCCGCTGTGGGGAGCCCCCGAGAAGGGCATCGTCGTTGCGGTTCGAGACCCGCTCGACGGAAGCGTCGACGCGATTGACGACTCGCAGCTCGCGCTGCTCGAGGAGATCGAGGCGCTGCGCGAGGAGCTCGACGAGGAGGGGTCGGCTTCTGCTGAGACGTTGCAGGCTGCCCTGGCAGAGCGGCGCCAGGAGAGCCTGCGGCTGGTGCTTCCTCCGTTGGTCGGCGAGACACCGCTGGCCTGGGCAGTCGTCATGCCCGTGGACGTCGTGAACGCCGACCCGGTGACACGCGAGACCTGGTCGGTGAGTCGAGCAGCGGTCACTCTCGTGGAGCATCAATCGGCGGTGGCTGCGCGTGCCCAGGCCATCGGCCACGCGTGCGGGCTGCCTGAGGAGCTCGTCGCCGTGCTTGATCTCGCCGGGGCTCATCACGATGACGGCAAGGCCGATGCGCGCTTCCAGCGGGGGACCTTGGGTGCTGCGGCGGGTGAGGCGCTGGCGAAGGGGGTGTGGCGAAGTCCGCAGGAGGCGAGACGTGCGGCGGTCCGGCACGACTTGCCCCCAGGCTGGCGTCATGAACAGGCGTCGGTGGTCCACGCGGCCGCCTCGCTGCCGGATGACGAGCTGAAGGACCTGATCTTGCGGCTTGTCGGCACGAGCCACGGATACGGCCGCCCCTTCTTCCCGCACGGATCCGCGACCCTGGTTGGGCACGACGCAGACCCTGACTTCCGAGAACGCGCCTGGGATCTCTATGGGGCGGGGGCGGGGTGGTCGGACATCATCGACCGGACCCACCGCGACTTCGGTCTCTGGGGTGCTGCCTATCTGGAAGCCCTGCTCAGGGCGGCCGACTGCACGGTGTCGAAGGAGGGTTCATGACCGAGCTGGTCCTCACCGGTGATGTCGAGATCGCGATCAGTCACTTCGCCCTCGTGGGCCTGGCATCCATCGTCCAGGCTGAGACTGACAGCCCGACCCGGGTGTGGTGGCGGGACGGGATGGACCCGGAGCCGGTCATGTGCAGCGAGCTCTCGCCAGACGAGGTCGGTGAGGTCGTGCGTCAGCACGCCAACCGGCTCAGCAGTCCAGAGTCGTGGTTGAGGGCGCGATTCACGCTGGACGTGACGAAGCGGGGTGACCGGTCGCTCTTCGCCCCTCGGGCTCAGGCGCCCGCTGGCCGAGAGGGGTGGGCGCGATATGAGGCTGAGCGCCGAGCCGGCTTCCAGGCGCTGTCGTTGTTCGACCAGGAGATGGTGGAGGGACTAGGTGAGCCTGCGTGGTGGCGGATCAGTGAGCGTGAGTCGCGTCCCGACGACGGGGCGTCGCGGTGGGAGATGGCCCCTCGGAACGCGGGTCGAGAGATGGTGACCCACCGGCTCCTCCCTTTGGCGCAGGCTTGCGGGGCTCGATCGCCTGGCCAGGTTGTGGCTGGGCTCCGCGGGGAGTCCGTCGTGGACGAGACAGGCAGCGCCCTGGACTCGAGGTCTGGTGGGGGACTGATGCCACCGGGAGCAGTGGACACCGCAGTCGCGTGGTGCGCGTTGTGGGCTCTCACGCAGTTGCTTCCCACCGCGGCACGTACGGGAGTTTCTGCGTCGCCGGGAGTAGGCCGAGTCGGTGTCACGCACCCCACCGTGGCGCTGATCCCGGTATTCACCACCCCCACTGCGCCGAGGCGATGGGGTCAGATCATGAGGAGTGCGGCCTTTGCCAGGTGCCTGGGGAGCAGCGGTGACGAGGTGGCGGACGTTGCCTCTCGGAGCTGGCTCCGAGAGCAAGGAGTGGCGGGAGTGCTGCGGTGCGCAATCCACAAGGGTGGAAGCTCCAGTGCTCCTGAGCGCTGGTTGCAGCCCGGACACGTCGAAATGTGGTCGTGACTGATCTCCTCCCGATCAGTCTCGTCGCGCACACGGCGTTCTGCCCGCGGCGCGCCTGGCTCGAGTCTGTTGGCGAGGAGGTCGAGAGCGTCGCGGTCGAGGCCGGGGTCGCGGACCATGCACGGGTCGACGCCCGCGCTGACGAGCGGGCTCATCGGCGCCGCTCCGTCGAGGTGCACGATGAAGAGCTCGGGATCGTCGGTCGGTGCGATGTCGTCGATGTGAGTGGCGGGGTCGAGCTCGTCGAGTACAAGTCGGCTCCACTGCGTCGCTCCACCGAGGTCACACGGGCGCAGCGTGTCCAGCTCCAGCTGCAAGCGCTCGCACTTCGGGCCCAGGGCATCTCGGTTGATCGTGCCAGCATCTATTTCACGACGTCGCGGCGGTCAGTCCCGGTGGAGCTGGATCCGCTTCTGGAGGACGAGGCCCGTCGGCTCGTTGCTCAGACACAAGCCATTGTGAGCAGTGGCGAAGCGCCCCCACCCCTGGAAGCCGATCCTCGCTGCCGTCGCTGCTCGCACGTGTCCGTCTGTCTTCCGGACGAACGTGCGGGGTTGAGGCACCGCGTCGCATAGCCGTCGCGCACCCGCTGGCGTCCGTGCTGCATCTGGCCACCCCCGGGTCTCGAGCTTCGATCCGAGGCGGGCGGCTGGTAGTAGCGCAGGGAGGCGAGACACTTGCATCGCTTCCGATGGAGCGTGTGCAGTCGGTGATCGTGCACGGCAACGTGGACCTGTCGAGCGCTCTGATCCGTGAGCTCCTGTGGCACAAGAGGCCGGTGATCTGGTGCAGCTTCCGGGGCCGAGTCGTCGGGGTGGCTCACCAGGCACGTCGGCCCAATGGGGCAGCACGGTCGCGCCAAGGCGCGCTGGGGGATGACGTGGAGCTGGAGGTCGCCCGCCGGATGATCGCGAGCAAGATTGCGAACCAGGCGACGTTCTTGCGCAGAAATGCCGGGACCCTGCCGACAGGCCTCCGGCAACGTCTCAGAGAACTCAGCGCCAAGGCAGGACGCGCTGACTCCACCGCGGCCCTGCTAGGCGTGGAAGGAGAGGCGGCAAGTCTGTACTTCACGGGACTCCCGAGCACATTGAATGCGAACGGGACGGACTTCGTCCGCGAATGGCCCGGCCGCCATGGGCGAGGCGCGGCGGACCGCCTGAACGTCGCACTCAACCTGGTCTACGGGTTGCTGGCTGCCGATGCGATTCGTGCGCTCCTTGCAGCGGGGCTTGATCCGTATGCCGGCGTCCTTCACTCAAGCTCACGAAACAAGCCGGCCCTGGCGCTGGATCTGGTGGAGGAGTTTCGGCCGATCATCGCCGACTCGGTGGTGGTGGGCGCCATCAACAACGGCGAGCTGCGACCAGAGATGTTCAGTCAGGTCCTGGGGGACGCGCGCCTGAAGGACCGTGGGCGACGCGCGCTGATTGCTGCCTACGAGCGGCGGGTGGCAACGGAGTTCACGCACCCGCTCTTCGGGTACAAGATCGCTTGGCGACGGGCCATCGAAGTGCAAGCACGCATGATCCTAGGGGTGATTGATGGGACGCAGGACTCGTACAGAGGGATCACTACGCGATGAACTCGACCGCCAGACGAAGTCTGATCGCCTATGACGTCCCGGATGATCGACGACGAGCCAGGATCGCTAGGGAAGCAGGTAGGTACGGCGATCGCGTTCAGTACAGCGTCTTCGTGGTCGACGCGACGCCAGCGCGGCTGAACCGGCTGATGCGGGCTATCGAGCAACTCATGAACGGCTCGTGCGACTCAGTCCTGGTGTGTGACCTCGGAAGCATCTCAACGGTCGAGTCACGGTTTCGGTACCTGGGTCAGCAACGTCCGGTCACCGACCCTCGGGACTTTATCGTCTGACGCGAGCGATGCGTGGACCCGAGATTCCTGCCGTACCGCTCGCGGGACATTCCCGCAGTTCAGGACGGCCTCTGGACTGACTGCTACTTTTATTGGGGAGTACCCCGGTGCTACGGTCAGGACCTCTCGCAGCACGGCCCGAATTCGGTTGTCTAACTTCGGGTTTCGAGGGGAGCCGCTGCCCCTTCTTCGGAAGGGGCACTTCGTTGAGGGGGCACGGCGGGTCTTGCGATGCGCGCCGGGCGGGTCGCTGCCCCTTCTTCGGAAGGGGCACTTCGTTGAGGGCGGATCGGCCAGCCGGGCCACCTGCTGCCCATCGACGGGGCTGCCCCTTCTTCGGAAGGGGCACTTCGTTGAGGGGACGCGCACCCGGCGCACCCGCACAAGAGCCCGTCGGCTGCCCCTTCTTCGGAAGGGGCACTTCGTTGAGGGAGCCTCAACGTCGCCTGCGTGACCGTCGCGCCAGCTGCCCCTTCTTCGGAAGGGGCACTTCGTTGAGGGAGCAGCGACGCCGCGGCCCGGATCTGGATTCGCCGGAAGCTGCCCCTTCTTCGGAAGGGGCACTTCGTTGAGGGCCGCCCCGCGACGAGCACCCCGCTGAGGTTGCCGCCCGCCGCTGCCCCTTCTTCGGAAGGGGCACTTCGTTGAGGGAGCGCCGGCATGTTCGCCTTCGGGTGCCTCGGGCTGCGCTGCCCCTTCTTCGGAAGGGGCACTACGTTGCGGGGATCCGGATCGACGGGCACGACACCCTCCCCGCCGACGGCTGCCCCTTCTTCGGAAGGGGCACTTCGTTGAGGGGAGCCCGAGCTGACCCTCGATGAGCGATACGCGCTCTGGGCTGCCCCTTCTTCGGAAGGGGCACTTCGTTGAGGGCGGATCGGCCAGCCGGGCCACCTGCTGCCCATCGACGGGGCTGCCCCTTCTTCGGAAGGGGCACTTCGTTGAGGGGACGCGCA
>JBHWMJ010000222.1:0-4900 GCA_043423105.1 Marihabitans sp.
GGACATCCGCAAGCTCCTCCTCGTGCTCCAGGGCCTCGTCGACAAGGGCAACACCGTCATCGTCATCGAGCACAACCTCGACGTCATCAAGAACGCCGACTGGGTCATCGACATGGGTCCCGAGGGCGGCAGCGGCGGCGGTCAGGTCATCGCGACCGGGACTCCTGAGACCCTGGCGAGCGAGCACAGCACGACGGGTTCGCACACCGGGCGTTTCCTCGCCGACGTCCTCGCCCGGCACGACCGGGTCGAGGTCGGGCAGCTCGAGGAGGACGAGCCCTCGACGTCGCCCATCCCCCGCAAGAAGACGGCCGTGAAGAAGACCGCGGCGAAGAAGACCGCGGCGAGGAAGACGACCACGAAGAAGGCTCCCGCCAAGAAGGCCGCGGCGCCGGAGGTCTCGTCCCGGGCGAAGGCGGCTGCCCGCCGGGCCAAGAAGGCCGGCTGACCGACGGCACGACGAAGGGGTGACCCGGCAGCGGTCTGCCGGGTCACCCCTTCGTGCGGTGGGCCTGAGCCCTGGCTCAGTCCTCGCCGAGGTAGGCCTTGCGGACCTCGTCGCTGTGGAGGAGCTCCTGACCTGTGCCCTCGGTGACGATCTTGCCGACCTCGAGGACGTACCCCTTGGTCGCGAGCTTGAGCGCCGCCCGGGCGTTCTGCTCGACGAGGAGGATCGTCGTGCCCTGCTCCTGCAGGGTCGACACGGTGCTCATGATCCGCTTCATCATGAGCGGCGACAGGCCCATCGACGGCTCGTCGAGCATGAGCAGCTTGGGCCGGCTCATCATCGCTCGTCCCATGGCGAGCATCTGCTGCTCGCCGCCGGAGAAGGTGCCGGCGGGCTGCTTGGAGCGCTCCCCGAGGATGGGGAAGAGCTCGTAGGCGGCCTTGAGGTCCTTGCTGATGTCGCCGTCCCGTCGTCCGTACGCGCCGAGGAGGAGGTTCTCCTCGACGGTCATCCGCGGGAAGATCCGGCGGCCCTCGGGGGAGTGCGCCAGACCGAGACCGACGATGTCGTGGGCCGGGACGCTGCTGATGTCCTTGCCCTGGTAGAGGATCTGCCCGCCGGCCGGGCGGATGAGCCCGGAGATCGTCCGCAGCGTCGTCGTCTTGCCGGCACCGTTGGTGCCGATGAGCGAGACGACGTCGCCCTCGTCGACGGTGAAGGAGATGCCCTTGACCGCCATGATCTTGCCGTAGGCGACCTTGAGGTCCCTGACCTCGAGCAGCGGGCTCATGCCTGCTCCTTCCTGTCGACCTCGACGTCGATGCCCTCCGCGTGGAGCACCTCCACGTCCTCGGCGGTGAGCTCGTCCTCGCCGACCTCGTCATCGGCACCGCCGATGTAGGCCTCGATGACCCGCGGGTCCGACTGGACCTCGCCGGGCGTGCCCTCGATGAGGGTCTCGCCGCGGACGAGGCAGAGCACCCGGTCGCAGAGGTTGAAGATGAAGCGCATGTCGTGCTCGATGACGACGACGGCCATCCCCAGGTCGCGGATCTGGAAGATGAGGTGCATGGCCTCTTCCGTCTCCTTGGGGTTCATGCCGGCGGTCGGCTCGTCGAGCAGGATGACCGTCGGGTCCGTCGCCAGAGCCCGGGCGATCTCGAGCTTGCGCTGCTCGCCGTAGGGCAGGTTGCGCGCGAGGTCGTCGGCCTTGTGGTCGAGACCGACGAAGGCGAGCAGCTCGTGCGCCCGCGCCAGGCTCTCCTTCTCCTCGCGGCGGAACTTCGGGCCTCGGAGGATCGAGGTGAGAGCCATCGAGGTCGTGCGGCAGTACCGCCCGACCATGACGTTCTCCAGCGCCGTCATGTTCGCGAAGAGCCGGATGTTCTGGAAGGTGCGCGCCATGCCGGCGGTCACGACCTCCCGCGGCTTCGGAGGCAGCTGCTTGCCACCGAGCCGCACGGAGCCCGAGGTGGGCTTGTACATGCCGGTGAGGCAGTTGAAGAAGGTCGTCTTGCCGGCTCCGTTGGGTCCGATGAGGCCGAGAATCTCGCCCTCGTGGACCTGGAAGGAGACGTTGTTGACGGCGGTGAGACCGCCGAAACGCATGACGATGTCCTTCGCCTCGAGGACGACCTCGCCGCTCGTGGCGGGGGAGCCCGAGGTGGGCTGCGTGACGGTGCTCATCGGACGTCCTCCTCCTTGACGTGCTTCCACTCGCCGACCTCGTCGGCGAGCTCCTCGTCGTCCTCGTGGAACTCGAGCTGACGCCGCCTGTTCGCGACGAGGCCCTCCGGGCGGAAGCGCATCATCAGGACGAGCAGCAGACCGAAGAGCAGCAGCCGGTACTCGTTGAAGAAGCGCAGCTTCTCGGGCATGAGCTTGAGGATCACCGCACCGAGGATGACTCCCGCGATGGTCCCCATGCCGCCGAGCACGACCGCCGCGAGGAGGAAGGCCGACTCGAGGAACTGGTACTGGTCGGGCGTCACCGAGGTGTCGTAGTGCGCCTTGACGGTGCCGGCGATGCCGGCGAGGAAGGCACCCCCGGCGAAGGCGAGGAGCTTGAGGCCGAAGGTGTTGACACCCATGGCCTCCGCGGCTCGCTCGTCCTCCCGGATGGCGACCCAGCCTCGTCCGATCCGGCTGTTGTTGAGCCGCGCGAAGATCAGGACGATGAGCGCGGTGAGCAGGAGCATGAAGAGGTAGTAGTTCGCCGCCCGGCTCAGCGGGATGCCGGCGATGACGTGCGTCGTGCCGAAGTCGAAACCGAAGAGGTTGAGGTCGGGGATGGCCGTGACGCCGTTCGGCCCGTTCGTCAGGTCCGGCCCGTTGTTGCCGTCGAGGTTGAACATCGACAGCCGGAAGATCTCACCGAAGGCCAGGGTCACGATGGCGAGGTAGTCGCCGCTGACCCGCAGCGTCGGGGAACCGACGATGAGGCCGAGGATCGCGGCGAACACGCCACCGATGAGGGCGGTCACGAGGAAGGGCGGCGTCCACCCGATCGAGCTGGACACCGACCCCGAGAGGATCGCACCGACGTAGGCGCCCGCACCGAGGAAGGCGATGTACCCGAGGTCGAGCAGGCCCGCGAGCCCGACGACGATGTTGAGCCCGATGGCGGTCGCCGCGAAGATCAGCACGCCGGTGGCGATCGACATGTTGATCTCGGACCCGTCCTGGGTGAACGGGAAGAGGAAGGCGGCCGCGAACGCGCCGAGCGTCAGCACGTGCTGGTGCCGCTGCGCCGCAGCACCGAGGTAGCCGAAGAAGCCGGCCTTCGCCAGACCCGCAGCGATGACGGCCACGGTCAGCAGGAAGAGGACGAAGACCCAGGCGTCGTCACGTCCGAGGGCGTACGCCGCGATGGCGAGCGCCGCGGCGCAGACGACGACGATGATCCCGATCTCGACGGTGCTCGGCGCCTTGACGTGGAAGGGCTCGCGCGAGGAGACCCGGTGCCGGGCCAGCCAGCCACCGCCGGCGACGAGGAGGCTGCCGACGAGGGCGATCCATCCGCCTTCGTTGGCGTTGATCAGGCCACCCGCGGTCGTCGCGATGGCCAGGAGCGACAGGACCGAGAAGACGGTGGCGCCGATGCCCAGCCCCAGCAGGCCGCGACCCGCGGAGAGCCAGCCCAGCGGCTTGCTCAGGACGGACGCGGAGAGCGCGATGACGAGCGCGGTCGCGCCGATGAGCATCGCGAAGACCTGGAGCGTGACCGGCCAGAAGCGGACGCTGATGTCGCCGAAGATCGGCTCGTAGGACCACGAGAGGAGCCCGGAGACGAGGAGCAGCGCACCGCCGACGAGGCCGAGGGTGATGCCGAGACCGCTGCGGTCGGTCGCGCCGACGTGCTGCGGAGCCTGAGCCTGAGGAGCTGTCGTTGCCGTGCTCATGCGCGGTCCACCACCCTTGCACCGAGGAGGCCCTGGGGCCGGAAGACGAGGATGAGGATGAGCAGGGCGAAGGCCCACACGTCCTTCCACGACGACCCGCCGAACTGGTCGAGGCCGAAGGGCAGCAGCGTCGTGTACTGCGTGACGAGCGCCTCGACGACCCCGAGGACGAGGCCCCCGACGATGGCGCCCCAGACGTTGCCGATGCCACCGAGCACCGCGGCCGTGAAGGCCTTGAGGCCGGCGATGAACCCCATCTTGAAGTTGATGTTCGTGTTGAGCAGACCCTGCGCGACGCCGGCGATGGCCGCGAGCGCGGCACCGATGGCGAAGGCGATGACGATCGTCCGGTCGACGTTGATGCCCATGAGGCGGGCGGTGTCGGGGTCCTGCGAGACGGCCTGCATGCCGCGGCCGGTCCGGGTCTTGCTGATGAAGAACCACAGCGCGATGCCGCAGACGACGAGCGAA
The DNA here is from genome assembly GCA_043423105.1 of Marihabitans sp. Lineage (GTDB taxonomy): Bacteria > Actinomycetota > Actinomycetes > Actinomycetales > Dermatophilaceae > Marihabitans. Next base: position 4,321 of record JBHWMJ010000222.1, read on the forward strand.
CCGATCGTGAAGAGCGCGCCGCGCTGGATCGTCACGCCGAGGACCTCGAGCGCGTCACCGGTGACGATGTCGATCTGCGGGAACGGGATCTTCTGCTTGGCAGAGGGGAAGTCGACGCCCGGGACCTTGTCGTAGAAGAGGCGGACGAACTCCTGGAGGAAGACGCTGATGCCGATGGCGGTGATGAGCGGCGCGAGCCGCGGTGCGCCGCGCAACGGCCGGTAGGCCACCCGCTCGGTGAGCACCGCGACGCCGACGGAGGCGATCATCGCGCCGACGATCATGATCGGGAGGATCCACAGGGCGGTCTGCCCCTGGAAGAGGATCAGGTAGGTGCTCAGCGCCCCGAACGCACCGATCATGAAGATCTCGCCGTGCGCGAAGTTGATGAGCTGGACGATGCCGTAGACGACGGTGTACCCGACGGCGATCAGCGCGTAGAGCGAGCCGATCGTCAGCCCGTTGACGAGCTGCTGCAGGAACAGGTCCACGTGGCCTCCTTGGGGTGGGGAGGGATGGTGGGGGCAGTGGCGGGTAGCCCCGGCGGGTCGCCGATGGCGACGTGCGCGGACGGGACATA
>JBHWMJ010000223.1:0-4610 GCA_043423105.1 Marihabitans sp.
TGACTACCGGGCTCGGGTAGGTGACAAGCGGCATGGTGGTGCTCCTTCAGGTCGTCAGCGGTCAGAATAGGTCGGGCAGCATGTCGAGGGCGTCCTTGGGGCTGAAGCTGATGTCGAACTTCACGCCCGCGCCGACGCCGAGAGCGGCGCCGACGTCGAAGAAGACATCGACCTTCTCCCAGGTCACCTCGGCGTCGACGTCCATGTGTGCACCGACACCGACGGAGAGCTCGCCACCAGCGGTCACCTCCGCGGGCCCGACCTTGCCGGTGAGCTCGCCCTCCGCCTTCGCGCCGGCGAAGGCCTCGGCGTTGACCCCCACCTTGGCGCCGCCCGGGCCGATCGAGACATCGCCCTGGGCCTTCAGCTCGCCACCGACGTAGGTCTGGCCCTGGCCACCCACGGCCATGCCGTTCCACTCCTTGCTCTGGAACTGGCCCTCGGCGCGGGCGGCGTAGGCACCCAGACCGATCGATCCGGCGGCGGTCATCCCGGTCGGGCCGAGACCGATGCTGCCATCAGCCTCGGTGCGGAACTCCCCGGCGCTGACCCGGGCGGAGTTCGGACCCTCGCCCCAGCTCTTCTAGGCGGCGCTCCAGGACTCGGTGACCGAGCCCTTCTTCTCCCAGAGGTCGTTCTTCACCTCACCGTCGACGTGCTTGCCGACCTTCTCGGAGATGTCCCCGGCACGCTTGAACTCGTCGTTCAAGCGGTGGTTCTCGTTGTTCCACGGCCGATCCTCGTTCGCCTTCCACCGGGTGAGGGCGTTGTCGTGCGTGTTGTTGATGTCGAAGCCCTCACCTCCCCGGCGCTGCCAGCCGTCGCGCTCCGACCAGCGGTCCGAGGTGTGGTTCTTCGAGCCGGGGCCCTCGCCCTCGCTGAGGGTCTCGCGCGTGGTCTCGGTGTGCGTCCCGTCCTTGTCCTGGACCGCGGTGACGTACTTGCCGTCCGCGGACTCGTACCAGGTGTTGCCCTTGTCGTCGGTGATCTTCGTCCGGCCGTCGGGCATCTCGGTGCGGGTGTTGTCGGGGTCGAAGGGGTCGCCGTCGGGCTTGCGAGAGTGGCTCGGGTCGATCCACTGATCCTTGGGATCCCGCCATGGCTCCGAGGGCTCGCCGGTCTGCTTGCCGGGCCCCCCCGTCTCGGCGAACGGGGAGTCGCCGCCCGTGTCGTCGCTGACCTTGTCCTGGCCGTCGGCCTGGCGGCCCAGCTCCTTGGAGACGGTGCGCAGGTTGTCGGCGATGGTCGAGAGGGACGTCTTGCCCGTGGTGTCCCATGTGGTCGCGAACCCGTCGAAGTCGTCACCCTTCCAGGCCGACCGGAGGGCTCCGATGGACCGGGTCGCCTGAGAGACGAGCGAGTCGACGTCGCCAGCGTGCCGGGACAGTTCGCGCGAGGACGCCCGGACGGCACGGACGTCCATGCCTTGCTTGACACTCATGGTTTCCCCTTGGTCGGTCTGGGCGCTGACTGACGCTCAGCCTAGGTAACGCTCACCCTCGGAACCATGGGGAGCACTCCCCATGACGGGGGGTCAGCTCACCCGTGCCGACCCCGTGGAGATCCGGATCTTGAGCCGGCGCTCCTCGACGACCTGGCACTCGACCTGGGCGGTGCCGACGTCCATGACGTCCCCCTGCCGGCACGTGTGCTCCTCACCGGCCAGGACGAATCGTGCGACGTCCCCCTCGACGCCCTTCATGTTGTAGTAGTCGGGGAAGTCGTTGCCGCTCTTCGCCGGATCGACGAAGAAGGGGATCGTCACCGTCGCGGAGTTGCCGTCGCCGGTGGTGTCGATGATGCACTCGCCCCCACCTGCGGTCTGGGCGTCGCAGTCGGTCGACTGGTTGTTGCAGGCCGACAGCGATCCTGCGAGGACCGCGGCCCCTGCCGCCGCGGCCAACCGTCGTCCCCTGCTCACCATTCCACTCCTTCGTCGTGCGTCCTGTGGTCGGCGGTCCGGTCTGCCCCGGCGGGCGGGCCGGCTCACCTCGCGCGCCGATGCCCGGACGGCACGGATGTCCATCCTCTTGCTGACACTCGTCGGGCCCCCTCGTCGGTGTGGATCGGTGACTGGCAGTCAGCCTACGGACGGTCGGTCGCTCCCGCTGTCACTGCCGAGGTGGGTCACCGACGTAGATCCTCACCTTGAGGTGGTCCTGGCCGACCTCCAGGCAGTCGGCGAAGCCCTTCCCCACCGGGATGGTGTCGCCCTGCGTGCAGCTGAAGTCCTGCCCCATGGCGGAGAAGGACGCGACGCCACCCTCGACCTGCCGGAAGAGGTAGCTGTCGTTGAAGTCGTTGCCGCTCTTGGCCGGGTCGATGTGGAAACCGAGGTCGACGGACGAACCGCCGCCCGTGGTGTCGATCGTGCACACCCCGTACTCGCCCGTCCTGAAGTCGCACTTCTTGGACTGCTGCTGACAGGCACCGAGCGAGCCTGCCATCGCGAGCACCCCGGCGAGCGCGAGCGTGCGCCTGACCCGGCCCATGTCCATCCTCCCTGCGCGGCCGGCCCATCCCGGCCGACCGTTCTCTGTCGTGGTGGCCAGTCTGCCGCACGGCCCGAAGGAGCTCACCTGGTGGCGTCTCGCGCGGCCCACCACTCCCGGAGCCGCTGCGCCGCCGCATCCTTGCCGATGACCCCTTCGTCGAGGCGCACCGACAGCAGGTACTTGTACGCCTGCCCCAGGGCGGGTCCGGGCTCGATGCCGAGCACCTCGGCGATCTCGTGCCCGTCGAGCTCCGGCCGGACCTTGCCGAGCTCCTCCCGCTCGAGCAGGCGCTCGATCCGGACCTCGAGGTCGTCGTAGGCCCGGGACAGTCGGCGGGCACGCCGCTGGTTGCGGGTGGTGCAGTCGGCGCGGGTCAGGCGGTGCAGGCGCTCGAGGAGCGGTCCGGCGTCGGTGACGTAGCGACGCACCGCGGAGTCGGTCCACTGGCCGTCGCCGTAGCCGTGGAAGCGCAGGTGCAGCTCGACGAGCCGCGCGACCGCCTTCGTCGTCTCCTTGTCGAAGCGCAGGGCGCGCATCCGCTTGGCCGTGAGCTTCGCCCCGACGACGTCGTGGTGATAGAACGACACCCCCCCGCCCGGCTCGAAGCGTCGGGTCGCGGGCTTGCCGATGTCGTGGAGCAGCGCGGCCAGGCGGAGCGCGAGGTCGGGTCCGGGCACGGGACCATCGGGTGGGGACTCGAGGTCGATCGCCTGCTGGAGCACGGTGAGCGAGTGCTCGTAGACGTCCTTGTGCCGGTGGTGCTCGTCGATCTCGAGCCGCAGCGCGGGCAGCTCGGGCAGCATCTGCTCGGCCAGCCCGGTGTCGACGAGCAGGCGGAGCCCGGCGACCGGGTCGGGAGCGAGGATCAGCTTGGTCAGCTCGTCGCGCACCCGCTCAGCCGAGACGATCTCGAGCGTCGGGGCCGCCTCCGTCATCGCCGCGAGGACCTCGGGCGAAGGGGTGAGCCCGAGCTGGGCGACGAAGCGCGCCGCCCGCATCATCCGCAGCGGGTCGTCGGAGAAGGAGACCTCGGGGGTGCTCGGGGTGCGCAGCCGCCCCGCAGCGAGGTCGATCATCCCGCCGTGCGGGTCGACGAGCTCGAGCCCAGGGAGCCGCAGCGCCATCGCGTTGACCGTGAAGTCGCGCCGGACGAGGTCATCCTCGAGGTTGTCGCCGAAGGCGACGACCGGCTTGCGGGTCTGGCCGTCGTAGGCGTCCGCCCGGTAGGTCGTCACCTCGACGACGAGGTCGCCCCGGCGAGCGCCGATCGTGCCGAACTCGCGCCCCATGTCCCAGTGGGCGTCGCCCCACGCCCGCAGGATCGCCTCGGTCTCGTCGGTGGCGGCGCTCGTCGTGAGGTCGAGGTCGGTCGAGACCCGGCCGAGGAAGGCGTCGCGGACCGGGCCGCCGACGAGGGCGAGCTCGTGCCCCTTCGCCGCGAAGCGCTCACCGAGGTCGAGCAGCACCGGCAGGACGGGTGCCAGGTGCGCGACGGCCCCCTCGATCACCTCACGGGGAAGCTCGGGGGGCGCGGACCGCGACGACGAAGGGGTGGGCACGGGCGTCAAGGGTATGTCACCGCCGCCGGTCGCCGGCTGCGTCATCGTCGGCGGTACTCCGCGTCGATCACCGCACTGGTCTCGGTGAAGGTGTCGCCCTCGCACGTGTAGTCGACCGGCTGGGTCCCTGGCGTCGACGGGATGGGGCTGCCCATCATCGTCACGTCGAGGTCGTCCTCGACGAGATCGAAGGTCATGAGGCCCTCGCTCGTCCCGACGTCGTAGACGACGGTGCCGTCGAAGGCCATCCCCGACCCCGCCCCCTTCGGTCGGGAGTCCTCGTAGACGATCGTCAGCCGCCCGTCCTTGGCGAAGGTCATCGTCCGCTCGAGGTCGGTGAGGGTCCCGGCGAGCGGGATCTGCTCCTCATGGCGGACGACCTCCCACGTGCCGACGAGGCACGGGTCGAGCTGTCCCGCCGTTCCCTGCGTCGTCGGCGAGCTCTCGCGGCAACGAGCCACGGCCAACGCGCCCGGCGGATGCGGTCTGGGCCCACCCCGGCCGGCAGCACCGGCGTCCGCCCACCGACGGGCGTGGCGTCGCCGACCAGTAGATC
>JBHWMJ010000224.1:0-6941 GCA_043423105.1 Marihabitans sp.
CCAGTGGCGTTGTCCCGCGCCGCCCCCTCGGCCATCGTCGCCGCGACGGCGCGACCGTCGGCGCCGCGCGCGTGCTGGACGCTCGCGCCCTCCGGGTTGGAGGTGAGGGCGAGGACGAAGACCCCTCGGCCCGTCGCGTGGGCCAGGTCGATCGCCGGGCGCAGGGACTCGTAGCCGAGGTACGGGCTGAGCGTGATCGCGTCGGCGGGTGCGGGCGAGTCCTTGCCGACGAAGGCCTCGGCGTAGGCGTCGACGGTGCTGCCGATGTCGCCGCGCTTGACGTCGAGGATGCTCAGCGTGCCGGCGGCCCGCAGGTCGTCGAGGACACGCTCGAGGAGGGCGACCCCCTTCGCCCCGAAGACCTCGAAGAAGGCAGACTGCGGCTTGACCGCGGCGACCGATCCCCCGAAGGCCTCGACGCAGGTGAGGGCGAAACGCTCGACGCCGGCGAAGTCGTAGGTCAGCCCCCACGACTCGACGAGGCCGCGGTGCGGGTCGATGCCGACGCACAGCGGCCCGTGGGTGTCCATGGCCTCGCGCAGCCGCTGGCCGAAGGTGAGGTGGGGGTTGGTCATGTGAGTCCTCCGTCGTGGGCGATGCCGACGATGTCGGCCAGTCGGGTCGCGCCGCGCGCCTCGAGGGCGTCGGCGAGCTCCCGGCCGACGCGCAGGGGTGCAGTGGGATCGTGGAAGGCAGCGGTGCCGACCTGCACGGCGCAGGCTCCGGCGGCGACAAGCTCGATGGCGTCGAGCCCGGTCCGGACCCCGCCCACACCCACGACCGGCGCGGTGGGGATCCGTCCCTCGCGCATGGCCGCGACGACCTGCCAGATCGCCCGCACGGCCAAAGGCCGGACGGCGGGGCCGGAGAGGCCACCGGTCGTCGCGACGAGGCGCGGCCGGAGGCGGTCGGTGTCGATCGCGACGCCGAGGGGGGTGTTGATCATCGTCAGGCCATGAGCGCCGGCCTTGAGCACCGCAGCCGCGATCTCGACGATGTCGGTGACGTCGGGGCTGAGCTTGGCGAGGATCGGGATCCCTCGCGGCACCTCTTCGCGGACGAGTGTGAGCACCTTGTGCGATCGCGCCGGGTCGCTGGCGACGACCTGCCCTCGGGGTGCGACGAGGTCCGGGCTGGAGATGTTGACCTCGATCGCGGCGACCGCGGAGCCGTAGCGCGAGCGCACGACGGTCCGGGCCACGGCCGCGTACTCGCTGGCCGTCGACCCGGCGACGGAGACGACGACGCGAGCGCCGATCGAGTGCAGCCACGCGAGGTCCTTCTCGACGAAGGTCTTGACCCCCGGGCCCGGGAGCCCGGTCGCGCTGAGCATCCCCGAGTCGGTCTCGGCCATGCGCGGCGTCCCGCGCCCGCCGACCGGCGCGAGCTTGACCGACGGGGTGACGAACGCACCCAGCTCGGCGACGTCGATGAAGCGGTGCATCTCGCGTCCGCTCGCGGCGCACCCGGAGGCGGTCATCATCGGGTTGGGCAGACGGACCCCAGCGAGGTCCACCGCCATGTCGACGGTCATCGGGTCACCGGCCGAGGTGCGCCGACGGCGTCGTCGGGGACGTGGCAGCGTCCGTCCTCGAGCGCGCCCCAGCGGACCCGGTCGCTGCGGAAGACCGGTCCCTCGGCGCAGGTGCGGACCATAGAGGTCACGCCGTGAGCGTCCCTGACGGGCAGGGCGCAGGTCATGCACGTGCCGGCGCCGCAGGGCACCGCCCCGGCGACAGCGACCTGCGCGACAACACCGTGATCCCGGGCGACCTCGTGGAGGGCGCGGAGCGTGCCCAGGGGCCCGCAGCCGTAGACGACCCCGGCGCCGCTGCGGGTGATGATCTCCGGCAGGACGTCGCTGACGCTCCCCCTCGTCCCGGCGGAGCCGTCACCGGTGGTGACACTCACCGCGTCGGCGCTGCGCCGCGCCTCGACCAGCCCGAAGACCCGGTCCGCGCTCGCGGCCGCGAGGACCATCTCGACGTGGCAGCCACGCCCCCGCAGGACGTCGGCGAGCCAGAAGAGCGGCGCCGACCCGTCACCATCACCGACGAGCACGCACGGGACCGGCTGCGTCGGCACCGGGAAAGGCCGGCCGAGCGGACCGATGACGCCGACCATCGACCCGGTCGGCAGCCCCGCGAGTTGCTCAGTCCCGGGGTCCTGCGCCGCGACGACCACATCGACGGTGCCCCCGTAGGACCCCGCCGGCCGGACCCGGTGGACGAAGCAGCCGCGGCGCAGCGGGGTCGCGGGGTGGACGTCGCCGACCGCTAACGCGACGAGCTGGCCCGGCCGGGTCAGCTCGGGCAGGCCCGGGGCGACGATCGTCAGGTGACGATAGGCACCGACCTGATGGGTGGAGATGAGCTCGCCCTCGACCTGCACGACCCCGGCGCCCTCGCGGGCGGCGACCGTGCGGGTCATGGGCGGATCACCGACCCACGCCGTAGAGGTCGAGGGCCCGGGCGTGCTCCTGGAGCGGGGTGACGTCCATCTCGCCGTTGATCCGCGACTCGATGGCATGCACCGCCGCGCCGAGGGACTGCACGGTCGTGACGATCGGACGGTCCATGGCCGTCGTGGCCGCCCGGATGGCGTAGCCGTCCGCGCGGGCGTCCTGCCCGGACGGGGTGTTGAAGACGAGCGCGATGTCGCCGGCGAGGATCCGGTCGACGACGCTGCTCTCCCCCGGCTCCCGGTCGCTGAGCTTCTGGACGATCTCGCAGGGGACACCGTTGCGACGCAGCACCTCCGCGGTCCCGGTCGTCGCGAGGATGGTGAAGCCGAGGTCCGAGAGCCGCTTGATCGGGAAGATCATCGCCCGCTTGTCGCGGTTGGCGACGGAGACGAAGACCGTGCCCTCGGTCGGCAGGCCGTTGGAGACGGCACCGAGCTGGCTCTTGGCGAAGGCCGATCCGAAGTCGCGGTCGATCCCCATGACCTCGCCCGTCGAGCGCATCTCCGGGCCGAGCAGGCTGTCGACGACGTCGCCCTCGCGGGTGCGGAAGCGCTTGAACGGCAGGACCGCCTCCTTGACTGCCATCGGGGCGTGCGCCGGCATCGAACCGCCGTCGGTGTGGGCCGGGAGCATGCCCTCAGCCCGCAGCTCGGCGATGCTCGCGCCGAGCATGACGCGAGCGGCCGCCTTCGCGAGCGGGACGCCGGTGGCCTTCGCGACGAAGGGGACGGTCCGCGACGCGCGCGGGTTCGCCTCGAGGACGTAGAGGACGTCCTGCGCGAGGGCGAACTGGACGTTCATCAGGCCGCGGACGCCGATCCCTTCGGCGAGCGCGAGCGTCGCCTCGCGGACGCGACGCAGCTCCGACTCGCCGAGGGTCGCCGGAGGCAGGGTGCACGACGAGTCCCCGGAGTGGATGCCGGCCTCCTCGATGTGCTCCATGATCCCGCCGAGGTACATCTCCTCGCCGTCGTAGAGGGCGTCGACGTCGATCTCGACCGCGTCGTCGAGGAAGCGGTCGACGAGGATCGGGTGCTCCGGTGAGGCCAGGGCGGCCCGGGTGACGTACTCGCTGAGGGTCTCGTCGTCGTAGACGATCTCCATGCCACGGCCGCCGAGGACGTACGAGGGACGCACGAGGACGGGGTAGCCGATCTCGCGGGCGATCTCGACGGCCTCGTCCGCGCTGAAGGCGGTCCCGTGCTTCGGCGCGTTGAGCTTCGCCTCGTGCATGACCCGGCCGAAGGCGCCGCGGTCCTCGGCGAGGTGGATCGCCTCGGGCGAGGTCCCGACGACGGGCACGCCGGCGTCCTTGAGCGCCTGCGCCAGACCGAGCGGGGTCTGCCCGCCGAGCTGGACGATGACGCCGGCGACCGGGCCGGCCTGGGTCTCGGCGTGGATCACCTCGAGGACGTCCTCGAGGGTGAGCGGCTCGAAGTAGAGCCGGCTGCTCGTGTCGTAGTCGGTCGAGACCGTCTCGGGGTTGCAGTTGACCATCACCGTGTCGTAGCCGGCGTCGCGCAGGGCGAAGGAGGCATGGACGCACGAGTAGTCGAACTCGACCCCCTGGCCGATGCGGTTCGGGCCCGAGCCGAGGATGATGACGGCCGGGTTCTCGCGCGGCTCGACCTCGGTCTCCTCGTCGTAGGAGGAGTAGTAGTACGGCGTCTGCGCCTCGAACTCGGCGGCGCAGGTGTCGACTGTCTTGTACACGGGGCGGATGCCGAGCGAGTGGCGGACGCCGCGCACGACCGACTCGGGCATGCGGCGCAGCCGGGCGACCTGGGCGTCGGAGAAGCCGTGCCGCTTGGCGAGGGTCAGCACCTCCGGCGACAGCCGGTCGGCGTCGTGGATCTGCTGCGCGAGGTCGTTGATGAGCGCGATCTGGTCGAGGAACCAGGGGTCGATCTTCGTCGCCTCGTGCGCCTCCTCGACGGTGACCCCGCCGCGCAGGGCCTGCTGTACCTGGACGATCCGCCCGTCGGTCGGGACCTTCGCCAGCTCGATGAGCTCCTCGGCCTGCTCGCGGGTCGGCTCGTCGCCGTCCCAGTGGAAGGCCGCGCCCTTGCGCTCGACGGAACGCAGTGCCTTCTGCAGCGCCTCGGTGAAGTTGCGGCCGAGGGACATCGCCTCGCCGACCGACTTCATCGTCGTCGTGAGGGTCGGGTCGGCCGCCGGGAACTTCTCGAAGGCGAAGCGCGGCACCTTGACGACGACGTAGTCGATCGTCGGCTCGAAGGCTGCGGGGGTCTCGCGGGTGATGTCGTTGGGCACCTCGTCGAGGGTGTAGCCGATAGCCATCTTCGCGGCGATCTTGGCGATCGGGAAGCCGGTGGCCTTCGAGGCCAGCGCAGAGGAGCGCGAGACTCGCGGGTTCATCTCGATAACGATGATCCGGCCGTCCGCCGGGTTGACCGCGAACTGGATGTTGCAGCCGCCGGTGTCGACGCCGACCTCGCGGATGACCGCGATCCCGATGTCGCGCAGCCGCTGATACTCGCGGTCGGTGAGGGTCAGCGCAGGTGCCACGGTGATCGAGTCGCCGGTGTGCACACCCATCGGGTCGAGGTTCTCGATGGAGCAGACGACAACGACGTTGTCGGCGTTGTCTCTCATGACCTCGAGCTCGTACTCCTTCCAGCCGAGGATCGACTCCTCGAGGAGCACCTCCGTCGTCGGGCTGTACTGGAGCCCGGCGCCGGCGATGCGGCGCAGGTCGGCCTCGTCGTAGGCGAAGCCGGACCCGAGCCCGCCCATGGTGAACGAGGGTCGGACGACGACCGGGTACCCGCCGAGGCCCTCGACGGCGGCGAGGCACTCGTCCAGGCTGTGGCAGATCTGCGACCGGGCGGACTCGCCCCCGACGCGCTCGACGACGCCCTTGAAGCGCTCGCGGTCCTCGCCGAGCTCGATGGCCTCGACGTTGGCGCCGATGAGCGGGCAGCCGTACTTCTCGAGGACGCCCGCCTCGTGGAGGGCGATGGCGGTGTTGAGCGCGGTCTGCCCGCCGAGGGTGGCGAGGACGGCGTCGGGGCGCTCCTTGGCGATGATCTTCTCGACGACCTCGGGAGTGATCGGCTCGACGTAGGTCGCGTCGGCGAACTCGGGGTCGGTCATGATCGTCGCCGGGTTGGAGTTGACGAGGACTACCCGGATGCCCTCCTCCCGCAGCACCCGGCACGCCTGGGTGCCGGAGTAGTCGAACTCGCAGGCCTGACCGATGACGATCGGGCCGGACCCGATGACGAGGACGCTCTTGATGTCGTCGCGCTTGGGCATTCAGCGCTCCTGTCCGGTGGTGGTGGTCGAGGCCTCGAGGAGGTCGACGAATCGGTCGAAGAGGTAGGCGGCGTCATGGGGTCCGGCCGCTGCCTCGGGGTGGTACTGGACGCTGAAGGCCACGAGCTGACCCGAGGCACCGCGGAGCTCCAGACCTTCTACGACGTCGTCATTGAGGCAGACGTGGCTCACGCTGGCCGCGCCGAAGGGGGTCTCGGTTGCCTCGTCGAGGGGTGCGTCGACGGCGAAGCCGTGGTTGTGGGCCGTGACCTCGACCTTGCGCGTGGTGCGGTCCATGACCGGCTGGTTGATGCCGCGGTGGCCGTACTTCAGCTTGTAGGTGCCGAAGCCGAGGGCGCGCCCGAAGAGCTGGTTGCCGAAGCAGATGCCGAAGTACGGGATGCCGGCGCCGAGGACGTCGCGGAGCAGGCCGACCTCGTGCTCGGCGCTCGCGGGGTCGCCCGGTCCGTTGGAGAAGAACACCCCGTCGAGACCAGTTGACGCCTGCAGCGCCTCGAGGTCCGCGAAGGTCGTGGTCGCAGGCAGGACGTGCACCTCGATGCCGCGGCTGGCCATGAGCTCGGGCGTCATCGCTTTGATCCCGAGATCGATCGCGGCGACGGTGAAGCGCTTCTCCCCCTTCGCCGGGACGACGTAGGCCTCCTTCGTCGCGACCTCGGCGGCGAGGGCGGAGCCCTCCATCTGCGGGGCGGAGCGGACGCGCTCGAGCAGGGTCTGCTCGCCGGCCTGGCCGGCCTCGCCGGAGAAGATCCCCACCCGCATCGAGCCACGCTCACGCAGGTGGCGGGTCAGCGCGCGGGTGTCGATCCCGCTGATGCCGACGACACCCTGGGCGCTGAGCTCCTCCTCCAGGCTGCGGCGGCTGCGCCAGCTGCTCGGCCGGATCGCGGGGTCGCGGACGACGAACCCGGCGACCCAGATGCGGCTGGACTCGTCGTCCTCGTCGTTCCAGCCGGTGTTGCCGACGTGCGGCGCCGTCATGACGACGACCTGCCGGTGATAGCTGGGGTCGGTGATCGTCTCCTGGTAGCCGGTCATCCCGGTGGAGAAGACCGCTTCGCCGACGGTCGAGCCCCGGTGGCCGTAGGCGCGGCCGGTGAAGGTGCGGCCGTCCTCGAGGATCAGGACGGCGGGCTCGCGGGTGTTCAGCATGCGGTGGGCTCCCCTCCACGGACAG
>JBHWMJ010000230.1:0-3114 GCA_043423105.1 Marihabitans sp.
GCGTGCCATCTGCTCGCCGTTGCCCGAGCCACCGAGGACGATCCCACGGCTGCCCGGCGAGGCGGCCACCCCTTCGGCTGCCCGCAGGACGAAGACCGGGTAGTCGTCGACCGCGTCGTACTCGAAGGGGCCGTGGTTGACGACCTCGTGGCCCTCGGCCTCGAGGAAGGACAGCAGCTCCTGGTGGAGCTCGAAGGCCGCATGGTCGCCGCCGATGTGCACCTGCATGTCTGTGAGGGTCCTCTCTGGGTCAGACGTGGAAGATCGGGTCGCGGTCGCGGGTCCGCTTGAGCTCGAAGAAGCCGTCCGTGCCCGCGACGAGGACGCAACCGTCCCACAGCCGGCCCGCCGCCTCGCCCTGGGGGGCCGGGCTGACGACGGGGCCGAAGAAGCTCGAGCCCGCGACGGTGATCGTCGGGGTGCCGACCTCGTCACCGACGAGGTCGGTCACCGCGCGCTTCTTGGCGCGGAGGACCTCGTCGAGGGAGGCGTCGTCGCGGGCGTCCGCGAGCTCGGCCGGCAGGCCGGCCTCGGCGAGGGCCTCGGTGACGATGACGTCGAAGTCTTGGCGGCCCTGGTGGTGGATCCGCTCCCCCAGAGCGTCGTAGAGCGGCTTGGCGACCTCGTCACCGTGCTCGGTGATGGCCTTGGCCAGGACCCGCGACATCCCGTGGATGCGGTTCTGGAAGTCGCGGTACCCCTCGTCGATGTCCTTGTCCTCGTTGAGCGCCCAGAGGCTCATCTGGCGCCACGACACGGAGATGTCGCGGACCTGCTCCACCTCCATGATCCAGCGGGAGGCCATCCAGGCCCACGGGCAGGCGGGGTCGAAGTAGAAGTCGACGGGCTCAGCAGTCATGCGGGCCAGTCTCGCACCACCTGCCCCTGTGGAACGATGGCGAGTCCCAGCAACCCCTGACCCCACCCCTTCGTTGGAGGACCTGTGCCCGGCACCAACCTGACCCGCGAGGAGGCCGCGACCCGCGCCGACCTCGTGCGGGTCGACCGCTACGACGTCACGCTCGACCTCACCACCTCTGAGCAGACCTTCGCGACGGCGTCGACGATCACCTTCACCTGCACCACCCCGGGCGCGGAGACCTTCGTCGACTTCATCGGCGACTCGGTCGAGAGGATCATCCTCAACGGGACCGAGCTCGACCCGGCCGAGCACTTCGCCGACTCCCGGGTGCGCATCACCGGGCTGGCGGCAGAGAACGTCCTGACGATCGCTGGCACCGGCCGGTACATGCACACCGGCGAGGGGCTGCACCGCTTCGTCGACCCGGTCGACGACGAGGTGTACCTCTACACCCAGTTCGAGGTGCCGGACAGCCGCCGGATGTACCCGGTCTTCGAGCAGCCCGACCTCAAGGCCTCCTTCGCCTTCGACGTCACCGCGCCCGCGCACTGGGAGCTCATCTCCAACTCGCCGACACCGGAGCCCACGGCCGTGGGCGACGGGGTAGCCCGCTGGGTCTTCGAGCCGTCGGAGCGGATGAGCAGCTACATCACCGCCCTCGTCGCCGGCCCCTACGACGTCGTCCGTGACTCGGTGACGACGCGCGCCGGCGAGGTGCCCCTCGGCCTGTACTGCCGCAAGAGCCTGCGCCAGCACCTCGACGCCGAGAACCTCTTCGACCTCACCAAGCGCGGCTTCGCCTTCTTCGAGGAGGAGTTCGACGAGCCGTACGCCTTCGGCAAGTACGACCAGATCTTCACGCCCGAGTACAACGCCGGCGCGATGGAGAACGCCGGCTGCGTGACCCTGCACGAGATGTACGTCTTCCGCAGCAAGGTCCCGGACTCGCTCGTCGAGCGGCGCGCCCTGACCGTGCTCCACGAGCTCGCGCACATGTGGTTCGGCGACCTCGTGACGATGAAGTGGTGGAACGACCTCTGGCTCAACGAGTCCTTCGCCGAGTGGGCCAGCACGACCTGCCAGGCCGAGGCGACGCACTGGGAGAGCGCCTGGACCACCTTCTCGACGCACGAGAAGGCCTGGGCCTACCGCCAGGACCAGCTGAGCACGACCCACCCCATCGTCGCCCCGATCCGCGACCTCGCCGACGTCGAGGTCAACTTCGACGGCATCACCTACGCCAAGGGCGCCTCGGTGCTCAAGCAGCTCGTCGCCTACGTCGGGCGTGACGCCTTCCGCGACGGCCTGCGCGCCTACTTCGCCAAGCACCGATGGGGGAACACCACCCTCGACGACCTGCTCGACGAGCTCGAGGCGACATCTGGCCGCGATCTGCGAGCCTGGTCGGCGCTGTGGCTCGAGACCGCGGGCGTCAACACCCTGCGGCCCGTCGTCGAGACCGACGAGCGCGGGTTCATCACCGCCGCCCGGATCGAGCAGACCGCGACCGAGGAGCACCCCACGCTTCGCCCGCACCGTCTCGCGGTCGGCTGCTACGCCCTCGTCGACGGGGTGCTCACCCGCACCGAGCGGATCGAGCTCGACGTCGACGGCGCGGTCACCGACGTCCCGCAGCTCGTCGGTCAGGACCAGCCCGACCTGCTGCTCGTCAACGACGACGACCTCGCCTACGCGAAGATCCGCCTCGACGCCCGCTCGCTCGCGACCTTCCGGAGCAACCCGCGCGCCTTCGCCGAGTCGCTCCCCGAGTCGCTGTGCCTCGCGAGCGCCTGGGACATGACCCGCGACGGCGAGATGGCCGCGCGTGAGTACGTGCCGATCGCCCTCGCCGCGCTCGAGGGGCAGAGCGACTCGACGCTGCTCAAGACCTTGCTGCTGCAGCTGCGCACCGCCGTGCTCAGCTACTCGGCGCCGGACGCCCGCGAGGGGCTGCGGGCCGAGGTCCGCGCCCGCCTCGAGGAGCTCGCCCGGGCCGCCGCGCCCTCGAGCGATGCACAGCTCCAGCTCGTCACCGCGGTCGCCGACCTCACGGCCCCGGGAGACGACACCTCCTGGATCACCGGCCTTCTCGACGGCACCGAGGTCGCCGAGGGCCTGGCCGTCGACACCGACATGCGCTGGACCCTGCTCACCGCGCTCGTCGCCGCCGGCGAGCGCACCGGCGAGGACGTCGACGCCGAGGCTTCGCGCGACGACACCGCTACCGGCCGCGAGCGCGCGGCACGCGCGCG
>JBHWMJ010000256.1:0-4337 GCA_043423105.1 Marihabitans sp.
CGACGTTCGTGCGCAAGGACCGCAGCAGCGCGACGATCGTTGCCGTCGTGCTCCTCGCGATCGCTGCCTTCTTCCTCGTCGCGCTGGTGACCGGCAACTCGCACTGGCTCACGGACCGGTACGCACGATGAGCCTGGACCATCGAGCGCTGCGGGAGTCGCTCGTCCTGCGTCCCGAGGCGGCCGCAGACCAGGCGGCCGTCGGCGTGCTGACCGACGCGGCCTTCGGCGCCGACGGCGAGGAGAGCGTCGAGCGTCGGCTCCTGCGTCGGCTGCGCGAGGACGGCGACCTCATCGACGAGCTCACCCTCGTCGCCGAGGTCGACGGCGAGGTCATCGGCCATGTGGCCTGCTCCGAGTACTTCCAGGCCAAGCCGCTGCGGTCGTGGCGGGACGAGCTTGCCGGCCCCTTCGCGTACGCCCCGGCCTTCTCCGATTTGTGACGTCCGGCGCCCCGCCGGTATCGTTGAACCTTGTGTGCATGTCCCTTCGTGAGGAGGGGTGTGCCCGCCACCTCTCGCCGGGCGCCTCGTCCGGTCGCCTGCACCACGCAGGTGGTCGCTCGAAGGAGTGCAGGGGAGAGCACCACCGCAGACACTCCCGACCACGGGGGTCGACGGGGTGGCAGTCCAAGGAGCGTGATGCGGCCGCAGGGCCGTGAGCGCAAGAACATCAACCCGTACGGAGACATCAGGTTGCCTACCATCAACCAGCTGGTGCGCAAGGGCCGGCAGGACAAGACCTCCAAGGTCGCCACTCCTGCCCTCAAGGGCTCGCCGCAGCGCCGTGGCGTGTGCACGCGTGTGTACACCACCACCCCGAAGAAGCCGAACTCCGCCCTCCGCAAGGTCGCCCGTGTGCGTCTGACGTCGGGCATCGAGGTCACCGCCTACATCCCGGGCGTCGGTCACAACCTCCAGGAGCACTCGATCGTGCTCGTGCGTGGCGGCCGTGTGAAGGACCTCCCCGGTGTCCGCTACAAGATCGTCCGCGGCTCCCTCGACACCCAGGGTGTCAAGGGCCGTCAGCAGGCTCGTAGCCGCTACGGCGCCAAGAAGGAGAAGAAGTAATGCCTCGTAAGGGCCCCGCCCCGAAGCGCCCTCTGGTCGTCGACCCCGTCTACCAGAGCCCGCTCGTCACCCAGCTCGTCAACAAGATCCTCCTCGACGGCAAGAAGTCGATCGCCGAGTCGATCGTCTACGACGCCCTCGAGGGCTGCCGCGAGAAGACCGGTACCGACCCGGTCCAGACCCTCAAGCGCGCGCTCGACAACGTCAAGCCGAGCCTCGAGGTCAAGTCCCGCCGCGTCGGCGGTGCGACCTACCAGGTCCCGATCGAGGTCAAGCCGAACCGCGCGACGACGCTCTCGCTGCGCTGGCTCGTCGGCTACGCCCGTCAGCGTCGTGAGAAGACGATGACCGAGCGCCTCATGAACGAGATCCTCGACGCGAGCAACGGCCTCGGCGCCGCGGTGAAGCGTCGCGAGGACACCCACAAGATGGCCGAGTCGAACAAGGCCTTCGCGCACTACCGCTGGTAACAGCCCCCGGACGAAGGGGGGCAGCCCGACTGATCGGGACCGTCCCCCTTCGTCCCACCAGGGCCCACAGGCCCGCCAAGAACAGCTTGAACCCCGCAACGAGCGAGAGAGACTTACGTGGCACAGGACGTCCTGACGGACCTCAGCAAGGTCCGCAACATCGGCATCATGGCGCACATCGACGCCGGCAAGACGACGACGACTGAGCGCATCCTCTTCTACACCGGTGTCAACCACAAGATGGGCGAGACCCACGACGGTGCGTCGACGACCGACTGGATGGAGCAGGAGAAGGAGCGCGGCATCACGATCACGTCCGCCGCGGTCACCTCGTTCTGGGAGGGCACCCAGATCAACATCATCGACACGCCCGGCCACGTCGACTTCACGGTCGAGGTCGAGCGGTCGCTGCGCGTCCTCGACGGCGCGGTCGCCGTCTTCGACGGCAAGGAGGGCGTCGAGCCCCAGTCCGAGACGGTCTGGCGCCAGGCCGACAAGTACGACGTCCCGCGCGTCTGCTTCGTCAACAAGATGGACAAGCTCGGTGCGGACTTCTACTTCACCGTGAGCACCATCAAGGACCGCCTCGGCGCGGAGCCACTCGTCATGCAGCTCCCCATCGGTGCCGAGAGCGACTTCGTGGGCGTCGTCGACCTGCTCTACATGCGCGCTCTCGTCTGGGAGGGCGACGCCAAGGGTGACGTCACCATGGGCGCCGCCTACGAGGTCCAGGAGATCCCCGCGGACCTCCAGGAGAAGGCCGAGGAGTACCGCAACGCCCTCGTCGAGCGCGTCGCCGAGTCCGACGACGACCTCATGGAGAAGTACCTCGGTGGCGAGGAGCTCTCCGTCGACGAGCTCAAGGCCGGCATCCGCAAGCTGACCGTCAGCTCCGAGCTGTACCCGGTCTTCTGCGGGTCCGCCTTCAAGAACCGTGGCGTCCAGCCGATCCTCGACGCCGTCAAGGACTACCTCCCCAGCCCGCTCGACGTCGAGGCGATGCAGGGCCACGCCCCGGGCAACGAGGAGGAGCTCGTCACGCGCGCCCCGAGCAAGGACGAGCCGTTCTCGGCCCTGGCCTTCAAGGTTGCCGCGCACCCGTTCTTCGGTCAGCTGACCTTCATCCGCGTCTACTCGGGCCGGATCTCCTCCGGGACCCAGGTGCTCAACAGCACGAAGGTCAAGAAGGAGCGCATCGGCAAGCTCTTCCAGATGCACGCCAACAAGGAGAACCCGGTCGACGAGGCGATGGCGGGCCACATCTACGCCGCCATCGGCCTCAAGAGCACGACCACGGGTGACACCCTGTGCGACATCGAGCAGCCGGTCGTGCTCGAGTCGATGACCTTCCCGGAGCCGGTCATCCAGGTCGCCATCGAGCCCAAGACGAAGGGCGACCAGGAGAAGCTCGGCACGGCCATCCAGAAGCTCGCCGAGGAGGACCCGACCTTCCAGGTGTCCCTCGACGAGGAGACCGGCCAGACGATCATCGCCGGCATGGGCGAGCTCCACCTCGACATCCTCGTCGACCGGATGAAGCGTGAGTTCAAGGTCGAGGCGAACGTCGGCAAGCCGCAGGTCGCCTACCGCGAGACGATCCGTCGCGCCGTCGAGAAGTACGACTACACGCACAAGAAGCAGACCGGTGGCTCGGGCCAGTTCGCGAAGGTCCAGGTGACCATCGAGCCGCTCGACACGGCCGAGGGCGAGCTCTACGAGTTCTCCAACGCCGTCACCGGTGGCCGCGTCCCGCGCGAGTACATCCCGAGCGTCGACGCCGGTATCCAGGACGCCATGCAGTACGGCGTGCTCGCGGGCTACCCGCTCGTCGGCATCAAGGCGACCCTCGTCGACGGTGCCTACCACGACGTCGACTCTTCGGAGATGGCGTTCAAGATCGCCGGCTCGATGGCGCTCAAGGAGGCCGTCCGCAAGGCCGACCCCGTGCTCCTCGAGCCGATGATGGCCGTCGAGGTCCGCACGCCTGAGGACTACATGGGCGACGTCATCGGCGACATCAACTCCCGTCGTGGCCAGATCCAGGGCATGGAGGACATCACGGGCGCCAAGGTCGTCCGCGGTCTCGTCCCGCTGTCCGAGATGTTCGGCTACGTCGGCGACCTGCGGTCCAAGACCCAGGGTCGGGCGAGCTTCTCCATGGAGTTCGACTCCTACGCGGAGGTCCCCAAGTCGGTGGCCGAGGAGATCATCGCGAAGACCCGCGGCGAGTGACGGGTAGCATTACCCCGATCTCGGTGCGATAGCAGTACCACCACCCCCAAGAACGACGCCATGTCCTGCCGGACCAAGGCGTAACCAAGAAGAAAGTCCTGAGGAGGACAAGCAAGTGGCGAAGGCAAAGTTCGAGCGGTCCAAGCCGCACGTCAACATCGGCACCATCGGTCACATCGACCACGGCAAGACGACGCTGACCGCTGCGATCTCGAAGGTCCTGCACGACGCGTACCCGGACCTCAACGAGGCGTCGCCGTTCGACTCGATCGACAAGGCGCCCGAGGAGAAGCAGCGCGGTATCACGATCTCGATCGCGCACATCGAGTACCAGACGGAGAAGCGCCACTACGCGCACGTCGACTGCCCCGGGCACGCCGACTACGTCAAGAACATGATCACCGGTGCCGCTCAGATGGACGGCGCGATCCTCGTGGTCGCCGCCACCGACGGCCCGATGCCGCAGACGAAGGAGCACGTCCTCCTGGCCCGCCAGGTCGGCGTCCCCTACATCGTCGTGGCCCTCAACAAGGCCGACATGGTCGACGACGAGGAGATCCTAGATG
>JBHWMJ010000259.1:0-4658 GCA_043423105.1 Marihabitans sp.
GGACGTCGGCCGCCGAGGCGGCCCGGAAGGCCGAGGACGCCGAGCGGGCCGGGCGCTACGACGTGATCGTCGTGGGCGCTGGGACGAGCGGCGGGATCATGGCGCGCGACCTCAGCGAGGCCGGCATGCGCGTGCTCGTCCTCGAGGCCGGTCAGCACATGAGTCGCGACACCTACCCGCGCCACGAGCTCGACGGCAACAGCCAGCTCTACTGGGGCGGCGGTGTCGAGCTGACGACGGACGCGGCCATCGGCATCCTGCGACCCCGCGTCGTCGGCGGTGGCGGCATCGTCAACCAGGCGCTCATGGACCGCTTCGACGACGTCGCGCTCGACGACTTCCGGGCCGCGTCCGGTCACCCGCTCTTCAGCGTCGAGGCGATGGCGCCCTGGTACGACGACGTCGAGGGGCGCACCGCGCTCGAGGACGTCTCTGACCGCACGCGCAACGGCAACGCGGCGATCTTCGCCGAGGGCTTCGCGGCCAACGGCTACCGCTTCAAGCCGCTGCGCCGCGCCCAGTCGGCCTGCGACTACGAGGGCGGCGCGTCGTGCGTCGAGTGCCTCAACGGGTGCCGCCTCGACTCCAAGCAGTCGCCGAACGTCACCTCGATCCCCAAGGCGCTCGCCGCCGGAGCGACCCTCGTCCCGCAGACCGAGGTCGGCGAGGTGAGCGAGGACGCGACCGGCGTGACCGTCCACGCCCGCTCCGCGGACGGTGTCGACCGGACCTACACCGCGGACCGGCTCGTCCTGGCCTCCGGCGCGATCGGCAACTCCCGG
Organism: Marihabitans sp.; assembly: GCA_043423105.1. Classification (GTDB taxonomy): domain Bacteria; phylum Actinomycetota; class Actinomycetes; order Actinomycetales; family Dermatophilaceae; genus Marihabitans. The sequence continues at coordinate 783 of JBHWMJ010000259.1, forward strand.
CTGCTCCTTGCCTCCGGCTTCGAGCGGCTGCTGCCCCGGCTCGGGCACAACTTCTTCAGCCACCCGCAGTACATGAACATCGGCGTCTACGACGAGCCGGTCGGCGCCTTCCGCGGGCCGCTGCAGAGCTACAAGTCCGACGACCCCGGCTTCCGCCGGCAGGGCTTCAAGCTGGAGAACGTCTTCGCCGGACCGGTCGGGATCTCGATGCTCGTCCCGGGCATCGGTGCCGACCACGCCGACGTCATGAAGCAGCTCGACCGCCTCGGCTGCGTCGAGGTCGCCGTCCGCGACACCCACCCCGGCCGGATCCGCCTCGGCAAGAGGACGAAGGGGGTGGGCGGCGCCATCGGGTACGCCCCGGTCATCGAGAAGAAGCTCAACGCCGAGGACCGGCGTCGCCGCGACCTCGGGATGGACGCGATCCGCAACATCTTCCACGCCACGGGCGCCCGCCGGGTCATCCACGGCCGCATGGGGATCGGCCTGCACCTCATGGGCGGGCTGGCCCTGAGCGAGTCACCGAGCACGGGCTGCGTCGGCCACGACTTCCGGCTGCACGGCAGCCGACGGATCTGGACCGGGGACAGCTCGACCTTCCCCAACGCCCCAGGCATCAACCCTTCGCTGACGATCCAGGCCATCTCGGCCGCCGCAGCCGCCGCGATCACGGAGGACGCCCGATGACCCTCACCCCGACCCAGCGCGCCGGGCTGCTCCGCCTCGGCGACGTCATCATCCCCGGCGACGGCGAGCTGCCGTCCTTCTCGCAGTCCGGCGTTGCCGACCACGCCGACCGGATGCTCGACTGGATGTACGAGGCCGACCGCTCCGCGCTGCTCCTCCTGCTGACGACGGTGTCGAAGATGCCGCGCCCGGCGATCAAGGCGCTCGTCCTCTCGACCGAGCACGGCGACTCGGCCCCCGAGCCGCTCGCCGGCGGGCTACGCATGGCCAGCCTCGGCGTCAAGGGCGTCATCCTCAGCCTCTACTACTCTGGGGTGGATGCCGGAGGTCGCGTGCGTGCGGTCTTGGGTTATGACGTGGGCGTACCGGTCCACCGCGAAGAACCGGATCGTACGCTGGCAGCGAACGCGTTCCTCCCTCCGGTCGGGCGGCCCGAGCCCACGACGTGAGGGTGCGCGGACCAGCCCGCGGGCAGGTCGCCGAAGGTGAAGAGACGAAGGAGCAGCAGGTGAAGGCACGACACAGACCTTCCTGGGCCTGGGTGCTCCTGTTGGTCGTGGGGGTGGTGCTGGGGACGGCCCATTGCGCCTCGCCGCCTCCAAAGCAGGAGGCCGGAACGGGAGAGCAGGCCGAGATGACGCCCACGCAGGCCGGCGCTGCGGCTGTTTACTCGGTGACGCGCAGCAGCAGGATCCTTCGCGTCCCCGATCAGGAGGCTCTCTACACGCGAAGCGGGGTCACCGTGCCTGCCCTGGCGCGAGCCAACGTCCTTCCGAAGCACTACGCCGACAAGTGTCACGTCACGCCCAAGGACATCAGGGTCCGAGGAGCCAAGACGGTGTGCGACGACTATGGCAATCCTCGCGGGAGAGTCAAGGTCTCCATGATCGGCGACTCCAAGATGGGCCAGTGGTTCACGCCGATGCGCACCATCGCCACCCGGGAGGGCTGGCGCATGTCCGTTCGACCGAAGTCGTCCTGTCCGCTCAGCACGATCGGGGTCTCTGCCGACTGTGCGAAATACAACAAGGCGCTGGTGCGGCACCTCATCCATGTTGAGAAGCCTGACGTCGTGTTCGTCTCGTCGGTCCACAGTTCGACCAAGATCTCCACCGGGCTGACCAGCATCACCCGCATGCTCACAGACCGTGGCATCGAGGTGGTCTTCTTCAAGGACACTCCCGTGCCGGCACGTGGGCCGTCGGTCCTGACCTGCCTCCGAGCGACGAAGGACTATCTGTCATGCCGATACCCCCTCAACGAGGGCAGCGGCGCTCGGAGTATCCGCAAGGCACACTCTGCAGTCCCTGGGACCCAGCTCATCTCACTTGACCGCTATGTCTGCCCTACGCACAAGGCGTGTCCTGCGGTCGTGAACCGGACACCGGTCTTTCGCCAGGGTTCGCACATCTCTGACGCCTACGCGACGTCGATGACCGACGTCATCCATGCCCGCCTGTACCAGGAGAAGATCGCCAGGGTCCGACCGCCAGCGAGTGCCGCGGCTGGTCGGTGACCCCAATGCATACCGCCGTACGACAGGAGCCCACCCGATGAGCGCCCGCAGCTACCCCACCCACGACGTCGCGGTCGAGGGGGCCGTCGAGCGCGGCCGCGCCGCGGCCCGGGCGCTCGCCGCGCTCACCGTCGAGGAGCGGGTCGGCCACCTCACCCGCCTGCGGCACGCGATCCTCGCCCGGCGCGAGGAGATCATCGACGCCGTCCAGGCCGACACCTCGAAGTCGCGCAGCGACATCCTCGTCTCGGAGATCTTCGGCGCGCTCGACGTCATCCGCTGGTGCGAGGACAACGTCGCCAAGGCGCTCGCCGACGAGAAGGTCCCGACCCCGCTGACGATGATGGGCAAGAAGTCCTTCATCGCCTACGAGCCGCTCGGCACCGTCCTCGTCATCTCGCCGTGGAACTACCCCTTCTACCAGGCGATGGCGCCCATCGCGCTCAACCTCGCGGCCGGCAACACCGTGCTCTACAAGCCGAGCGAGCACACCCCTCTCCGCGGGCTGCTCGAGTCGCTCCTCGAGGAGGCCTCGGTCGCCCCGGCATGGGTGCAGGTCCACTACGGCGAGGGTGACGTCGGCGCCGCGCTGCTCGAGCAGGGCCCGGACAAGGTGATGTTCACCGGGTCGACCGCCACCGGCAAGAAGATCATGGCCGCCGCGGCCGAGCGGCTCGTCCCCGTCGAGCTCGAGCTCGGCGGCAAGGACGCGATGATCGTCTTCGACGACGTGACGATCGAGCGCGCCGTCGCCGGTGCGCTCTGGGGCGGCCTGACCGCCACCGGGCAGTCGTGCACCTCGGTCGAGCGGATCTACGTCCAGCGCGGCATCTACGACGCCTTCGTCGCCGCTCTCGCCGACGGCGCCCGCCGGATCAAGCAGTCGACCGACGAGGACGGCGACTCCGACATCGGCGCGATGATCACCCCGTCGCAGATCGGGATCGTCGCCCAGCACCTCGCCGACGCCGAGGCGGCCGGGGCGACCCTGCGCACCGGCGAGGAGTGGGACCGGACGTCCGCCCTGATCACGCCGCTCGTGCTCACCGACGTGCCCGAGACCGCCCAGATCGCGACCGAGGAGACCTTCGGCCCGATCCTGCCGGTCTACCCCTTCGACACGGAGGCCGAGGTGATCGAGCGCGCCAACGACTCCGTCTACGGGCTCACCGCGAGCGTATGGAGCAAGGACCTCGACCGAGCAGACCGGGTCGCCCGGGCGCTGCGCGTCGGTGGCGTGTCGATCAACAACGTCATGGCGACCGAGTCGACGCCGGCGCTGCCCTTCGGCGGGGTGGGGCTGTCGGGGATGGGGCGCTACAAGGGCGTCAACGGGCTGCGCGCCTTCACCAACGCGAAGTCCTTCGTCGTCGACAAGGACAGCGACGTCATCGAGGCCAACTGGTTCCCGTACACGGCGAAGAAGTACGAGATGTTCGTCGCGATGATGGAGGCCTGGTTCTCCGACGGCCCGGCCCGGCTGCCGCGCTTCGGGATCCTCGGGACCAAGCTCGAGTCCTACGCCAAGAAGGCCCGCCGCTGACTCACCGGGTCTCGAGGCCGCATGTCGTGCCACAGATCGCGCGTCGCTCGGCGGAACCGGCCTGCGCCGCCGATACCCTCGGCTCTAGGCTCAAGGGGAGGCGCATACGTCCGCCCCCCCTTCCCAGACT
>JBHWMJ010000261.1:0-13227 GCA_043423105.1 Marihabitans sp.
GCTCGCCGACGAGGACGACGGCACCGGGCTCGCGCAGGGCGGTCCGGGCCGCGGCGAAGGCGTCGCCGCCCATCTGCTCGGCGCTGTCCTCACCTGCGAGGGCCTGGAGGACCTCGGTCTCGGTGCCGGGCGCTGACGGGATGAGCGTGCCGCCGAGCTTGCTCAGGCCACGCGTGGTGAGCGGGGCCACGGAGTAGACCGCCGTCTTCGCCTTGCGGTAGCCGTGGCGCAGACGGAGGAAGACGATCGGGCTCTCCTCCTCCGGCTCGAGGCCGACGAGGACGACGTTCGCGGCGGAGCCGAGGTCCTCGTAGGTGACGCCACCCGTCTCGGGCGAGGTGCCGAGCACGTGCTTGGCGAGGAAGCGGGCCTCCTCGGCCGAGTGCGGGCGGGCCCGGAAGTCGATGTCCTGCGTGCCGAGCGCCTCGCGGGCGAGCTTCGCGTAGGAGTAGGCGTCCTCCATGCTCACGCGGCCGCCGACGAGCACACCGTGCCCGGAGGCGGCGCGCAGCCCGTCGGCCGCGACGGCGAGGGCCTCGCGCCACGAGGCGACCCGCAGCTCGCCGTCCTCACGCACGAGCGGCAGCTCGAAGCGGTCGCCGGTGCTCGCGTAGGTGAACGCCCACCGGCCCTTGTCGCAGTTCCACTCGTCGTTGACGGCGGGGTCGGCGATGGCCATGCGCCGCATCACCGCGCCACGGCGGTGGTCGGTGCGGATCGCGCAGCCGCTGGCGCAGTGCTCGCAGGTCGTCGGCGTCGACACGAGGTCGAAGGGCCGGGCGCGGAAGCGGTAGGCGGCGCCGGTCAGCGCGCCGACCGGGCAGATCTGGACGGTGTTGCCGGAGAAGTAGCTCTCGAAGGGCTGCTCCTCGTAGATGCCGACCTGCTGCAGCGCACCCCGCTCGACGAGGGCGATGAAGGGGTCACCGGCGACCTGGTCGGAGAAGCGGGTGCACCGGGCGCAGAGCACGCAGCGCTCGCGGTCGAGGAGCACCTGGCTGGAGATGTTGATCGGCTTGGGGTACGTCCGCTTGATGTCCTCGAAGCGGGAGGACGCGCGGCCGTTGCTCATCGCCTGGTTCTGCAGCGGGCACTCGCCGCCCTTGTCGCAGACCGGGCAGTCGAGCGGGTGGTTGACGAGGAGCAGCTCCATGACGCCCTGCTGCGCCTTGTCGGCCACCGGCGAGGTCAGCTGGGTCTTGACCTCCATGCCGGGGGCGACCGTCATCGTGCACGAGGCCTGCGGCTTCGGCATCGGCTTGACGTTGCCCTCGCGGTCGGGCATCGCGACCTCGACGAGGCACTGCCGGCAGGCGCCGACCGGGTCGAGGCCCGGGTGGTCGCAGAAGCGCGGGATCTGGATCCCGACCTGCTCGGCGGCCCGGATGATGAGGGTGTCCTTCGGGACCGAGACGGCCACGCCGTCGACGGTCAGGTCGACCATCTCGACCTCGGGCTTGGCAGGGGCGGTCATGCGTCCACCTTCTCGTTCTGGGTGAAGAGCGCCGAGGCGGCCGGCGGGAAGAGCTCCGCGGCGGGGGTGTGGCACCCAGCCTCGAACTCCTCGCGGAAGTAGTTCACCGCCGAGGTGATCGGGCTCGTCGCGCCGTCACCGAGGGCGCAGAAGCTGCGGCCGAGGATGTTGTCGCAGATGTCGACGAGCTTGTCGATGTCCTCGGGGGTGCCCTTGCCGTGCTCGAGCCGCTCCATGATCTGGGCCAGCCACCACGTGCCCTCACGGCACGGGGTGCACTTGCCGCAGGACTCGTGCTTGTAGAAGTCCGTCCACCGGGAGACGGCGCGCACGACGGAGACGGTCTCGTCGAAGATCTGCAGCGCACGGGTACCGAGCATCGAGCCCTCGGCGGCGACCGACTCGAAGTCGAGCGGCACGTCGAGGTGGGCGTCGGTAAAGATCGGGGTCGAGGACCCACCCGGCGTCCAGAACTTCAGCTTCTTGCTCGGGTCGCGCATGCCACCGGCCATGTCGATGAGCTCGCGGAGCGTGATGCCCAGCGGGGCCTCGTACTGGCCGGGGTTCTTCACGTGGCCGGAGAGGCTGAAGATGCCGAAGCCCTGGGACTTCTCGGTGCCCATGTCGGCGAACCAGTCCGAGCCGTGCAGGAGGATCGAGGGGACCGAGGCGATCGACTCGACGTTGTTGACGACGGTCGGTCGCGCGTACAGACCGGCGACGGCCGGGAAGGGCGGCTTGAGCCGGGGCTGGCCGCGGCGACCCTCGAGGGAGTCGAGGAGCGCGGTCTCCTCGCCGCAGATGTACGCGCCGGCGCCGGCGTGCACCGTGACGTCGAGGTCGAAGCCGGAGCCGTGGATGTTCTTGCCGAGGTGCCCGGCCGCGTAGGCCTCCTCCACCGCGCGCAGCAGGCGGCGGTAGACGTGGACGACCTCGCCGCGCAGGTAGATGAAGGCGTGGTGGCAGCCGATGGCGAACGAGGTGATCGCCACGCCCTCGATGAGGAACTGCGGCGCCGCCATCATGAGCGGGATGTCCTTGCAGGTGCCCGGCTCGGACTCGTCGGCGTTGACGACGAGGTAGCGGGGACCGCCGTCGGACGGGGGCAGGAAGCCCCACTTCATGCCCGTGGGGAAGCCGGCGCCACCACGACCACGCAGGCCGGAGTCCTTCGTCATCTGGACGAGCTCGTCGGGGTCCATCGACAGCGCCTTCTTCAGCGCCTTGTAGCCGTCGTTGGCCTCGTAGGTCTCGAGGGTCCAGGACTGCGGGTGGTCCCAGAACTTCGTGAGGATCGGGGTCAGCTGCGTCGCCATGTCACTTCCCCTCGCCGTCGGGGGTCTCGCCCTTGTTGTCGTCGTCGGCGATCTTCGTCGCCTCCGCAGCCTGGGCGTCCTCCCCCTTCGGCTTCTCGTCGGGCTCGTTGGTGGGGGCGTTGACCGAGTCGTGCTGGCCGGCGGCCAGGCCGTCGACGGACTCGCCCGTGGCCGAGGCTCTCGGGTCGGTCTTGTCCGTCTCGTCGTACGACGAAGGGGGAGCCATCCACCCTTCGCGCTTGGCGACCTCGACGCCGCGCAGCGACGCCGGACCGGCTCCGACACCCTCGTCGGCGAGGCCGTCGGAGAAGCCCGCAAGGACCCGCGAGACCTCCTTGAAGGTGCAGACCTTGCTCGGGCCGCGGGTCGGGACGACCGGCTTGCCCTCGCGGAGGTCGTCGACGAGCTGGATCGTCGACTCGGGGGTCTGGTTGTCGAAGAACTCCCAGTTCGTCATGACGACGGGGGCGAAGTCGCAGGCCGCGTTGCACTCGACGCGCTCGAGGGTGATCTTGCCGTCGGGGGTCGTCTCGTCGTGGCCGACGCCGAGGTGCTCGGAGACCGCGTCGAAGATCTGGTCGCCGCCCATGATCGCGCAGAGCGTGTTCGTGCAGACGCCCACGGTGTACTCACCGTTGGGGTGGCGCTTGTACTGGGTGTAGAAGGTCGCGACGCCGGAGACCTCGGCGGTCGTGAGGTCGAGGGTCTCGGCGCAGAAGGTGATGCCGCGGCCGGTGATGTAGCCGTCGACGCTCTGGACGAGGTGGAGCAGCGGGAGCAGCGCGGAGCGCTTCTGGGGGTAGCGCGCGATGACCTGCTCGGCCTCCTGGGCCAGCTTCTCGAGCACCTCCGCCGGGTACGGCTCCTTGCTCTCGCTGCTGACGTGGAGGTGGCCCGAGGCCGTCACCTCTCCGAAACCGCCACTCATCGGTCAACGCCTCCCATCACGGGGTCGATGCTGGCGACGGCGACGATGACGTCGGCGAGGTTGCCGCCCTCGCACATCGCCGAGGCGGCCTGCAGGTTGTTGAAGCTCGGGTCGCGGAAGTGGGCCCGGTAGGGGCGGGTGCCGCCGTCGCTGACGACATGGCAGCCCAGCTCGCCCTTCGGCGACTCCACCGCGACGTAGGCCTGGCCGGGCGGCACCCGGAAGCCCTCGGTGACGAGCTTGAAGTGGTGGATCAGGGCCTCCATCGAGGTGCCCATGATGGTGCGGATGTGCTCGAGGCTGTTGCCCATGCCGTCGCCGCCGACCGCGAGCTGCGCAGGCCACGCGATCTTCTTGTCCGCGATCATCACGGGGCCGGGGTTGTTCTGCAGCTCGTCGGTGACCTGCTCGATGATCCGCAGGCTCTGGTGCATCTCCGCGATGCGCACGGCGAGCCGGTCGTAGGCGTCGGCACCCGTGCGGGTCGGCACGTCGAACTCGTACTTCTCGTAGCCGCAGTAGGGGCTCAGCTTGCGCAGGTCGTGCGGGAGACCGGCCGAGCGCAGGACCGGGCCGGTGATGCCGAGGGCCATGCAGCCGGTGAGGCTGAGGTAGCCGACGTCCTTCATGCGGCCCTTGAGGATGGGGTTCTCCATGAGGAGCTTCTCGAGCTCCTGGATCCCCTTGCGGACCTGCGGGATGTTCTCGCGGATCTTGTCGATCGCGCCGTGCGGGAGGTCCTGGGCGACGCCGCCGGGGCGGATGTAGGCGTTGTTCATCCGCAGGCCGGTGATGTTCTCGATGATCGAGAGCAGCCGCTCACGCTCGCGGAAGCCGATCGTCATGATCGTCGTCGCGCCCATCTCCATGCCGCCGGTGCCGAGGCAGATGAGATGGGAGGAGACCCGGGTCAGCTCCATCATGAGGACGCGGATCGCGTTGGCCCGCTCGGGGATCTCGTCCTCGACGCCGAGGAGCCGCTCGATGCCGAGACAGTAGGCCGCCTCCTGGAACATCGGGGTGAGGTAGTCCATGCGGGTGCAGAAGGTCACGCCCTGGGTCCAGGTGCGGAACTCCATGTTCTTCTCGATGCCCGTGTGGAGGTAGCCGATGCCGGCGCGGGTCTCGGTGACGGTCTCGCCGTCGAGCTCGAGGATGAGCCGGAGCACGCCGTGGGTCGACGGGTGCTGCGGGCCCATGTTGACGACGATCCGCTCCTCGGGGTGCATCCCGAGCTCGCCGATCTGCTCGTCCCAGTCGCCGCCGGAGACGTCGACGACGTAGCCCTCGGCCGTCTCGTCGTTGGCCCCAGGGGTCGCGTGGAAGGTGGTGGACGTGCTCATCAGCTGTACGACCTCCGCTGGTCCGGCGGCGGGACGGTGCCGCCCTTGTACTCGACGGGCACACCGCCGAGGGGGTAGTCCTTGCGCTGCGGGTGGCCGGGCCAGTCGTCCGGCATGAGGATGCGGGTGAGGTCCGGGCGGTCGGTGAAGACGATGCCGAACATGTCCCACGTCTCGCGCTCGTGCCAGTCCGCCGCGGGGTAGACGCCGACGACGCTGGGGATCTCCGGAGCGCTGTCCGGCACCGCCACCTCGACCCGGACCCGGCGACCGCCGTGCGTGACCGAGAGCAGGTGGTAGACGGCGTGCAGCTCCTTGTCGGTCTGCTGCGGGTAGTGCACCCCGGAGACCGAGACGCACAGCTCGAAGCGCAGCTGCGGGTCGTCCCGCAGGGTCTGCATCACCTGGACGAGGTGCTTGGGGTCGACGTGCATCGTCAGCTCGCCGCGGTCGACCACGACGCTGCTCAGCAGCGAGCCGCCGGTCGCGTCAGCGAGGGTGTCGACGACCTCGTCGAAGTAGCCGCCGTAGGGGCGCTGCGCCTCGCCGGGGAAGAGGATCGGGGACTCCAGCCCGCCGTAGCCGCTGGTGTCGCCCCCCTTCGTCGCCCCGAACATGCCCTTGCGGTGGCCGACGACGACGGGATCGTTCGCCTGGTCGGCGGCGTCACCGGCGTCCTCGGGACGGACGTTGCGGTACTCGACGGGGAGGTTCTCGCCGGTCAGGCCCGCGGTCGAGGGGAAGCCCTTGTTGGCGGTGCCACCGAGGCCCTCGCCGACGGGGTGGACACCCTCCGGCTGAGGACTCGCGGGCGTGGGGGTCTGGTCGCTCATGCGAGGAGGTTCCTTCCGACGAGGCCCTCGTGGTCGTGCGTGGCGGGCATGAGCTCGGTCGGGGTGGCGCGCAGCGCCGCCTGCTCGGCGGCCCGGGCCGCGGCGACGCGGTTGACGCCGAGCTTGCTGCCCTGGATCTGGCCGTGGAGCTCGATGATCGCGTTGAGGAGCATCTCCGGGCGCGGCGGGCAGCCCGGCAGGTAGATGTCCACCGGGACGATGTGGTCGACGCCCTGGACGATCGCGTAGTTGTTGAACATGCCGCCGGAGCTGGCGCACACGCCCATCGAGATGACCCACTTCGGGTTGGCCATCTGGTCGTAGACCTGGCGGACGACCGGGGCCATCTTCTGGCTGACGCGGCCGGCGACGATCATGAGGTCGGCCTGGCGCGGGGTCGCGGCGAAGCGCTCCATGCCGAAGCGGGCCAGGTCGTAGTGCGGGGTGCCGACGGCCATCATCTCGATGGCGCAGCAGGCCAGGCCGAAGGTGGCCGGCCAGATGGACGCCTTGCGCATGTAGCCGACGACGTTCTCGAGCGTCGTCAGGGCGATGCCGGCAGGCAGCTTCTCCTCAAGTCCCATGTGTCAGTGCTCCTACGGTTCAGTCCCACTCGAAGCCACCGCGACGCCACACGTAGGCGTCCGCGATGAAGAACGAGTTGAGGAGGAAGAGGACGACGGCCACCAGCGTGAAGAGGCCGAGCTGGTCGAAGGCGACGGCGAAGGGGAAGAGGAAGAGCGCCTCGATGTCGAAGATCACGAAGAGCATCGCGGTGATGTAGTACTTCACCGGGAAACGCCCGCCCTCGGCCGCCTGGGGCGTGGGCTGGATGCCGCACTCGTACGCCTCGGCCTTCGCGGCGTTGTACCGCGCCGGGCCGACGACGAGGCTGGTGCCCACCGACAGGAGGGCGAAGCCCAGGCCCAGGGCCGCGAGGATGCCGAGCGGGAGATAAGGGTTCATCGCGCCGCGACCTCTCTTTCAGTCAGCTCGCTGTGACGCATGTCATTCATCCTAGAGGTCCTCGTCTCATCGCCTCACGCGCTCGGGGCGAGTCGCGTCATCGCGTGGATGATCCGGTCGTCGAAACCCCCGCCGCGCTCCTCGGGGAGGTTGGCCATGAGCTTGAGCATGAACTTCATCAGGGTGGTGCGGGGCAGGCCGTACTTCGTCGCCAGCCGCATGATCTCGGGCTTGCCGATGAGCTTGGCGAACTCGGCACCGAGGCGGAAGTAGCCGCCGTGCATCTGCTTCATGCGCAGCGCGTAGCGCTGGAGCACCGCGTCGCGCGCGACGGTGCTCTGGGCGCGGAGCGCCTCGTCGATGACCTCCGCCGCGACGAAGGCCGCCTCGAGGGCGTAGTCGATGCCCTCGCCGTTGAAGGGGTTGACCATCCCGCCGGCGTCGCCGACGAGGAGCAGACCCTTGTCGTAGAGCGGCTGCCGGTTGAAGGCCATGGGGAGGGCGGCGGACTTGATCGGGCCGGTGATCGTCGCCTCGGAGATCCCCCACTCCTGCGGCATCGACTCGACCCAACGGCGCATGACGTCCTTGTAGTCGGTCTTGCCGAAGGCCTCAGAGGTGTTGAGGATGCCTAGGCCGACGTTCGAGCGGCCGTCGCCGACACCGAAGAGCCAGCCGTAGCCCGGCATCAAAATGTCACTGTTGTCCTGGGCCGATTTAGTCCACAGCTCGAGGTGCGACTCCATGTAGTCGTCGGTGTGGCGGGGGGTCTCGTAGTATGCGCGGACCGCGACGCCCATGGGCCGGTCCTCGCGCTTCTCCCGGCCCATCGTGACGGCGAGTCGGCTGCTCACGCCGTCGGCGGCGACGACGACGGGAGCGCGGTAGGTGATCCGCTCCCCCGTGGCGCGGCCGTTGGCACCCATGACCTTGGCGACGACGCCGACGATCCGGCCGCTGTCGTCAAGGACCGGCTCGGTGACGTTGCGCCGCTCGACGAGGGTCGCGCCGCAACGCTCGGCGTGCCGGGCGAGGAACTCGTCGAGGTCCTCGCGGCCGCGGACCATGCCGTAGCTCGGGAAGGAGTCGACCTCGGGCCAGTCGAGCTGGAGCCGCATGCCGCCGCCGATGATCCGCAGGCCCTTGTTGCGCGCCCAGCCGTCGGTCTCCTCGGTGGGGACCTCGAGCTCGATGAGCTGGCGGACCGCGCGCGGGGTGAGGCCGTCGCCGCAGATCTTGTCGCGAGGGAAGGCCGACTTCTCGAGGAGGACGACGTCCCGGCCGGCCTTGGCGAGCCAGGCTGCGGTGGCGGACCCTCCGGGCCCGGCGCCGACGACGACGACATCGGCGTGCACGACGGTGCCGTCGGCAGGCGCGCTGGTGGCGTCAGCAGGGGTGGTCACGCTCGTCCTCGGGTCGCTTGTGAAGGGATTCACGAACTGACGCAGCCTAATCGACCATCGATCGGGAGGGAGAGTGAGGCTTGCCTAAGCAGCTGGCTTCGTCGCGCGGTGGAGGGCGACGATGCCGGCGCTGAGGTTCGTCCACTCGACGCCCTGCCAGCCGGCGTCCGCGATGTCGGTCGCGAGATCGCGCTGCCCCGGCCATGCCTGGATCGACTCCGCCAGGTAGACGTAGGAGTCGGGGTTGGAGCTGATCCGGCGCGCGATCCGCGGCAGGGCAGCCATGAGGTAGTTCTTGTAGACCGTGCGGAAGCCCGGGACGACCGGGTCGCTGAACTCGCAGATCACGAGGCGGCCACCGGGGCGGGTCACCCGGAGGAACTCCTGGAGCGCGACCTGCCGGTCGGCGACGTTGCGCAGCCCGAAGGACATCGTCACGGCGTCGAAGGTGCCGTCGGCGAAGGGGAGTCGCATCGCGTCCGCAGCGGTCAGGGCGAGGGCGGGGTTGCGGCGGCGCCCCTCGCGGAGCATGCCGAGGGAGAAGTCCGCGGGGACGACGTCGACACCGGCCGCTACGAAGGGCTCGCTCGAGGTCGCGGTGCCGGCGGCGATGTCGAGGACGCGCTCGCCCACCTGGGCGTCGACGGCACGGACGACGGCCTTGCGCCACAGCCGGTCCTGCCCCAGGGAGAGCACGTCGTTCGTCACGTCGTACCGCTTCGCGACGTCGTCGAACATCGTCGCGACGTCCTTGGGGTCTTTCTCGAGGGAGGCGCGGATCATGCGCTCATCCTCGCACCCCGGCGTGAGGAGGACCGCAGCCGGGACGGGCGTGCGCTACCGGCGCGTACGCTGGTGCGGCCATGAGTTCCGAGCCCACCCCTGCCGCGGTGCCCGCACCGCTCGTCGCCCGCACCGTCGAGGTGCCTGTGGCGACGGCCGAGGACCTCCTCGGCCTGCTGCCGGACTCCGCGGCGCCGCGCGAGATCGCGTCCTGGGTGCGCCGGGGCGAAGGGGTCGTCGGCTGGGGTCGCGTGCTCGCCCACGAGGTGGGGGGCGAGGACCGTTTCGCCGAGGCGGAGCGGTGGTGGCGCGATGTCGTCGCCGACGCCATCGTTCGGGATGACGTGCAGCTGCCCGGCACCGGCCCGGTCGTCTTCGGCTCGATGACCTTCTCCGCCCGGTCGGCCCAGGCCGGTGTCCTCGTCGTGCCCGAGGTCGTCGTCGGTCGGCGCGGGGACACCGCGTGGGTGACGACGATGACGACGAACGCGACCGTCCCGGCCGCCGACGTCACCCCTTCGCCGTCCGCCCCGCCGGTCCCCCCGGAGGGTCTGCGCTTCAGCGACGGCGAGCTCTCCGCGGTCGCCTGGGCGGGTGCTGTCGAGGAGGCGGTCGCCCGGATCACCCGCGGCGACCTCGACAAGGTCGTCCTCGCCAGGAGCCTCGACGCCGACGCCGACACCGACCTCGACCCCCGCTGGCTGCTCACCCGGCTCGCCGAGGACTACGACACGACGTGGGTCTTCGCCGTCGACGGCCTCCTCGGGGCTACCCCGGAGATGCTCGTCCGGCTCGAGCGCGGGCTCGTCACCTCCCGCGTGCTCGCGGGCACGATCCGACGCACCGGCGACGACAGCCGCGACCTGGCCCTGGCGGGGTCGCTGGCCCGCTCGAGCAAGGACCTCGAGGAGCACGAGTACGCCGTCCGTTCCGTCGCCGACGCCCTCGCGCCGCACACATCGTCGATGAATGTGCCGGAGTCCCCCTTCGTCCTCCACCTGAGCAACGTCATGCACCTGGCGACGGACGTCGCCGGGGTCATCCGGGACGACTCGACGTCGCTCACCCTGGCCGCCTCGCTCCACCCCTCCGCCGCCGTCTGCGGGACCCCCACCCCCCTGGCGAACGCGCTCATCGACGAGCTCGAGCACATGGACCGCGGCCGCTACGCCGGCCCCGTGGGCTGGATGGACGCCAGCGGCGACGGCGAGTGGGGCATCGCCCTGCGCTGCGGCATGCTCCACGACGATCCCCGGTCGATCACCCTGTACGCAGGGTGCGGCATCGTCGCCGGCTCCGACGCGACGAGCGAGGTCGCCGAGAGCGAGGCGAAGTTCCTCCCGATGCGCGAGGCCCTCGCCCCCCGCGCCTGAGCCCGCCGCCTACTTGACCGAGCCGTTGTTGCGGTTTGTCAGGAAGAGGGCGAAGAGGAAGTCGTTCCACGCCCTCGTGAACTGCCAGATGAGCGTCACGACGAAGGCGGGCGCCGAGACCGGCAGCACGACGGAGCGGAAGATCCGCCACATGCCGGCGCCGTCGATCGTCGCCGCCTCGAGGATCTCCTTCGGCACCGCCGTCGCGTAGTAGTTGCGGAAGATCAGGGTGCAGATCGGGATGCCGAAGATCGTGTGCACGGCGATGAGCTTGGCCACGCCGTTGAACCACGGGAGCGCCTGCTCGACGTCGATCATCATCGACTGCAGCGGGATCATCACGGCCTGGTACGGGATGAACATGCCGAAGAGGAAGAGCGTGAAGACCGTCTGCGCCCCGGGGAAGCGCCAGCGGGCGAAGACGAAGCCGTTCATCGAGCCGAGGATCGAGGACAGCACAGCGGCAACGACCGCCATGACGAGGGTGCGCCCCATCGCGGGTGCGAGCCTCTCGACCGCAGACTGCCACCCGGTGCGCGAGGGCGAGGCCGGCAGGCCCCACGCGGTCGCCGGCGAGATGTCACCGCGGTCCTTGAGGCTCGTGACGATGAGGACGTAGAGCGGCAGCAGGACCATCGCCGCGAAGAGGATGAGCAGCGCGTAGCGCACTCCCTTGGCCCAGCCCGAGCTCTGCGTGCCGGGGGCACCGACCTGGCGGACGTCGGCGGGCCGGATCGTGGTCGTCTCGGCAGCCATCAAGCGCGCTCGCTCTCGGTCTTGTCGGTGTAGATGAGGTACGGCACGACGACCACGGCGACGATGACGAGCAGGATCGTCGCGTTGACGGCCGCGGCCACCCGGTCGTCCTGGGCGAACATCTGGGTCCACATGAGGGTCGCGGGGACGGAGGCGGCGTAGGAGTTGGGCCCGGCGATCGCGTAGATGAGATCGAACATCGCCAACTGCCCAAGCCAGGAGGCGGGCAAGGACACGACCCGCGACTCCTGACCGCGGCGACGAAGGGGGGCTGGCTCCCCCTCCCCGCAACATCAGCACCGGCCCTGGCGCTGCGCGCTGCGGCCGACGTCGCCAGCCTGGCCACCAGCCGAACAGGAACCGCCCTACGACCGCGACGAGAGCCACCCGAGGCAGGAGGCCGAGCTTCGACCCACGCGAACCGCGACCAGCCCCGCATGGACCCACCACGGCCCCCGCAACGCACGATCTGAACGAAGGGGCCCCTTCGCCGCTCACGCGGGGGCGAAGGGGGCCAAGGGGGCAGTCCCGGCCGCGATCGCGATCTGTGGCCAGTGCCCCGTCTTAGCCGAGTGCGACGAGCACGCATCGGCCAACGATGAGCGGTGCGGGGTCTGGGGCGGCGTCGATCTAGCCAGGAAAGACACTCGGTTCCCAGGAGCGATCGTAGGCCTTCTACGCCTTGTCTCGTCGCGAGACCGCCGCCAATACCCATCCCCCGACTGTGCCAATTAGAAGTCCAAGATAGTTATCCGCAAGATCCTGGGTCGCGCAGGTGCGGCCCAAAAAGGGAAGGGCAAAGTGAGTGGTTTCGATAACTACCGGGAGGAGGGTCAGCAGTGCTAGCGGGGCCCAGCGCTTTAGGCGCGTGATCAAGTAGCCACCTGCGAGGCTGGGGATGGCGAACATGAAGACGTTCAGTGTCCGATCATTTATGCCGAATCCTGTTCGGATCCAGTCTTGTGGCGCGAGGGCGCACGATCGGACCGAGAGGTCCCACATGTAGCCGCTCTGGGTTGGTCCAACGACGACCGCCAGCATTGCAATGAGGCCCCCGCAGTAGAGCGCCCACATCGTCGCCGTCATGAGCCCCTCTCCTTTGCGGCGACGCCAGATGAGTACGGCGGCGGCGGCGGCTGTCCCAGTCACTAAGGCCGGGAGCAGCCAGGGTGCGGCACGAAGGTACATGCGAACTATGTCCAAGGATCTCTCGCCAATGCCTCTCGGGTTTCGTCAGCGGCGTAGGAGAAATGGAGGCCTGGCGGCCCCAGCATCGCCCACTCCAGCGGATCGTCCCAGGCCCGAAGCAGCAGGGGCCTGGGACGATCTCGAAGGGGGTCAGATGCAGAGCACTCTGGTGGTGAAGAGCTGTCCGTTCGACATCTGCTTCACGCCGCCGCGAACACAGTCATCGCTCGAGTTCGGCTCGTTCTTCCCGGGGTAGGCGTACTTCCACGTGTACGGGTACCGATTGCCCGCGATCGCGAAGAACTGTCCCTTGTCGTAGTATCGCCACCCCGCCATGGACGTGCCTCCGTTGGGGTTGGTCCACTCCCAGAAGTTGCGGAGGTAGACGCCGGAACCCGACAACTTCACATACTCGGAGTTGACCTGCCCGACGTTGTCACCGTAGTCGCAGAATGCGGTGTTGATGTTCCCGTTTTGCAGGGACGTGGAGACGGTCCCCCTGAAGGTCCCGTTGGTGCATTTGGTGCTGACAGCCTGCGCCGGAAGGGCGCAGGCCATCCCCAGCCCAACCAACGCTGCAGCTGCCGCTGCAGCCCGTGCGATTCTCATCATGTGGCGATTCCCCTTGTTCTTAGAACGGTGACCCACCGCTTCGTTCGGTGGGCGCTCCAAGAACGTACAGCCATGTCCCAGAGCCCGCATCTCGAACTACAGCTGCGCTAGCTAGTGGGCCGTGTTTGAAGTTGGCTGACGGTTCGCCTTCTTGAGGATCTCGTCCGCGGTCTTGGTCCACACGAAAGGGTGACAGCGGTCGTTCCAGCCGTCGATGAAGGCGCGGATCTTGGCGTTGAGGTCCTTGACCGA
>JBHWMJ010000263.1:0-8093 GCA_043423105.1 Marihabitans sp.
CTTCTCCCGGCCTGCGGACTGGCCGGACTCACCCCTTCGTCCGCGGTACGCGCGCAGCGCACGATCGTCGACGCCGCCCGCGAGCTCGCGGACGGCGTCGACTGACCCTTCGAGGCTCCTCGCAGAGCTCGTCGCACCTCAGGGGCCGAGGGTGGGGATCCTCAGGCGGACGGTGGGGTGACCGAACGACGCAGGATCTTGCCCGTGGGGCCCTTGGGCAGCTCGTCGAGCTGCCAGATCTGGCGCGGGTACTTGTAGGCCGCGATCCGCTCCTTGACGTACTGCTGGATGTCCTCAAGTGTCGCCGTCGAGCCGGGCTTGAGCGAGACCGCCGCGCCGACGTCCTCGCCGAGCTCGGGGTGCGGCACCGAGACGACGGCGCACTCGACGACGTCGGGGTGGGTGTAAAGGACCTCTTCGACCTCTCGCGGGTAGATGTTCATCCCGCCGCGGATGATGAGGTCCTTCTTGCGGTCGACGATCGTGTAGTAGCCCTCGTCGTCGACGGTCGCGAGGTCGCCGGTGCGGAACCAGCCGTCGGGGATGGCGGCCTGGGTCTCCTCGGGCTTGCCCCAGTAGCCCTTCATGACGTTGTCGCCGCGGATGGCGATCTCGCCGACGCCGTCGCCGGGCGGCACGTCGTTGCCGTCGGCGTCGACGAGCTTCATCTCGCAGCCGGGGATCGCGCGACCGATGGTGCCCGGCTTCGTCGGCTTGTCGAGCATGTTGAAGGAGGCGACAGGCGACGTCTCGGAGAGGCCGTAGCCCTCGAGGATCTGCGCGTCGAAGGCCTGCTCGAACTGCCGCATCGTCTCCTCCGGCAGCGCCGAGCCGCCGGAGACGCACACCCGCAGGCTGCTCGTGTCCGCCGTTGCGGCGTCGGGGTGGTGGAGCATCGCGCCGTACATCGTCGGCACGCCCTGGAAGATCGTCACCTTGTCGCGCGCGACGACCTCGAGGGCCTTCGCCGGGTCGAAGCGGGGGATGAGGGTCAAGGTGGCGCCGCAGCGCACGGCCGCGTTGAGCCCGCAGGTCAGCCCGAAGACGTGGAAGAGCGGCAGGCAGCCCATGATGACGTCCTCCGGGAGCATCCGCATGATGTCCTCGGAGGAGCGCTTGGCGTTGAGGTCGAGGTTCTGGTGGGTCAGCTCGGCGCCCTTGGGGCGGCCGGTCGTGCCCGAGGTGTAGAGGATGACCGCGGTGTCGTCGGCGTCGCGCTCGACCGGGGTGGCGATCGGCTCGCCGGGCGGGAGGTCCTCCTCGGACGGGCCGATGGGGCCGGACTGGATGACCTTGGTGTCGAGCGACTCGGCGCCGGCGACGGCCTCGCTCATGAAGTCGCCCCACACGAAGGCGAGCTTGGCGCCGGAGTCGGAGAAGAAGTACTCGATCTCGCCGGCCTTGAGCAGGGGGTTCATCGGCACGACGGTGCCACCGGCGAGCAGCGTCCCGTAAAGCAGGACGGGGAAGGCCGGGACGTTGGGGAGAATGAGGGCCACCCGGTCACCCGGCTCCAGGCCGGCCTGCTTCATCGCACCGGCGGCCTTGGCCGCGAGGCCGTGCAGCTGGCTCCAGGTCAGCTCGGCGTCGTCGAGCTTGATCGCGACCTTGTTGGGGTGGGCCTGGGCGGTCGCGACGAGGTTGTTCGCGAGGTTGGTCATCATCGACTCCTGCTCGAAGGGGGGTGGTCCCCTAATCCTCACCCGCGCGAAGGGGTTTCGGGAAGAGGCGAGGCCGGGTCAGCCGTGATGTGGCATGCCGGAAGACCGAGCATCCGACCGATCGCCGTGGTGCTCGCCTCCGGATCGGCGGCGCAGCCGACGGGGGGTGGCGCTGTCGCCGCTCTGCGGCAGGATTGGCCGGGTGAGCCCGACCGACGACGCGATCCCGCAGACGACCTCCGACGCGCCCGCCCCGGAGGTGCCGGCCGAGGTGCCCGAGGAGGTCCGCGACCGGTGGGCCGAGCTCGCCGAGGTGGCGACGGAGGCGCAGTTCGCTTACCACGTCAAGGACGCGCCGACGATGAGCGACGGAGAGTACGACGCGATCATCCGGGAGCTGACGGAGCTCGAGGAGGCGCACCCCTCCCTTCGCACCCCGGAGTCGCCGACCCAGCAGGTCGGGGGAGCGGTGTTCTCCACGGACTTCGCGGCGGTCGACCATCTCGAGCGGATGCTCAGCCTCGACAACGCCTTCGCGCCGGAGGAGATGGATGAGTGGGCCGCCCGCGTCGAGCGTGAGGTCGGGTCCGGGGTCCACTACCTGTGCGAGCTGAAGATCGACGGCCTGGCCGTCAACCTCCTCTACGAAGGGGGCCGGCTGACGCGGGCGCTGACCCGCGGGGACGGTCGCACGGGCGAGGACGTGACGATGAACGTGCGCACGATCGCCGACATCCCCGAACGGCTCACCGGCGACGACGTCCCCGACCTCGTCGAGATCCGGGGCGAGGTGTTCTTCCCGCTCGAGGGCTTCGCCGAGCTCAACGCCAGCCTCGTCGAGGCGGGCAAGGCCCCCTTCGCCAACCCACGCAACTCCGCTGCGGGCTCGCTGCGGCAGAAGGACCCCAAGGTCACCGCGAGCCGACCCCTGCACATGCTCGTCCACGGTATGGGGCGGCGTGAGGGCTTCGACATCGACAGCCAGAGCCACGCCTACGAGCTGATGCAGGCGTGGGGGCTGCCGATCTCACCGCACTATCGGGTCCTCGACTCGATGGAGGAGGTCAAGGCCTTCATCACCGAGGTCGAGACCAAGCGGCACGACTACGAGCACGAGATCGACGGGGTCGTCGTCAAGGTCGACGAGATCGCCACGCAGCGGCGGCTCGGGTCGACCTCCCGCGCGCCGCGGTGGGCGATCGCCTACAAGTACCCGCCCGAGGAGGTGACGACCAAGCTCCTCGACATCCAGGTCAACGTCGGTCGCACGGGGCGGGTCACCCCCTTCGGCGTCATGGAGCCGGTGACCGTCGCCGGGTCGACCGTCTCGATGGCGACGCTGCACAACGCCCACGAGGTCGTGCGCAAGGGCGTGCTCATCGGCGACACGATCGTCCTGCGCAAGGCCGGTGACGTCATCCCCGAGATCCTCGGACCCGTCGTCGACCTCCGTGACGGGAGCGAGCGTCAGTTCGTCATGCCGAGCCACTGCCCCGCGTGCGGCACCGAGCTCGGGCAGCAGAAGGAGGGCGACAAGGACATCCGCTGCCCCAACAGCCGGTCCTGCCCGAGCCAGCTGCGAGAGCGGCTCTTCGGCCTCGCCGGGCGCGGAGCCTTCGACATCGAGGCGCTCGGCGAGGAGGGTGCCGCCGCGCTGCTCGAGTCGGGCGTGCTCACCGACGAGTCGACCCTCTTCGACCTCACCTCCGACGACATCGCGCGAGTGCCGCTCTACACGCGCGCGGCGAAGAAGACCGACCCCGAGGACGCGATCGTGGACGGCCGCGTCCTCTCGGCCAACGGCGCCAAGCTCGTCGCGAACCTCGAGCAGGCCAAGGACCAGCCGCTGTGGCGGGTGCTCGTGGCTCTGTCGATCCGGCACGTCGGCCCGACGGCGGCGCGGGCGCTCGCGCAGCACTTCGGGTCGATGGACGCGATCCGGTCCGCCACCGAGGAGCAGCTTGCCGGGGTCGAAGGGGTCGGCCCGACGATCGCCGCGACGGTGCGGGAGTGGTTCGACGGCGAGGGCAACGACTGGCACCGCGAGATCGTCGACCGCTGGTCCGCCGCCGGGGTCCGGATGGAGGACGAGCGCGACGCCTCGATCGAGCGGACCCTCGAAGGGGTCACCGTCGTCGTCACCGGTTCGCTCGACGGCTTCAGCCGCGACGAGACGAAGGAGGCGATCATCGTCCGCGGCGGCAAGGCGGCCGGGTCGGTGAGCAAGAAGACCGACTGGGTCGTCGTCGGCGACAACGCCGGGTCCAAGGCGACCAAGGCCGAAGAGCTGGGCCTGCGGATCCTCGACGAGGAGCAGTTCCGCGAGCTCCTCGCGACCGGGACCGTGGCCGCCTTCGCCGACGAGGCAGAGGACGAGCCGGCGTGACTGCGGGCAGGCTGCTGACCTGAACCAGGCCAGACGGGCGCCGTTGATGTGCGACGAAAGGGGGTGAGCGCACCGAGACCGGTGCGCTCACCCCCCTTCGTCGAGCTGCGCTCGGGTCAGCCGAGGGCGGCGATCGCCGCGTCGTAGTCCGGCTCGCTCGTGATCTCGTCGACGAGCTGGGAGTGCAGGACCGTGCCGTCCTCGTCGAGGACGACGACGGAGCGGGCGAGGAGGCCCTCGAGCGGACCGTCCTCCATGAGGACGCCATAGTCCTCGGCGAAGGAGGAGCGGAAGGCCGAGCCGACCTTGACCTTGTCGATGCCCTCGGCGGCGCAGAAGCGGCCGAGCGCGAAGGGCAGGTCGTGGCTGACGTTGACGACCGTGGTGTTGTCGAGCGCGGCCGCGCGCTCGTTGAAGGTGCGCACGCTCTGCGCGCACACGCCGGTGTCGACGCTGGGGAAGATGTTGAGCACGACGCGGCCCGGGGTCTCGGCGCGGGTCACCGGAGCGAGGCCGTCTCCGACGAGGTCGAAGTCGGGTGCGGTGCTGCCGACGGCCGGGAGATCGCCGGAGGTCTGGACGGGGTTGCCCTTGAAAGCGGTGGTTGCCATGACCCCACCCAACCCCATGCGCGTCCCGCGTGTCACCCCAGGGGGAGGGGCGATCTCACGCTCAGGTCTGGGTGATGAGCAGCCAGATGCCGATCGGGATCCACGGAAGGGCGGCCATGACGGCCATCGCCAGGGCGCCCTTCGCGACGGCCGGGAGCTCCGTGCGCCACCCGGCGTCCTGGAGGGTGGCCTGCAGCGGCGGGTTGATCTCGCCCGTGGAGAAGGTGTAGTCGACGGGCTTGTCGAGGCCCTTCTCGGTGAGTCCGTACGAGACCTGTCGGCGGTAGGACCACTCGCGCCCGCTGCGCATCTCGGCCTGTGCGCCGATGCTCGGGACGCCGGCGTGCCAGTCGAGCTGCCGGGTCTCGTCGGTGCGGCGGACCTTCCCGCTGCCCGTCCGCTCGAGCGTGACGACGAAGGTGTCCTTGAGCCCGCGGAGGGTGGCGATGTGCCGCCACCGCGCGTCGGCCAGGTCGGCGTGGACGACGATCGTGTCGTTGTCGGCACGCACGACGTACGGGGTGTCGGCCAGGCGAGCCGCGACGCCCCGGGCCAGCTCGTCGAAGGACCACCGTGCCTGGCCCGCGCCGGGGTGCGACGAGCCGGGGGCCACGACGGGGAGCGCCAGTGGATCGGCGGGCCCGCTGGCGCGCCCCTCCCGCGAGATGGCGACGATCGACCAGACGAGGATCCCGACGACCGGGGTGAGGATGGCGGCCCACACCATCGCGAAGGTCGTGTCGCCCGACTGCCAGATCGCCCACGTGCCGAGGAAGAGCATGGCCCCGAAGACGAGGGTCATGACGCTCAGCGCGGCGATCTGGCCCCTGCGGCCTTGGATCATCGTTCGGGCCATCAGAGCGGCCCCGGTCCGGCGACGTGGGCGCCGTGACCCTGGGTGACGAGCTGCCGTCGCAGCCGGTCGGCGTTCTCCTCGAAGGTCTCGTCGCTGACGTCGGGCATCGTCGCGTGCGGGTCGAAGTCCTCAGGCCCGGCGGCCGGCCAGACGTGAACGTGCAGGTGCGGCACGAGGAACCCTTCGAGCAGCATCCCGACCCGCGGGGTGGCCCACTCGGCCTGCTGCGCCTGCCCGATGATCTTCGCGACGCGCTGCACGTGGCTCCATGTCGCATCGTCGGCGTCGGTCCACTGCTCGATCTCCTCGCGAGTCACGACCATGCAGTGACCGTCCGTCAGCGGCTCGATGGTGAGGAAGGCGACGCACACGTCGTCGGCCCAGACGAAGCGTCCGGGGATCTCGCCGTTGATGATCTTGGTGAAGAGAGTGGCCATGCGCTCAACCCTAGGTTCTACGGTGGGGCCATGCCCCAGGTGAGTGCCGACGTCCACGTCCCGATCCCGCCGGAGCTCGCCTTTGCCGTCGCGCAGACGCACGGGACGATCCGCCGCGGGTGGGACCCCTTCATCCGCGCGCAGCACTTCCTCGGTGGTGCGGAGCAGCCGGCGGTCGGGGTGCGGACGTACACGAAGTCCGCCTTCCTCGGACCGCTGAGCCCGAGCATGGTGAGTGAGTACGTGTCCTGGCGTCCGCCGACGTCGGTCGGGATGACGATGGTCGAGGGGCCACGCTTCTTCTCCCGGTTCGGGGGCGGCTGGCGCTTCCAGGGCGAAGGGGAGGGCACCCGGGCGGTGTGGAAGTACACCTACGACCTCGTCGGGCCGCCGTGGTTCCGCCGTGCTGGCGCGCTCGTCGGGCAGTGGCTGCTCGGGCGGGAGATCGAGGCGCGGATCGCAGCCTTCGCGGACGCGTGCAGCGACGAGCAGGTGCTGCGGGCGGCGCGGGCGGACATCGCGGCCCGCGCGAGTCTCGAGGCGAAGGAGGCCGCCCATGACTGACTCGCTGCGCGTCGCCGGCGTCCAGCTCGTGAGCAGCGAGCACCCCGCCGAGAACCTCGACCTCGTCCGTGACGGCATCGCCCGGGCGGCCGGTCTCGGGGCACGGCTCGTCGTCTTCCCCGAGGCGACGATGGCCCCCTTCACCCGGCGGCTCGACACCGCCGCCGAGCCGCTCGACGGCCCCTTCGCCGACGGGGTCCGGGCCGCTGCCCGCGAGCACGGGGTGGTCGCCGTCGTCGGGATGTTCACCCCCGCCGACGAGGTGGAGACCGACGACGGGCCGCGACGGCGGGTGCACAACGCGCTCCTCTTCACCGGCGCCGGGGTCGACGAGGTGACGTACCGCAAGATCCACCTCTTCGACGCCTTCACGACGACGGAGTCCGACACCGTCGCACCCGGCGACGAGGTCGTGACCGCCGACGTGGACGGCTGGACGGTCGGGCTGGCGACGTGCTTCGACGTGCGCTTCCCCGACCAGTTCACCGAGCTCGGGCGGCGGGGGAGCGAGCTCGTCGTCCTGCCGGCCTCGTGGGGCGACGGCCCGGGCAAGGCTGAGCAGTGGGACCTGCTCACCCAGGCACGCGCGCACGACTCGCAGGCATGGCTCCTCGCCGTCGGTCAGGCCTGGACCGCCACCTCGACCGAGGGCCCCTACGGCATCGGCCGCTCAGCCCTCGCCGATCCGACGGGGGCGCTCCGCGCCCGGCTCGACGCCGGTCCCGGCATCCTCCTCGCCGACATCGACCGTGAGCTCGTCACCCAGACCCGCCGGCGGGTCCCGATCCTCTGAGCTCGCCCATGCGGGCCGCTCGACCGGGCGAAGACGGCCGTGCGCTGCACGACGTACCCGCCGACAAAGAGAGTGAGCTCGGTGACGACCTTAGCGGCGAGGAGCGTCATCCCGAGCGCCACGAGCGACTCGAGCAGCATCGCGCCCAGGATGAGCATCCCCGCGGCGAGGGTGGCGTAGCGGACCAGAGCAGCGCGAAGGGGTGCCATCTCGCCTTCCCGCCCGAAGACCCATCGTCGGTTGACCGCGAAGTTCACGCTCGCTGACAGAAGCCGGGCTCCCACGACGGCGACGAGCAGCTGGCCGGTGAGGGTCATGAGCGCGAGCAGCGCGAGCACGTCGAGGGTGAACCCGAGGAGCGAGGAGAGCGCGAAACCAAGGAGGGGCCGGTAGACCGATAGCGAGTCCGCCAGCGGACGGAAGTGCGAGCTCGCGTTGTCGTCGAGGTAGACCGTCTCGATGTCGACGAGCCCGATCCGCCGGTGCTCGCGGGAGGCCCGTAGCAGCACGCGTAGCTCGTGGTCGAAGCGCTCGCCGCCGATGCCGTCCACCCACGGCAACATGCCCGGCGGGTACCCGCGCAGCCCGGTCTGGGTGTCGACGACGTCGCGCCCGGTGACGAGGGCGAAGAGCCGCCGGGTCACCGCGTTGCCGACGCGGCTGCGCAAGGGCACCCGGCCGGTGAAGCGTCGGACCCCCAGGACCAGGTCGTCCGCACCGGTGCCCAGTCGGATCGCCACCCGCGAGATGTCGGTCGGCGTGTGCTGGCCGTCGCTGTCGGCGCA
>JBHWMJ010000266.1:0-3844 GCA_043423105.1 Marihabitans sp.
CGACGATGCTCTCGACGCTGTCGTCGCTCTCTTCGCGGCGGCAGCGGCCCACGAGGAGGCCAGGCCAGGCAGCGGCCCGGAGTCCTTCCTCACCTCGGTGGCGCAGCAGGAGGTCGCCGCCGACTCGCTCGCGGCGCGCAGCCCCGAGAGCGGTGCCGTCGCGATCCTGACCCCGGCAGCCGCGGCAGGTCGTCAGTGGCGCCGGGTCGTCGTCGCCGGTGTGCAGGACGGCGTGTGGCCCGATCTGCGGCTGCGTGGCTCTCTGCTCGGCTCCAGCGAGCTCGCCGACCTCGTCTCCGGGAGGGGTGACGGCTCCGACCCCTTCGCCGCCGAGGGCGGAGCCCTTGCCGCCGCGCGAGCGCAGGTCCGTTACGACGAGACCAGGCTGCTGCACGTCGCCCTGACTCGCGCCAGCGAGCATGTCGTCGTCACCGCCGTGCGATCCGAGGAGGACCAGCCCTCGCCCTTCCTCGACGTCGTCGACCCACTGTCCGACGGGGCTGTCGAGCGAGCCACCGTCGAGGCACCGATGCCCCTCGACCTCGTGGGCGTCGTCGCCCGGCTGCGGCAGGAGCTCGACGACCCCTTGACGGCTCCGGCGGCCGCGCTGCGGCTGGCGCACCTGCGCGAGCTCGGGGTGCGCGGCGCCGACCCGGACCAGTGGTGGGCCCTGCGCGACCTCAGCGACGACCGCCCCCTCCGTGGTGCGGACGATCCCGTCCGGGTGGCGCCCTCGCAGGTCGACGACTTCGAGACGTGCTCGCTGCGCTGGCTCCTCACGACCTCCGGAGGGCGCGGAGCGAGCCAGGTCTCGGCGACCATCGGCACCCTGATCCACGCCATCGCCGAGGAGCACCCTGACGCCGACCACGCGACGATCGCCGCCGAGATCGACCGACGCTGGCCGCAGCTCGGTGAGGCGCCCGGCTGGGTCGGCGAGCAGAACCGGCGCCGGGCCCACGTCATGGGCCGGTGGCTTGGTGACTACTACGCGCGCGCCCGGCAGGAGGGTTGGTCGCTCGCCGCGGTGGAGCAGTCCTTCGCCGTGACTGTCGGGCGGGCGCACCTCTCCGGTCGAGTGGACCGTCTCGAGCGGCGCGACGCCGACGGAGCGCTGCGCGTGGTCGATCTCAAGACGGGCTCGTCGAAGCCGACCGCCGCCGAGATCGAGACGCACGGCCAGCTCGGCGTCTACCAGGTCGCGGTCGAGGAAGGTGCCTTCCCGCAGGGGCGCGAGTCCGCAGGCGCGGCGCTCGTGCACCTCGGCAGAGCAGTGAGCTCGTCCCGGAGCGCGGTGCAGGGCCAGCCTGCGCTCGCCGAGGCTGACGACCCACGCTGGGCACACGCCAAGGTCGCCGCCACTGCGGAGGGCATGGCCTCCCACGAGATGCTCGCGCGACCAGAGGAGCAGACGTGCAAGCGGTGCCCCGTGCGCACCTCGTGCCCTGCGCACCACGAGGGAGGGACGCTGCTGTGACAGGCCAGGACTCCCTCTTCGACATGGGTGCCCCGGGCCTGCCTGGGCCTGAGGCAGATGAGCTCGGCGACCCGGCGCGGGTCGAGACGAGGGCTCAGGGCGCACACCTCAGCGCCCTCGAGGTGAGCCGTGCGCTCGGGCAGGAGCACCCGCCGACGCCCGAGCAGGCGGCCGTCATCGAGGCCCCCCTCCGCGCCCAGCTCGTCGTCGCGGGGGCCGGGTCCGGCAAGACCGAGACAATGACTGCCCGGGTCGTGTGGCTCGTGGCGAACGGCCTCGTCGAGCCGGAGCAGGTCCTCGGCCTGACCTTCACCCGCAAGGCCGCCGGTGAGCTCGCCGACCGGGTCGCGGCGCGTCTCTCGGCGCTGGAGGCATCAGGGTTGTGGGTGCCGCCCAGCCGCGACGAGGCCGGCGCGCTGACCCTCCCCGGGGCGCCGACGGTGACGACCTATCACTCCTACGCGGGTCAGCTCGTCCGGGAGCACGGCCCCCTGCTCGGCCGCGAGCGTGACGCCCGGCTGCTTACTGAGGCCGCCGCCTGGCAGCTCGCCCACGAGGCCGTCCTCTCCTACGACGGCCCGATGGAGCAGGTCGACTGGGTCGAGGCGACCGTGACGCGGATGGTCGTCGGACTCGCCGGCGAGCTCGCCGAGCATCTGCGGTCGCCAGAGGAGGTGGCCGATCATCTGCGTGAGCTCGTGCGCCGGTGGGAGGCGGTCGAGGCGGCCGACAAGCGCCGGGCCACGGTGAGGGATGTCCGCGATGCGCTGCGAGACCGGGCCCTCGTCCTGCCCATCGTGCGGCGCTACCTCGACCTCAAGCATGAGCGCGGCGTCCTCGACTTCAGCGACCAGATGGCGCTCGCGGCACGCCTGGCCCAGGAGATCCCTGAGATCGGGGCGGTGGAGCGATCTCGCTTCCGGGTGATCCTGCTCGACGAGTTCCAGGACACCTCCGAGGCACAGCTCGTCCTCATGACAAGCCTCTTCGCACCCTCAGGGGAACCCCCCGCCCCCGTGACCGCGGTAGGCGACCCGCACCAGTCGATCTACGCGTGGCGCGGTGCCAGCGCAACGACCCTGGCGACCTTCCCCGAGCGCTTCGACGGGGCCCCGGTCCTCCACCTCTCGACGAGCTGGCGCAACGACGAGTCCATCCTCGCGGCCGCCAACGTCGCGGCCGAGCCGCTGCGGGAGGGCAGCGCGGTGCCGGTACGTCCCCTGCGGGCGCGTCCCGGTGCTGGCCAGGGGCAGGTATGGGCGGCACGGGTCGAGGACGCCGAGGGCGAGGCCGCACTCGTCGCCGACTGGATCGCTGAGCGCCGTCAGGGCGGTCGCCGGTCCGCGGCCGTCCTGTGCCGCAAGCGCTCTCAGTTCACCGCCATCGTCACGGCGCTCGCCGAGCGCGGGGTTCCGCACGAGGTCGTCGGGCTCGGTGGCCTCCTGGTCACCCCCGAGGTCGCCGACGTCATCGCCCTGCTCACCGTCGTCCAGGACCCCGCCCGCGGCGACCGTCTCATGCGGCTGCTCACCGGGCCGGTCTGCCGGCTGGGGGCCGCCGACATCGCCGGCCTGGCGGCCTGGGCCAGAGAGGGCAGTCCGCCGCGGGCTCGCTCGATCGGGGTCGACCTCGCCCCGGACTCGCGCGAGGATCGCACCATCATCGACGCCCTCGACGACCTCCCGGACGCCTTGTGGCGCGACCGCGACGGGGTCGGCATCTCCGAGCGTGCCCTCGGCCGGCTGCGTGGGCTGGCGGCGACCGTCGCCCGGCTGCGGCGGATGGCCGGACAGCCCCTGCCCGACCTCGTCCTCGAGGCCGAGCGGGCCCTCGGCGTCGATGTCGAGGTGCTGGCCCGGCCCGGGTGGACCGCCGGAGCCGCGCGGGCCCATCTCGACGCCTTCGCCGACGTCGCAGCCCAGTTCGCCGCCGGGGCGGACCGGGCCACGCTCGGCGGCTTCATCGACTGGGTCGAGGCCGCGATCGCCGAGGAACGCGGGCTCGACCGGCCCGTCGTCGACCCCACACCCGATGCCGTCCAGATCCTCACCTGCCACGCGGCGAAGGGGTTGGAGTGGGACGTCGTGGCCGTGCCGGGGCTCGTCGAGGGCACCTTCCCCGCGCACGGTGCCCGAGCCCGGTGGGACAAGGAGAGCCGGGCCTGGGTCATGAGCCAGCCCACCGACACCGGGTGGCTGCACAAGACCGAGGGCGGGCTGCCCTACCCCCTCCGCGGCGACCGAGAGGGCCTGCCCGAGCTGTCCGTCAACGGGGCGACCACGAAGGAGATCGACGAGGCCGTCAAGGAGTTCAAGCGGGCCTCCGGTCATCAGGCCCTCGTCGAGGAGCGCCGCCTGGCCTACGTCG
>JBHWMJ010000268.1:0-6523 GCA_043423105.1 Marihabitans sp.
CTTCTCCCACCGCACCAACGCCGCGGCACCGTCCGTCTCGCCGGGCTCCAGGCCCCAGCCGTGCAGCATCGCCTGCCACTCCTGCGGCACGGCGCTGCCGCCCCACCGCGCACCCAGCAGCGCGCCGGCGATCGCGGCGACCGTGTCGGTGTCGTGCCCGATGCCGATGGCGCGAGCAAGCGCGTCCTCGAGGTGGCGACGCGGGTCGTCCGTCGGGACCGGCGTGTGGTGGATCGCCGACCACGCCGCCTGGAGCGCCTCGACGACCCAGCCGTTGCGGGTGAAGCGCTCCGGCGGTCCCGCCTCCGCGTCGCGGATCCGGTCCGTCCAGTTCGCGACCGCGCCCGGCTCGAGGTGCTCCAGCCCGACGCGCACGTCGAGCTCGGCGGTGAGGATCGCGTGCCGGATCGCGTGCGACCAGAGGACGCACGCCTCCCCCGCCCGCGGGTCGGCGTGGGTGAGCCGGCTGACCGCGAGAGCCGCCTCGGTGAGCCCCTCCGGGTCGTCGAGGTAGCCGAGCGCGACCGGCGCGGTGCGCATGAGCGAGCCGTTACCCGCGGTCCGCCCCGTCCGGGCGTGCAGCGCGTCCGAGACCGCCGTGAGCGCAGCGCCGGTGGGCTCGTGACCCCCGGAACTGAGCACCGAGCGGGTCTGGTTGCCGATGTCCGCCGGACCCGACTCGTACCAGCCGCGGAAGCGGCGGGCGATCTCGGTGAGCGCGTCCTCCGACCGGAGGTCCACCCCCTTCGCGGCCACGTCGAGGACGCACCAGGCCATCGTCGTGTCGTCGGTCCACTCCCCCTTCGCGAAGTTGCCGAGCCCACCACCGATCATCCGCGGGCCCTCGGGCCCCGGCCCGGCACCGAACTCGTAGCCCGCGCCAGCGCGTCGCCCGCAGCCGTCGCGAGGACGGCGCCGCACGCCCGGTCCGTCTGTGCCGCCGTCAACCTCATCCCTGCCTCCCACCCGTGCGCAGGGCGAGGTCCCCACGGACGCCTGCCACCGAAGTCAGGAAGGAGGCCAAGCCATGCCGCACATGATCGGGCACGAAGGGCGAGCCCGGCAGGTCGAGCCTGGCCCACACCTCACGCTCCCCGCCGAGGTGGTACGAGACGAAGGACGCCTCCCGGTTGAGCACGGCCAGCTCGGAGGCCGTCGCCCGGCGCGACCTCACCTCGTGCAGCACCCGCGCGCAGATGCGCACGCACGGCTCGCCCGACGGCACCCAGACGAAGACCGGATGGCCGAGCTCCTCGAGGGTGATGACGAAGTCGCCGTCGTCGTCCATCGAGAACTGGCCCGGGACGCAGTCGGCCAGCACCTGGCCGACCATCGAGCGCAGGTGCTCCGGGTCGTTCGGCGCGATCGCCAGGCTCGTCTCCGGCGCTGCCGGCTCAGGCTGGATGTCCCCACCCGCCACGAGCCCGAGATCGGGCAGCACGTCCGCCCCCGGCCCGGTGACCCGGTAGGTGTAGATGCCGGGGTGCGGCACACCGAAGCCGTGCTTGAGCGCCACGACGACCTCGTGGGCCAGCTTGATGGGGCCGTCGCCGCTGAGGGTGCGCTGGCGGGACCAGTCGGTGCCCGCCTGCTCGTTGGCGGTCCAGCCGCGGTCACGGAGCCACTCGGCGGTCCGCGGATGCATCGGGTGACCGGGGGCGCTCTTCGTGCCGCTGATCGTCGCCGAGACGCGGGTGCGGTCCGGGGTCGTGGTGACCGTCGCGAAAGGCAGCGCGCCCGCACCGTGGGGGCTGAGGATCTCGAGGACGAGACGGTCGGGCTCGGTGCTGGGTACGTCGTGGAGACGCTCGAGGTAGGTCGCCAGCCCCTGCTCGAGCTGGTCCCACACGTCGTCTGCCGCGTAGGGATCTGTGGGTGGGGGCGTCTGGGTCATCTGCGGCCCTCCTATCTTTAGCACTCTCTTGTCGCTATTACTTTAGCGCACTCTATCGCTAAAGTGTCAAGGGTGACTCCGACACCCCCTTCGCTCGACTCCTACCCCCGCCCCGGCATCACCGTCGATCTCGCGATCCTCACGGTCACCGACGCGGACACCGACCCCGTGCTGCGGCTGCTCGTGCAGGACCGCGACTCCCCCGCCGGGCGCGCCCTGCCGGGCGGGTTCGTGCGGGAGCGGGCGACGATCGCCGAGACGACGCTGGATGTCTTGTCGCGCAAGGTCGGGATCACGCTCGACGGGTCGGTCGCACCGCGGCTGCTGCGGCTCTTCGACGACCCCGACCGCGACGACCGGAGCTGGGTGATGTCGGCGGCGCACGCGGTGTCGTTGCCGGAGGCGGCGCTGGCCGGGGCGAAGGGGGATCTCGTCGCCGTCCTCCCGGACGGGCGCCTCGAGGGCGAGGCCGGGCTGCTCTTCGACCACGACGAGATCGTGTCGGCAGCCGTGGCGGACGTGCGGGAGCGGTACGAGTTCCGGGGCCGGAGCGAAGGGGTGGCGCCGGACCCTGACGGGTTCTTGGGTGCACCCTTCACGTTGCACCGGCTGCGGAAGGTGCACGAGGCCGTCGTCGGGGACGAGATGCACAAGGACAACTTCAACCGCCGGATGAAGGACGCGCTGCGACCGGTCAAGGAGCGGGGTGAGATCGCCATGTCTTCCGGGCTGCGGGGGCGCCCGGCGACGTTGTACCGACGGAGGTGAGCGGTCACCACGCGATCTGAGCCGGTCTTCCTCGACCAACGCGCGACGGCGGCTGGTTAGACGAGGACGACGAGGAGCGTGCGCGGCCCGTGCACCCCTTCGACGCGGTTGAGCTCGATGTCGCTGGTGGCCGACGGACCGCTGACGAAGGTCAAGGGCCGGGTGGGGTCGAGCATGGCCAGCGCCTCCGGGACGGTCTCCACGACGTCATCGGTGCGGACCAGGCAGAGGTGCACATCGGGCACCAAGGTGAGCGCCCTGCGCCCACACAACGGTGACGCGTCCAGGACGATCGTCCCCGTCTCCGCGACGGCAACCACAGAGCCGGTGACCACGGCCGCGACAGCGTCGAGTCCCGGGGCGTCGATACGTGCGTCATCGGGTGTCGCCGGGGTACCGCTGATCCACTCCCCGGGGAGGCCGGGGGCGTGCAGGACCGGTCCGCTGCGCACCCCCGCCGCGTCGAGCGCAGTGACGACCGCGCTGGCGACGTCACCCGAGGATCGGATCACGGTGGCGCGGTAGTCCTCGAGGCGGTCGATGAGCTGCTCGACCAGCTCTCCGCTTCCGGGCGCGTGGTCACCGACGCTGCGGTAGTCCCGCGGAGCCGGCGGCCGTTCGACGGGAGCACCGACTGCGTCGCGGACCCGGCGCAGCACCTCCTCTCGAGCGGAGCTCATGAGTCGTCATCTCCGCGGGTGCGGCTCCACCAATCGCGGAACGTCTCGGACGGGAGGTCGGGCAGGTCGCGCGAGTCGGTCCAGCCGTTGAGCGGGGGCGGGAGGGGGACGAGGGGTCGGCCGTTACGGACACCGCGCCGCGCGAGAGTGGCCGCGCGGCCGGCGCGGGCAAACCTCTTCCCGCTGGCCATGCTCCACGCGGCGGCTCGCATAACGGCGGCCTCGGCGCTGGGGAGACGATGAGTGTCACTACGGGCTTCCGTGTGCTCGGCACGCAGACGGACGAGCTGGGCCGGGATGGGGATCTTGACGGGGCAGACGTCCTCGCACGCACCGCAGAGCGAGGACGCATACGGCAGGGAGTCGTTGGGGTCGTCCCCGCCGGTGATGCCGGTCAGCTGCGGCGACAGGATCGCCCCGATGGGTCCGGGGTAGACCGATCCGTACGCGTGGCCCCCGGCCCGCTCGTAGACGGGGCAGACGTTCAGACAGGCCGAGCAGCGGATGCAGTGCAGCGCCGACCGCCCGTGCTCGTCGGCGAGCACCTTGGTGCGGCCGTTGTCGAGCAGGACCAGGTGGAACGCCTGTGGTCCGTCACCGGGCGTCACCCCGGCCCACGTGGACGTGTAGGGGTTCATCCGCTCCCCGGTGGAGCTGCGCGGCAGGAGCTGGAGGAACACCTCGAGGTCGCGCCAGGTGGGCACGACCTTCTCGATGCCCATGACGGTGATGAGCGTCTTGGGCAGGGTGAGGCACATTCGGCCGTTCCCCTCGCTCTCGACCACGACGAGCGAACCGGTCTCGGCGACACCGAAGTTGGCACCCGACACCGCGACCTTGGCGCGCAGGAAGACCTCCCGGAGGTGCTGGCGCGCGGCGGCCGCGAGGACAGCCGGCTCGTCGGTGAGGGTCTCGGCGTCCAGGCCGGGCATCTCCCGGAGGAAGATGTCGCGGATCTCCGAGCGGTTCCGGTGGATCGCCGGCACGAGGATGTGCGACGGCTTGTCGTGGCCCAGCTGGACGATGAGCTCGGCGAGGTCCGTCTCGTGGGCCCGGATGCCCGCCGCCTCGAGCGCCTCGTTGAGGCCGATCTCCTGGGTCGCCATCGACTTGACCTTGACGACCTCGTCGGCGCCAGTGGCACGCACGAGGTCGGCGACGATCGCGCAGGCCTCGGCGGCGTCACGCGCCCAGTGCACCACGCCACCCCGTGCGGTGACGGCGGCCTCGAGCTGCTCGAGGAGCTCGGGCAGACGTGCCATGGTCTCGGCCTTGATGGCCGCGCCGGCCTCGCGGAGCGCCTCCCAGTCGGGCACCTCGGACACCACGTCAGCACGCTTCGACCGGATCGTCGAGGTCGCGTACCGGAGGTTCCGCCGAAGCTGGGTGTCGCGCAACGCGTCCGCGGCCGCTGCAGGGAAGGGCCGCTCGCCGGATACCTCGCTGCCCGCTCCCGCAGGGGGGCCGGCGACGCCCGGCATACCCAGGAAGGTGCTCATCGGTGGCCTCTCATCCGCTGCTCGCGAGGATCTCGGCGAGGTGGACGGCTCGGGTCCCAACCTTCAGCCTCGAGAGCCCGCCCCCGATGTGCATCAGGCAGGAGGCGTCACCGGCCGACACCACGTCGGCACCGGTGCCCCGAACAGCGTCGACCTTGTCGGCCAGCATGGCGGCGGAGGTGTCGGCGTTCTTCAGGCTGAAGGTGCCCCCGAACCCGCAGCACGACTCGGCTTCGGGGAGCTCGACGAGGTCCAGGCCACGCACGGCGCGAAGGAGTGTCAGCGGTCGGTCTCCCACGCGCAACATCCTCAGGCTGTGGCAGGTCGGGTGATAGGTCACGCGGTGCGGGTACCAGGCGCCGACGTCGACCACGCCGAGGACGTCGACCAGTAGCTCGGACAGCTCATACGTCCGCGCGGCGACGGCGTCGGCGCGTACCGCCAGCTCCTCGTCCCCGAGACGGCGGGCGACCTGGGCGTGCTGGTGCCTGACCGAACCGACGCACGACCCCGACGGTGCGACGATGGCCTCGCTCCCGTCCGACAATGTCTTCTCGAAGACCTCCACGTGGTGGCGGACAACCCCGAGCGCGTCCCGCTGGTATCCGGTGTTGACGTGCATCTGACCGCAGCACGCCTGGTCGTGCGGGAAGACGACCTCGTGCCCGAGCCGCTCGAGCAGTGCCGTGGTGGCCCTCGGAACGTCCGGGAAAAGGACGTCGCCGAGGCACGTCGCGAACAGGGCGATCCTCACCCGTCCACCGTACTCGTCACTGGTCGGCGACAGTGTCGGCACGTCGTGAGCTCTTTGAGCGGCAGGTACGCCGCGGCCTCGTCGACCATCGCCGGCTGCGACGAGTCCAAGCACCCCAAGTGCGGGGGAGTCGTCACACCCGCGTCGGTGGTCAAGGGAGGTTTCTCCAGCAAGCACGACGCGGACCTCTACGGCCGCGACGTCATCCAAAACGAGTACACCGCGGGCGACATCGCCAACGACGGCGGGCAGCTGCTCGCCGGGGCCGACCGCTCGACGATCCTGCGGGACTACGTCCTGATCGACGAGGCCAGTGGGGACGTCGTCGACCCCGGCGAGCACGACGACCACGACCTGTTCAACTAACCCCCGCTGGGGAGATGGAGCCAAGAATCATGAGCGCAGATGACGGAATCGTGATGGACCTCGGTGGGGTCTACGAGAGGTGCAAGCACCTGGCCCACCAGGCAGTGATGGACTCGCCCAGTTCGTCCTTTGGGTTGGAGGACGTCATGCCCGAGAGTCGCTGGCTGGCGTTCCTGTCCTCCGGCATGGGGTCGCTGGCGCTTCAAGGGATGCTCAACGGCTGCGTCGAGGCGATGGCTGCCAGGTCGACGACCGCGCTGCACGTTCACGACGTGGCGCTGGAGCCGCCACGGGGCACGTTGGTGGAGAGGGAAGACGTCAAGGTCGCCAAGGGGTTGCTGGTCGCGGGTGTGGCGCCTGGACTCGACGAGCAGGCCCGTCAGGAACTAGTGGCCGCCGAGGTCGAGGAGCGAGGGTGGGCGCTGGACGTGGCCCACCTGTCATCGCTGATGATCGTGGTCGTCATCATCGCGGGCGCCGCCGTCGACCACTGAGCGTGACGACGACCGGGCTGGGGTTGTCACCCCAGGGTCGTAGCGTCTTGGACGCCCCTCCCCTACGA
>JBHWMJ010000274.1:0-8494 GCA_043423105.1 Marihabitans sp.
GCTCGACCCCGAGATCGTCACCGCGCTCGACCAGCTCTTCATCCTCCACGCCGACCACGAGCAGAACTGCTCGACCTCGACGGTCCGCCTCGTCGGCTCGGCGCACGCCAACCTCTTCAACTCGGTCTCCGCTGGCATCCACGCCCTCTCGGGCCCGCTCCACGGCGGCGCCAACCAGGCCGTCCTCGAGATGCTCCGCAAGATCCAGGGCGCCGAGTACGACACCGAGACCTTCATGAAGAAGGTCAAGGACAAGGAGGACGGCGTCCGGCTCATGGGCTTCGGTCACCGGGTCTACAAGAGCTACGACCCGCGCGCCGCCATCGTCAAGGACGCGGCGCACACCGTGCTCGAGAAGATGGGCAACGACGAGCTCATGGACATCGCCCTGAAGCTCGAGGAGATCGCCCTGGCCGACGACTACTTCGTCGAGCGCAAGCTCTACCCGAACGTCGACTTCTACACCGGCCTGATCTACACGGCGATGGGCTTCCAGCCGAAGATGTTCACCGCCCTCTTCGCCATCGGTCGCCTCCCGGGCTGGATCGCCCAGTGGCGCGAGATGATCGAGGACAAGGAGACCAAGATCGGTCGCCCGCGCCAGGTCTACACCGGCGCCACCGAGCGCGACTACGTCGCCATCGACAAGCGCTGACCGCAGCCGCCTCGAAGGGGGCCGTCCGGGGAGACCCGGACGGCCCCCTTCGTCGTCGGTCGAGGTCAGTCGGCGAGGGTCATGACGACGGTCGAGGCGTCGACGGGTGACTCCGCTGCTTGCCACTGCGTGCCGTCGGAGCGGTCCCACTGCTGGTCGCCGACGGTCACGCGCACGACCCCATGGTCCTTCGCCGTGGCCACGGCCCACGCGCCGATGCCCCACGCCCGCCGCGACGACCCGGCCCGGACGACGACGTCGCGCCCCTCTGTCTGGCCGCGGGTGCCCGTCTCGACGAGGAGGTCGTCGACGAGCCGCGCCGGGTCGCCGGCCTTCGTCGGCGCGTCGAGCCGACAGACCATCCCGCCGGGGGAGTGGCCCGCGACGGCCGAGGCGATGGCCCGGCCTTCGTGCTCGTGGTCGGCGTAGGCCTCGGGGAAGGCGCTGCGCTGCACCTCCTGCGCGATCTCGGTGATGACCATGTCGTGCCAGCCGTCGACCTTGACCAGAGCGTCATAGAAGGCGTTCGTCGCGTAGTGCGGGTCGAGGATCTCCTCGACCGTGCCCCACCCCTGGCTCGGCCGCTGCTGGAAGAGCCCGACGCTGTCGCGGTCGCCGTAGGTGATGTTGCGCAGCTTGCTCTCCTGGATCGCCGTCGCGATGGCGATCGTGCCGGCACGGGCCGGCAGGCCGCGGCGCTCGCCGAGCTGCACCATCATGGCCGCGTTGTGCATCTGCTCCGGGTCGAAGGTCACCGTCTCGCCGAGCGCGGTCGCGGAGCACGACTCACTCCACGGGGTGAGGACCTTGTCGCGGGCCCACCACGCGCCGCCGCCGACGAGGGCGAGGACAGCCGCTCCCGCGACGATCGCGCGGTTGCGCCGGACCCGGCGGCTCGGGCGCGACGGCACCGACCGCTCCTCGTCGAGGAGCGGTCGGCCGCGGGAGTGCCCGTCAGGGCGCGCAGGGGGCATCGTCAGTTCGCGTGCAGCGCCTCGTTGAGGGCGATGCCGTCGCCGGTGCGGTCCTTGGCCTCGACCGCGCCGGTCACCGAGTTGCGGATGAAGAGCAGGCCGCTCTGGCCGGAGAGCTCGCGCGCCTTGACGACCTGCCCGTCGGGCAGCGTCACCTTGGTGCCGGCGGTGAGGTAGAGGCCAGCCTCGACGACGCAGTCGTCGCCGAGCGCGATGCCGACGCCCGCCTCGGCCCCGACGAGGCAGCGCTGCCCGATCGCGACACGCTCGGTGCCCCCGCCCGAGAGCGTGCCCATGGTCGACGCGCCGCCGCCGATGTCGGAACCGTCGCCGACGACGACACCCTGGCTGATCCGGCCCTCGACCATCGAGGTCCCGAGCGTGCCGGCGTTGAAGTTGACGAAGCCCTCGTGCATCACCGTCGTGCCGCTGGCGAGGTGCGCGCCGAGCCGGACGCGGTCGGCGTCGCCGATGCGCACTCCCTTCGGGGTGACGTAGTCGGTCATCCGAGGGAACTTGTCGATCGAGGTGACGGTGACCGGGCCGCGAGCGCGCAGCCGGGCACGGGTGGTCTCGAAGCCCTCGACCGCGCACGGCCCGTGGTTGGTCCACACGACGTTGGTGAGCTGGCCGAAGAGGCCGTCGAGGTTGATCGTGTTCGGCTCGACGAGGCAGTGGGAGAGCAGGTGCAGGCGCAGGTATGCGTCGCTCGCGCCCTCGGGCGCGGCGTCGAGGTCGATCGCCGTGGTGACGACCTCGGTGCGCACGCCGCGGGCCTCGTCCTCGCCGGCCAGCGCGGTGAGCTCGCTGGGGATCTGGTCGACCTCGGGGGCCTCCCCGAGCCGAGGCTCCGGGTACCAGGTGTCGAGCACCGTCCCGTCTGCAGTGATGGTCGCAACTCCATGGCCCCAGGCCGCACGCGTCGTCATAAGGCCAAGGCTACAAAGTGCTCGGGGCACTTCCGCGCTGCGACAGGGCCGACAGACCTCGCCGCCCAGATACCAGCTGCTGCTGGCAGTACCTGGGTGCCTGGGCACCACCTCGAGATGCTGCTGACGCCACCAGGTGCTGCTGGCTCACGCGGCGGCGCCCTTCAGGGCCTGCTCGATCCTGGTCCGGACGACGTCCGGGCGGTAGAGGTCCGCCCAGACGAGACGCACGACGACGAAGCCGCGCCTCCGGAGGTCGTCCTCGCGGCGCTTCTCCTGGAAGACGTCCGTCCCCTCGCCATACTTCACCTTGCCGTCGAACTCGATGAGGACATGAGAGCCGACGATCCGGAAGTCCGCTCTCCACGGCCCGATCTCGAACTGGGGCTCAAGCTCGTACCCAAGCGCCCGGCACAGCTGCGCGGTGAGGCTCTCCCCAGGTGACTCATGCCGGCCATCCGCGCAGGCCAGCGCCCTGCGCACCTGCGACACCCCCTTCGACCCGGCGGGGATACGCGCGAGCGCCCCGACGAGATCGTCCCGGCTCAGACGGCCGGCTCGCAGGGCCGCGTCGGCGGCACACAGTGCAGTGTCGGAGCCGCACACCAGGCCCGCGTGCACCACGGCAGTGGCCAGTGCCGTGGTCAGCACGGCCGAGGTGACGACCGGCGGCCGCTGGCAGGTGACGAGGCGGCCTTGAGCGCCCCAGACGGTGTAGTCAGTGCCCCTGCGGGTTGTGGTCCCGGATGCCCGGACGAGGATGACGCGGCTGAGATCGGCGTGGACGAGCGGTAGACCCCACACCGCCAGAGCACTCTGTGCCCCGGCGCCGGAGCGACCGCCGTGCCGCCGCAGGATCGCCAACGTGGTGAGCAGATGCCGGTCTGTCGCGTCGTCGGGTGGCTCCGTCGACCAGCCACCCCGCGTGAGCCTGTGCAGACGCCCTTCCCGGGCCAGGCGCTGCACCTCGAACCGGGTTACTCCAGCACGGACGCACTCAGCCGTCGTCACGACTCGATCGAGGGCGGCGGCGCGGACGACGGGCATGAGGTCGATGGGCATGGCACGACTGTGCCGACCTTTCCGGAGCTGGCGCTGGCGTCATCCACAGGCTCTGTCCCACGTCGCGTCCCGTCCCAGCACCACCTGGTTG
The DNA here is from genome assembly GCA_043423105.1 of Marihabitans sp. Classification (GTDB taxonomy): domain Bacteria; phylum Actinomycetota; class Actinomycetes; order Actinomycetales; family Dermatophilaceae; genus Marihabitans. The sequence goes on from JBHWMJ010000274.1 coordinate 3,712, forward strand.
GGCCAGCAGCACCTCGAGGTGCAGCCGACGCAACTAGATACAGCCAGCAGCAGTTTGTGGCGGGGCGAAGGGGTGAGAGGCGTGGGTTTGTAGGGTGCGGGCATGGCCCTCGACCTCAGCGCCGACATCGTCACCCTCACCGCTGCCGTGTGCGACATCGAGTCGGTGAGTCGCGACGAAGGCGCGCTCGCGGACGCCATCGAGGCCGCCCTTCGCCCGTTGCCGCACCTCGAGGTGACGCGGCACGGGCACACCATCGTCGCCCGCACCGAGCTCGGCCACGCGGAGCGGGTCGTCCTCGCCGGGCACATCGACACCGTCCCGCTCACCGACCCACCGAACCTGCCGGTGCGACGCGAGCAGGTCGACGGTGAGGAGGTGCTCTACGGCCGCGGCACGGTCGACATGAAGGGCGGCGTCGCCGTCCAGCTCCGGCTGGCCCACGAGGTCCGTGAGCCGAGCCGCGACCTCACCTTCGTCTTCTACGAGGCCGAGGAGATCGAGGAGACCTACAACGGCCTCAAGCTCCTCGGGCAGAGTCACCCCGAGCTGCTGGAGGCGGACTTCGCCGTGCTCCTCGAGCCGACGGCCTCCGCCGTCGAGGGTGGCTGCAAGGGCACGATGCGCGTCGAGATCCGGACGAAGGGGATCGCAGCGCACTCGGCCCGCCCGTGGAAGGGGCACAACGCGATCCACGACGCCGCCGACATCCTGCGTCGTCTCTCCGAGTACGAGGAGCAGACGGTCGAGGTCGACGGGCTCGAGTACCACGAGGCGCTCCAGGCGGTCGCGATCACCGGCGGGATCGCCGGCAACGTCATCCCCGACGCGTGCACGGTGACCGTCAACTACCGTTTCGCGCCGGACAAGAGCGCGGAGCAGGCACTGGCCCACGTCCAGTCGGTCTTTGACGGCTACGAGCTCACGGTGACCGACATGGCCGAAGGAGCGCGGCCGGGGCTGGACCGTCCGGCCGCCACCGCCTTCGTCGACGCGCTCGGGGTGCCCGTGGGGCCGAAGGAGGGGTGGACCGACGTCGCCCGCTTCTCCAGCCTCGGCGTGCCCGCGGTGAACTTCGGACCGGGCGACCCGAACCTCGCCCACCACGACGAGGAGCGATGCCCGGTCGGGCAGCTCGTCGAGGCAGAGGCCGCCATGCTCCGGTGGCTCGCGTAGCCTCGGCTGCGTGAGCCAGACCGACCGCCCGCAGGGCCGCGCGTACCACAAGGGTCCCGTCGTCATGCGGGGCGCCCAGGTGCCCAGCTCGACCACCGACCAGCGACTGCTCGACACCCGCGGCACCGCCGACTGGGTGCACACCGACCCCTGGCGGGTCCTGCGGATCCAGGCCGAGTTCGTCGAGGGCTTCGGCGCCCTGGCCGAGCTCGGCCCCGCGGTCAGCGTCTTCGGCAGTGCCCGGACGCGACGGGACAGCCGCGAGTACGAGATCGGCGTCGAGGTCGGGCGGCGCCTGGCCCACGCCGGGTACGGCGTCATCACCGGGGGCGGACCTGGAGCGATGGAGGCGGCCAACAAGGGCGCCCGCGAAGGGGGAGGGGTCTCGGTCGGTCTGGGCATCGAGCTGCCCTTCGAGGCGGGCCTCAACGAGTACGTCGACCTCGGCGTGAACTTCCGCTACTTCTTCGCGCGCAAGACGATGTTCATCAAGTACGCCGAGGGCTTCATCGTGCTGCCCGGCGGCTTCGGGACGCTCGACGAGCTCTTCGAGGCGGTGACGCTCGTCCAGACCCAGAAGAAGACCTCCTTCCCCATCGTCCTGCTCGGCGTCGAGTACTGGCGGGGCCTGCTCGAGTGGCTCCAGGGCACGGCGGTCGCGGCGGGCACGATCAGCCAGGTCGACGTCGACCTGCTCCACCTCACGGACGACCCCGCCGAGGCCGTACGGATCGTCTCTGCGATCGCCGACGACGAGCCGCACCCCCACTTCACCCAGCAGGGGGCGGAGTAGGTGGTCTGGGTCTTCTTCGTCGCCGTCGCCGTGCTTGTCGTCGTCGCGACGGCTGCGTTGGCGCTCGGTCGGGTCGAGGTCGACCCGGTGCCGCCGCCCGCGACGACCACCCCGGAGGTCGGCCTGGTCTCCGGATTTCGGGCGCAGGACATCCACGACATCAGGTTCGACACCGCGCTGCGCGGATACCGGATGGACCAGGTGGACGACGTCCTCGACGTGCTCTACGCGCGGATCGCCGAGCTGGAGAACCAGGCGGCCCCGTCAGCCCTGCAGGTCGAGGACGCCGAGGAGCACTGCCCATGAGCGCTGTCACTGTGCGCCGGCAGGTGGCGGCGGACGTCGGTCAGACGTGGGCGCGGGTGGCCGACCTCGTAGCGCACGGTCGATTCGTCCCGCTGACCACGCTGCGTGCCGACGGGCCGACGGTGCTGGGCCAGACCGTCGTCGCCCGCACCGCGATCGGACCGCTCGGCTTAGACGACCCGATGACCGTCACCGGCTGGGACCCGCCGCCCGCGCCGCAGCCGCGCATGCGACTGGTCAAGCGCGGCCGCGTCCTCGACGGCTGGGCCGAGATCGTCGTGCGGCCCACGCCCGAGGGGGCTGAGATCGTCTGGACCGAGGAGATCAGGCCCGCAGCGCCCCTTCGTGCCCTCGCGCGCCCGGCTGCCCCGCTCACCCGACGCGCCACCGCGGCGATGATCGAGCGGATCCTCGACGGCCTGCTCTCCGACCTGCCGACGGCGCGGTGAGCGTCCTCGACTTCGCGACCCGCGACCGGTGGGCGGCCACGGCCCTCCGCCACCCGGTGCGCTCGCTGCTCGGGGTCTACCTCCTGAGCCGCATCGTCGCCGTCATCGCGATCTGGGTCGCGGCGCGCTACTACCAGGCCCCGGCTGGGGTGGGGCACCTCGAGCCGACACTCAGCGACATGTTCCAGCTGTGGGACGCTGAGTGGTACGAGCGGATCGTCACCGAGGGCTACCCGGTGCCGCTGCCGGCCGACCCCTCGACGGGTCAGATCACGTACAGCCAGTGGGCCTTCTTCCCCGTCTTCCCGATGCTGGTGCGGCTCCTCATGACGACGGGTCTGGGCTTCACGACTGCTGCGGTGCTGCTCAACCTCGTGCTCGGTGCGGTGGCTGTCATCCTCGTGTGGAAGGTCCTCGCGTTCCCCGTGCACGCCGGCACCCAGCCTGCTCGCGAGCGGCTCGCCTTCGTCGCGGCGGCGCTGTGGTGCTTCTACCCCGCCACGGGCGTCATGGTCATCCCGTACACCGAGGCGCTCGCCGCGTGCCTCATCGCCTGGGCACTGCTCCTCCTCATGCAACGGCGCTACCTCGCCTTCGTCCTGTGCGCGGTCGTGCTCGGGTACACGCGCGCCGCCGCGCCGGCGCTCGGCGTCGCCGTGCTCGTCCACCTCTGGCTCCGGTGGCGCGAGGAGCGCGCGGTCGGGATGCGGCCGCTGCACGGTGACCGCTGGAAGGTCGTCGTCATGCTGCTCGTCACGGCTGCGTCGGCGGTGGCCTGGCCGGTGACCGTCGGCTACGTGTCCGGGTTGCCGGACGCCTTCTTCCGGGTCCAGGCGGCATGGGGCCAGAAGCCCGACGAGGGCCCCTTCGTCCTGTGGTTCAGCTGGGCCTGGGAGGAGAAGGGGCTGCTCGGGATCGTCGTGATGGTTGCCCTCGTGGCGACGTACATCGCCCTCGTCGTCGGTCGCCACGGGGCCTGGATGCCCCTCGAGGTGCGGATGTGGGCGCTCGCCTACCCGCTCTACCTCTTCGCCGTCGTCCGGCCGATCACGAGCATGTGGCGCTTCCTGCTCCTCGACTTCCCGCTCGCTGCGCTCGTGGCCTCCGTGGCGATGCGGACATCGACCGGCAAGGAGATCGTGCGGCACTGGCGGCTGCGTGTCGTGCTTGTCGCGCTCGTGCTCGTCGGTGGCGTCGTCGCGTGGTCCTGCGGGCTGCTCACCTACGTGCCGTGGCACGTCACCCCACCCTGATCCGAGGTTCGCCGGATTAGGAGCGTGCCGACGGTCGGGGGATAATGGTCGGCAACACTGGCGGCGCGACGGGCGTCGCCGTCATCGCCCGGAGGTCGGGCGGTGCCGAGAAGGGACTGACACATGGCGGCAATGAAGCCTCGTACCGGCGACGGACCCCTTGAGGTCGTGAAGGAAGGACGTGGCATCGTCCTGCGCATGCCTCTGGAGGGCGGTGGCCGGCTCGTCGTCGAGATGACCCCCGACGAGGTCAAGGCTCTCGGCCAGGCCATCGACGACTGCGAAGGCCTCAAGTAAGGCACTCGCGTACGGCCCCCGACGTCTCGGCGTCGGGGGCCGTCGTCATGCCCGGGGGGCGCGCGGACCCGCGTTAGGGTCTCTGGCATGCCTGCTGACGCCGTGCTGACCCCGCTGACGACCCACCTGTGCACCACCGACGCCATCCCGGCCGCCGCCGAGCAGGTGGGCTCCGCGCTCGTGGTCGTCCTCGGCCCCGACCAGGGCGACGCCGCGCAGTCGGAGGCCTGGTCCGTCGCGCGCCGACGCCCGGCCGACACCGAGCCGGTGCTCGTGTCGCAGGAGTCCGGCACGACCGGGGAGCGGTGTCTCTACGCCGTCCCCGACGCAGCCACCACCGACGAGGCCCGACGGCTCGGCGCCCGGGTCGGACGCCTCGGGACCACCCTCGACGTGCATGCCGAGGTCGTCGTAGCGCACGAGCTCCTCAGCGACGCGCGCCGGACGGAGGCCTTCGTCGAGGGACTCGTCCTCGGCGGCTACCAGCCGAGCCAGGTCAGCCGACCCGC
>JBHWMJ010000276.1:0-11983 GCA_043423105.1 Marihabitans sp.
ACAGTACGGCTCCGGCGCGGCCGACGGCGACCTCGCGACCCGGGCCAGCGCTGCCCTCGCCGCGGCCCTCGGACGTCCGGTCCGGCTGGAGCGCTCCTTCGCCGACCAGGGCGGCGACTCCTTCTCCCTCGTGCGCGCCACGCTCGGGCTCGAGGCGGTGCTCGGCCCGCTCCCCCGCGGCTGGCACCAGCGCCCGCTCACCGATCTCGTCCGGGCGGCGGCGCAGCGACCGCGTCGGCGGTGGCTCGACCGCTGGACCCGCTCGGTGGAGACGAGCGTCCTCGTCCGGGCCCTCGCGGTGCTCGCCATCTGCGCGACGCACGTCGGCCTCACCGACCTCCCCGGCGGCGCGCACACCCTCCTCGTCGTCGCCGGCTACCACCTCGCCGCCTTCACCCTCGTCGCCCCGACCCTCGCCCAGCGGTGGCGGCGGACCGGGGCGCTCCTCGTCGGCATCGTCCTGCCGGCGAGCGCCGTCGCGCTGGCCGTGCACCTCACGACCGGCGCCTACGGCTGGGCCAACGTCGTCCACCTCAACTGGCTGCTCGGGCGGGTCGAGTGGGGACCGCGCATCGAGCTGTGGTTCGTCGAGGCGCTGCTCGCGGCGATCGTCGTCCTCGCCGGTCTGCTGAGCATCCCGCCGCTCGCACGCCTCGTCGCGCGCCGCCCGTGGGAGTGCGCGATGGCGCTCACGGCCCTCGCCCTCGTCCCGCGCTACGTCCTCGTGCCCGAGGGCACCGGACCCACGCGTGGCCTGCCCGGCACCGTCTTCTGGCTCGTCGCGGCCGGGGCGGCCCTCGCGCTCGCCCGACGGCCGCTGCACACCTGGCTCACGCTGGCCCTGCTCGCCGTCGGCCTGGCCGGCTTCTTCCAGACGACGAGCCGCGGACTGACCGTCCTCGCCCTCGTGTCCCTCGTCGCCCTCGTCCCCCGGGTCCGGGTCCCCCGCCCCGCCGTCCCCGCGCTCGGCGCCCTCGCCGGAGCGTCGCTGCACATCTACCTCGTCCAGTTCCAGGTCTTCACCCGGGTCGACTCCGACTGGCTCGGCCTGCTCGCCTCGGTGGCCGCCGGCCTCGTCCTCGCCGCCGTCAGCGAGCCTGTCGTCCGCCGGGCCACCCGGCGCGTCACCGACGCCCGTCCGGGGACCCGGGCCACCCCCTTCGCCCCCGCGCCCCGCACCCTGCGGGCGCTGCCCGTCCGACCCAGGAGGTCCCACCCATGAACCGTCGCTCGTTCCACCGCCGTCGTCCTCACCGGGTCGCTCGCCCTGACCGCCTGCGGCAGCTCCGAGGACGGCGAGGCCTACACGCCCGACCCCGAGGCGCTGCAGATCTACTCCTCGCAGCACGACAACGTCACCAAGGCCTGGGCCGAGGCCTTCACGAAGAAGACCGGCATCAAGACCCAGGTCCGGCAGGGCAAGGACGCCTCGATGGGGCACCAGATCGTCGAGGAGGGTGACCGGTCGCCCGCCGACGTCTTCCTCACCGAGAACAGCCCGGCGATGACCCTCGTCGACAGCGCTGGGCTCCTCGCCCCCGTCGACGCGGCGACCCTGCAGGCCATCCCCGAGGACCGGCGCCCCTCCTCCCAGACGTGGACCGCCATCGCGGCCCGCTCCACCGTCCTCGTCTACAACCCCGACAAGATCTCCGAGGACGAGCTCCCCACCTCGCTCATGGACCTCCAGCGGCCGGAGTGGAAGGACCGCTGGGGCTGCGGCGCCTCCGGCGCGGACTTCCAGGCCATCGTCGCGGGGATGCTCGCCGACCAGGGCGAGGAGAAGACGACCGCCTGGCTCGAGGCCCTCAAGGACGGAGCCCGGATCTACCAGAACAACATCGCCACGATGAAGGCCGTCAACGCCGGTGAGGTCCCCGTCGGCGTCATGTACCACTACTACTGGTACCGCGACCAGGCCGGGACCAAGGAGGGCTCGGGCAGCACGAAGCTCCACTACTTCAAGAACGAGGACCCGGGGGCCTTCGTCTCCCTCTCCGGCGGCGGCGTGCTCAAGAGCTCGGACAAGGCCGAGCAGGCGCAGCAGTTCCTCGCCTACGTCACGAGCCCCGAGGGCCAGCAGGTGCTCGTCGACTCCGGGTCGATGGAGTACGCCGTCGCCGAGGGCGTCGACTCCGACCCGGCCCTCCCGCCGCTGGACTCCCTCGAGGCCCCGCCCGTCGACCCCTTCGGCCTGAGCTCGGAGAAGGTCACCGAGCTCATGACCGACGCCGGGATCCTCTAGGAACCCATGTCCCTGGCAGCGCATCGCCCGAGCCCCTTGAGCCTCCTCGTCACCGCCGCCGCGCTCGTCGTGGCGGCGGCGACCGTGCTGCCCCTGCTCGTCGTGGGCTCGCGCGCGCTGCGCATGCCGGCCGCCGACGCGATCGACTACCTCGTCCGGCCCCGGATCGCTGAGCTGCTGCTCAACACCCTCGGTCTCGTCGCGCTCACGGTCCCCGCGACGCTCTTCATCGGGATCACCGCGGCCTGGCTCGTCGAGCGGACCGACCTGCCTGGCGCCGGCATCTGGCGGGTCCTGCTCGCCGCGCCGCTGGCCATCCCCGCCTTCGTCGCCAGCTACGCGTGGATCTCCTTCGCCCCCGGCCTGCACGGCCTGCTCGGCGCCGCCCTCGTGACGACCCTGGCGTACTTCCCCTTCGTCTACCTGCCGGTGGCGGCGATCCTGCGCGACCTCGACGGCTCCGACGAGGAGCTCGCCCGCTCGCAGGGTCTCGGACCGCTCATGGCGGTGCACCGCACGGTGATCCCGCGGCTGCGCCCCGCGATGAGCGGCGGCGCGCTGCTCGTCGGGCTGCACCTGCTCGCCGAGTACGGCGTGCTCGAGATGATGCGCTTCCCGACGCTGACGACAGCGATCCTCACGCAGTACTCCGTCGGCTTCAGCAACGACGAGGGCAGCCTGCTCGCCGTCGTGCTCGTCGGCCTCTGCCTCACCCTGCTCGGCCTCGAGATGCTGCTCCGTGGCACCGCCCGGGTCAGCCGGGTCGGCAGCGGCACTCACCAGCCGCACACCCCGCTGACCCTCGGCCGGCTCCGCCTGCCCGCCCTGCTCGGGCTCGGCGCCCTCGTCGTCCTCTCGCTCGCCCTCCCCCTCACCCTCGTCGGACGGTGGCTGGTGCGCTGGGTCGCGACCACCCCCGACGGACCCTCGCTGCTCCTCACCACCGGCTCGACGGTCGGCCTCGCCGCCGCTGCGGCGGTCGTCGCGACGCTCGCCGCCCTCCCTGGTGCCTGGCTGCTCGACCGACGACGCACCGGGGCCGCGCTCGTCATGGAGCGCACGACCTATCTCGCGAGCGCCCTGCCCGGGGTGGTCGTCGGCCTCGCGCTCGTCACGGTCACGGTGCGCTACCTGCCGGCGATCTACCAGAGCGCGTCGGTGCTCGTCATCGCCTACGCGATCCTCTTCGTGCCCCGCGCCATGGTCAGCCTGCGCGCCGGGCTCGCCGCCGCCCCGCCCGAGCTCGTCGAGGCCGCCCGCTCGCTCGGCGCCTCCGGCCCGGACCGCCTGCGTCGCGTGCTCCTGCCGCTCGTCGCGCCGTCGATGCTCACCGGCGCCGCCCTCGTCCTCATCGCGTCGGCCACCGAGCTCACCGCGACGCTGCTCCTCGCGCCCACCGGGACCTCGACGCTCGCGACCGCCTTCTGGGCGGCCAGCGACGAGCTCGACTACGTCGGTGCGGCACCATATGCGGCGATGATGATCCTCCTGTCCGCGCCGCTGACGATCCTGCTCCTGCGCCAGAGCGGCACGCGCCGATGAGGTCCCTGCACGTCCGCGGCGTGACCGCGGCCCACGGCGAGACCCCCGTCCTGCGCGGCGTCGACCTCGACGTGCCGGCCGGGTCGACGACCGCCGTGCTCGGCGCCTCGGGCTGCGGCAAGACGACGCTGCTGCGCGTCGTTGCGGGCTTCATGCACCTCGGCGAGGGCGAGGTGCGCCTCGACGGCGAGGTCATCGCCTCGCCGCGCGTGCACCTGCCCCCGGAGCGTCGCGGCATCGGCTACGTCCGCCAGGACGGCGGCCTCTTCCCGCACCTCGACGTCGGCCAGAACGTCGCTTTCGGCTGGGAGCGGTCGCGCCGCCGGAGGCGGGACGGGGTGGGCGAGCTGCTCGAGCTCGTCGGGCTCGACCCCTCTCTCGCCCGGCGCCGGCCGCACGAGCTCTCCGGCGGTCAGCAGCAGCGGGTCGCCCTCGCCCGGGCGCTCGCGCTCGACCCCGCGATCATCCTCCTCGACGAGCCCTTCGCCGCCCTCGACACGGCGCTGCGGGCCTCGACCCGCGAGGCCGTCGCCGCGGCTCTCGCCGAGCGGGGCGCGACGACGGTGCTCGTTACCCACGACCAGGGCGAGGCGCTCTCCTTCGCCGACCAGGTCGCGATCATGCGCGACGGGCTCTTCACCCGGGTCGGGTCCCCCCGCAAGGTCTACGACCTCCCCTCCGGCCCTGGTGAGGCCGCCTTCCTCGGCGAGTCGGTCGGGATGCCGGGGGTCGTCGAGGCCGACGGGACCGTCACCTGCGCCTTCGGCCGCGTCCGCGTCCGGGGCGAAGGGGGTCCGCCCGGGACCGCCGTCGACGTCGTCGTGCGTCCCGAGCAGGTCCTCCTCGTGGCCCCACCCGAGGGTGCCCCTGCCGAGGTGGTCTCGGTGCGCTACTTCGGGCACGACGCCCTCGTCGACCTCCGGCTCGACGGCGGCGAGGCCGCGCTCTCCCGGGTCCCCGGGACGCGGACCCCGCGGGAGGGCGAGCGGGTCGGCCTCGTCGTCACCGGCGACGTCCCCGTCTACCCGAGAGGCTGACCCCTTCGTCCCGTCACGGGTTGGTGCAGGTGACCGAGTCCTGCGGGATGTACGTCGTGTTGAAGCTGCTCGTCTTCTGCGCACCGCCACCGACCGGGGTCATGATCCGGCCGATCGTCACGGTGAAGCCAGGGGCGGGCGACTGGGGCACGCAGCCCTCCTTGTCGTCCCGGATTGTTTTCGGCTGGACGACGTTTCGACGCTCGCTCTTCGTCGCCTCCACGTTCCACGTCTTGCGCCCGTAGAAGGAGACCGTCACCTCGGAGTCGGTGGCCGAGGCCTTGATGAGGATGCCGCCCTTGGTGTCGTTGGTGAATCGGTTGTCGACGTCGGGCCAGCTGATCGTCGCCTCGCGCCCCTCGGGGTAGCGGGAGATGTAGAAGGAGTGCGGGTGGAACTCCTCGATCCGCGCCCCCGAGAAGAAGACGGCGTTGAAGAGGGTCGTCGAGAGCTGGCTGATGCCGCCGCCGAAGTCGTTGCGCAGGCGCCCGTTGTGGATGACACCGGCTTCCTTGTAGCCCTTCGCCGCGGTGCGCTGGCCGAGGTGCTGGTTGAGGCTGAAGGTCTGCCCGGGCGCCACGTACGCACCGTCGAGCTGGCGCGCGGCGAGCTTGATGTTGTCCACGCGCGGACCGCCGCTCGACAGGTACGTCGTGAAGGTCGAGATCTGCTCCTCGGGCAGCGTCGCCCGGGCCGTCTCGGTCGTGACCTTCGGCTGGCTCGCCTCGGACTTCACGGTCGCCACCCGACCGTTGCCGCTCTTGGCCATCGCCGCGATGACGGGGTCCGCCACCGAGTCCTTCTTGAGCGCCAGACCGGTCTGGCTCGGAGACACCGAGAAGCTCGACGGGCCGTTGACGACGACCTCGGCGTCCTTCGCGGGGCGCAGCCGACCGGACGCGTCACCCGCCGCGAGGACCGCCGCGGTGACCTTCTCGGGGTCGATGGTGTGCGAGAGCCGGCCCTTCTCGTTCTTGATCTCCACGGCCGCGGCCAGCGGAGCCACCGCTACCGGGAAGGTGACGGTCTTGTCGCCCTGCGCCGCCGGGTCGGTCGTGCGCACGGTGACCGGGCCAGACGTCAGCGGGCCGAGCTCGTCCTTGACGAAGCGGTCGATCTCGGCCTGCTTGAGGACGGGCTCGACGCGCGTCGTCTTCGCCGAGTAGGTCGTCGTGCCGGGCCACCGGTCGCTGATCTGCCCGACGAGGTCGTCACGGTCGGTCGTGAGCCCGTTCGCTGACTTCTTGGTTGTGACCTTGCCGTCGGCCAGGCTCACCGAGCCCTCGACGGCCTTCTTGTCGAACGACTTCGCGGCTCCGTCGACGGCTGCCGCAAGGGCGTCCTCGTCGACGGTCGGGACGAGATCGCGCTCGCCTCCGCCCGAGACGTGCGCGAAGACATCGGCCGGGTTGAGGCTGAAGCCGGTCAGACCGGAGAGCGTGGCGTCGTAGTCGATGCCCAGTCCGGCATCGGCCGGGTCGATCGAGGCCTTCTTGCCCGCACCCTCGACGGTCAGCGCCGTGCTGACGTCGTCCTTGACACCTCGCTCGACGGCTGCGCGGGCCTCGCTGTCGGTCATCCCGCCGACCCGCACACCCGCCACGGTCGTCCCACCGGGCACCCGGTCGCCGAAGTACACCGCCGCCCCGACGTACAGGCCGAGCAGCACGAGCAGGACGAAGAGCCCCGCGAGCAGCCCTCGACCGCGCCGTGGACGATCGAGGTCCTCGGACGCGGGGTCGCTCCCCCACCGGTCGTCGCTCCGGTGGTCAGACATCCTTCTTCACCTCGTGCTCGTGTATCTGCTGCGGTGGTAGATCAGCGGCTCCCCGCGGTCCGCGTGCTCGGCCATGACGACCCGAGCCACCACGATCGCGTGGTCACCGGCTTCGTGGACCTGGACAGTCTCACACTCTAGGACGGCCAGCGCCCCTTCGACGAGGACCACGCCCGAGGCGGTGCGTCGGTGCGGGACCCTCGCGAGCTGCCCGTGGAGCGGGCGACCCGGGGTGCTCAACCAGGAGGCGACCGCCCGGTGCTCCTCGGCGAGTACGGACACCCCCCAGCGCCCGGACTCGATGACCGCCTCGTGGAACCCACCGCCCTGCTGGACGCACACCAGCACGAGAGGGGGGTCGAGCGAGACCGACGTGAAGGAGTTCGCGGTCATCGCGTGATCGTGGCCGCCGGCGGACGCTGTGACGACCGTGACGCCGGTGGCCAGGCGGCTCATCGCGAGCCGCAGGGCGTCTCCCTCGGCGCCGGTCACCGGCCCGCCTCGTGGAGGGGCAGCCGCGCAGAGCCCGGGACCGCCGGGACGAGCTCTCCCGTCGCCAGGTCGAGCTCGGCGTAGCCCTCCCGCCCCGAGAGCCGGGCGGCGATGTCGTTCGACAGCGCGTACTGGTCGCCGACGACCGTCACCTGTGTCCGGTGCTCGTTCAGCGCGGCGACCTGACGAGGCACTGCGTCAGGGTCGACGACCTCGTAGGTCACCCGCTCGTCCGGGACCACGGAGGGCGGGTACGCCCCGGTCGGCAGCGTCCAGGACGGGTCGGCCGGGCCCTCCTCGAGCAACCAGGCACGGTCCTGCTCCGCCCACGACGAAGGGGTGACCGCGGCCAGGACCGTCGGTCTGGTCCCGCCGGGCAGACCGGCGACGGCGGCGCGGACGACGCGGTGGGTCTGGATGTGGTCGGGGTGACCATAGCCGCCCTCGGCGTCGTAGGTCACGACGACGTCGGGCGCGACCTCGACGACGACATCCCGGACCAGGGCCGCCGCCTCGAGGGGGTCCGCCTGGACGAAGCAGCGCGGGTCGGCCGCGCTCGGCGTGCCGGCCATGCCGGAGTCGCGATAGCGCGAGAGCACCCCGGGTCGTTCGCCGAGGACGCGGTGCTCGGCGCCGATGGCGGCCATCGCCCGGCGCAGCTCCTCTCGTCGGTACGGTCCGAGCGCGTCGTCCTGCTCGGCGGCGAGGTGGGCCAGCTCCGGCGGGATGACCTCGCCCTGCTCACCGAGGGTGCAGGTGAGGACGGTGACCTCGTCCCCCCGGGCGACGTGGTGCGCGACCGCGACCCCGGTCGCCAGGGTCTCGTCGTCGGGGTGGGCGTGGACGAAGAGGAGGCGCCGGCTCATCGCGTCACACCGATGGTGCCGAGCTCCACCGCTCCGCCGAAGACGGCGTTAGCGCTGAGGTCGGTGACGTCGGTCCCGGCCACGAAGGTGGAGCGGTGATGCGCCAGGGGGATGTAGCTGGCTCGCTCGAGGAGGGTGGTGTCCACCTCGACCCAGGCCTGGGCCCGCTTCTCGTCGGACCCCGTCTGCAGCGCGGCGTCCATGGCCTTGTTGAGCTTGTCGTCCTTGACATAGCCGTAGTCGCGGCCGGCGGACGAGGCGGAGAGGTTGCTCCGGCTGTCGAAGAGGAAGGGCAGCACGGTGCTCGCGGACGGGTAGTCGGCGCCCCAGTTGGCCCAGAAGACGTCGTAGTCGCCCTTGGCCTCCGGGGCCGAGATCGTCGTGAAGTAGTCCTCGTCGACAGGCTTGAGCTCGACGACGAAGCCGGCCTTCTCCCACCCCGCCTCGAGCGCCGCCATCGCCTGGTCGGTCGGTGCGCCGGCCCGGTAGGCCACGCGGATCGTCGGGGTGGGCTGCTTGGCCTTGGCGAGGAGCGCCTTCGCCTCCTCGACGTCACCGGTCGGTCCCCGGTCGAGCACGGGTGAGTGGGCAGAGGGCAGGGCCGCCCCGAGCAGCGACCACGTCGGGGTGGCCATGCCCTCACCACCGAGCGCGTGGGCGTAGGCCTCGCGGTCGGTCGCGAGGGCGAGGGCCGTCCGCACGTCGGCATCGCGCAGCACCTTGCTCGTGTGGTTCGGGGCGAGGTAGTCGACGATCTGCCCCTCCGAGGCGACCGTGAGCGCCTGGTCGGACGACTCGCTGACCGGCCCGAGGAGGCCCTGCGGGAGCGGGTCGAGCAGGACCGCTCGCGAGCCGTCCTTGCCCTCGGTGATGAGGCGGACCGCCTCGACGGCCCCGACGCCCTCGCGGTGGGAGATCTTGCGGAGGGTCGGGGTCCGCACCGGGTCGCTGTCCGGGTCCCACTCCTCGTTGCGGACCCACGTGCCGCCCTCGCCCGGGCGCCAGGCCTGCTCGAGCTTGTAGGGGCCGTTGGACCACGCGAGGTAGATCGATGCGTCGCGCTCGTCCTTCGGCGCCTTGACCGGCGCGAGCTCGGGCAGGGAGGCGACGGCGGAGAAGTCGGCGACCGGCTCGCTGAGCCGGAAGGTGACGGTGCGGCCCTTGCAGCCCACGGCGTGCTCGATGAGCTTCTTCGCCGCCGCGCTCTGCCCCTTCGTGCCGTAGGGGCCCGGGTACTTCGAGGTGCCGTCCGGGTTCTTCGGGATGTCGAGGTAGGTCAGCGCGTACCCGGCTGCGCCGGTCTCCTTGGCGAACGAGCGCGCCACCCCGTGCCGCACGTCGGAGCAGGTCACCGGCGTGCCGTCCTGCCAGCTGATGCCCCGGCGCAGGGTGAAGGTCCAGGAGGTGCGGTCCTTGCTCGGCCTGCCCAGCCCCGTGGCGAGGTCACCGACGAGCTTCTTCTGCCCGCCGAGATCGGTGGCTGCCGCGTACGTCGTCAGGGTGCGCATGTACGTCCGCCCGGCGAAGAGCGCCTGTTGCCGCGAGGTGATGCGCTGCGGGTCCCAGGCCAGAACAGGCCCCTGGGAGAGGACGGTGAGCTGCTGCTCGGGACCCCCGAGCTCGGTGGTCGTCGGGCTGGAGGTGGGGTCGCCGAGCGGGTTGCACGCCGCGAGTGCGAGCGCTGCGATCGTCGCGCCGGCGGCGGCTCTGGTGCGTCGGGTCCTCGTCATCGGTGCGGCTCCCTCTTCCTCTTCGGTGGTCGTCCGGGCGAAGGGGGGCCGCTCCCCCTTCGCCAGACGGTCAGCTGCGCGAGCGGGCCAGCCGGCCCCGGACGACCTGGTCCAGCTCGACCTTGCGGATGCGCACGGCGTCAGGGGTGACCTCGACGCACTCGTCCTCGCGGCAGAACTCCAGCGACTGCTCGAGCGAGAGCTTGCGGGGCGGGACGACCTTCTCGAAGTTGTCCGCCGAGCTCGCGCGCACGTTCGTCAGCTTCTTCTCCTTGGTGATGTTGACGTCCATGTCGTCGGCACGGCTGTTCTCGCCGACGATCATGCCCTCGTACACCTCGGTGCCCGGCTCGACGAAGAGGACGCCGCGCTCCTGGAGGTTGACCATCGCGTACGCGGTGACAGGGCCGGAGCGGTCCGCGACGAGCGAGCCGGAGACGCGGGTGGTGATCGTGCCGAACCACGGCTCGTAGTCCTCGAAGACGTGGTGCGCGATGCCGGTGCCGCGGGTCTCGGTGAGGAACTCGGTGCGGAAGCCGATGAGCCCGCGGCTGGGGACGAGGAACTCCATCCGGATCCACCCGGTCCCGTGGTTGGTCATCTGCTCCATCCGGCCCTTGCGCGAGGCCAGGACCTGGGTGATCGCGCCGAGGAACTCCTCCGGGGTGTCGATGGTCAGGCGCTCGACCGGCTCGTGGGTCTTGCCGTCGACCTCGCGGGTGACGACCTGGGGCTTGCCGACGGTCAGCTCGAAGCCCTCGCGGCGCATCTGCTCGACGAGGATCGCCAGCGCCAGCTCGCCACGCCCCTGGACCTCCCAGGCATCGGGCCGCTCGGTCGGCAGCACGCGCAGCGAGACGTTGCCGACGAGCTCCTTGTCGAGGCGGTCCTTGACCATGCGGGCGGTGACCTTCGTGCCTCGGGTCGGGCCGCGCCCGACGAGGGGCGAGGTGTTGGTGCCGATCGTCATGGAGATCGCGGGCTCGTCGATGGTGATGAGCGGCAGGGCGACCGGGTTCTCGGCGTCGGCGATCGTGTCACCGATCATGATCTCGGGGATGCCGGCGATGGCGATGATGTCGCCGGGCCGCGCGGGCTTGCCCTCGAGCGGCTTGCGCTCCAGGCCCTCGGTCATGAGCAGCTCGGTGATCTTCACCCGCTCCTGGCTGCCGTCGTGGCGGCACCACGTGACCTGCTGGCCCTTGCGGATCTCACCGTTGAAGACGCGCAGCAACGCGAGACGGCCGAGGAAGTTGCTCGAGTCGAGGTTCGTGACGTGGGCCTGGAGCGGTGCCTCGTCGTCGTAGGACGGCGCGGGGATCGTCTCCATGATCGTCGCGAAGAGCGGCTCGAGGTCATCGTTGTCGGGCAGGCTGCCGTTCTCGGGCCGGTTGAGGCTCGCCGAGCCGTTCTTGCCCGAGGCGTAGACGATCGGGAAGTCGATCTGGTCCTCGTCGGCGTCGAGGTCCATGAAGAGCTCGTAGGCCTCGTCGACGACCTCGGCGATCCGGGCGTCCGGGCGGTCCACCTTGTTGATGCAGAGGATGACCGGCATCCTCGCGGCGAGCGCCTTGCGCAGGACGAACCGGGTCTGCGGCAACGGCCCCTCAGAGGCGTCGACGAGCAGGACGACGCCGTCGACCATCGACAGGCCGCGCTCGACCTCGCCGCCGAAGTCGGCGTGGCCGGGGGTGTCGATGATGTTGATCGTCACGCCGTCGGGTGCGTCGTGCGCGGCGCCGGAGGGGCCGGTGTACCGGATCGCGGTGTTCTTCGCGAGGATCGTGATGCCCTTCTCGCGCTCGAGGTCCCCGCTGTCCATCGCCCGCTCGTCGACGTGGTCGTGCTCGCCGAAGGTCCCCGCCTGCCAGAGCATCTTGTCGACGAGGGTGGTCTTGCCGTGGTCGACATGGGCGACGATGGCGACGTTGCGCACGTCGGAGCGGGTCTTCATGGGCATGGGCGCGATTCTCTCAGCCGGGCTGCCCGTCGCGGAAATCCGCGGACCGGGCGAAGGGGTGGCCGCTGGCCGATCCCCGGCCTCGTCCCCCTTCGTCTCAGACCGGTAAAGGCCCGGCCGATGCACTGTTCTCGACCCGTGGACGTGGCATAGGTTCACCTACCAACCACGGCGACGTGCCCCAGGTCACTCCGCAGGAGGGACGAAGGGGTCGTCGTGGCCGTCGGCGGCCCACCGGTCCGTCGTCGAACAACACGCCACCACCAGCGAGGTAAGACATGCGGAAGTCCACCCCCGTGGTCCTCCTCAGCGCGGCCGCTCTCACCATGAGAAT
>JBHWMJ010000289.1:0-3984 GCA_043423105.1 Marihabitans sp.
GTGTGGTGCTCGAGCTCCTCGCCGCTCGCGGCCGCAACGATCTCGAGCTCGACTCGGGTGCGACGAAGGGGGGCCGCCCGGGTGATCCCGGCGGCCCCCCTTCGAGGGTCTCGAGGCTCAGGCCTCAGACGGCCTGAGCACCTCGACCATCAGGTGCGTCAGCGGTTGTCGTCGTTGCCGAGGTGCTCGGTGTGGACGTCCGCCTGCTTGGAGTCGTCGGCGACCGACGGGACGGAGGACTCGTCCGCCCAGTCGCTCGCGCTGCTCCACGCGTCCCCGCCCTCGGTGCCGGCGTCGGCCGGGGTGTCCGAGGCGAGGTCGTCGATCTCGTCCGAGGTCAGGGGGCGGGTCTCGCCCGCAGCGGCGGCGCCGAGGCCGTCGTCGGGGGTGCTTGCGTCGACCGCGGTGACGTCGCCGCCGTCGAGCCCACCGTCCGTGGCGTCGATCGCCTCGTCGGTGGCGAGGGCGTCGGCGGCCAGCGGGGCGCTCACGGCCGGGGCTGCAGCGCCGAGGCTGGAGTCGCGACCCGACTCGGGGGCCTTGTACGGGTCGCCCGCCGGGACGGCCCACGGGTCCTTCTTCGGGGCCTGCTGCTTCTTCGCGACGTAGGCGGCGGCACCACCGGCGACGAGCGCGAGGAGGAAGAGCTTCCAGCCCTTCTTCTTCTTGCGGGTCTTGCCCTTGAGGGCGTCCATCGCGGCCTGGGCGTCGTGGTCGTCCTTGAGCGCGGCGAAGGCCTCGGGGGCCCGCTTGCCGGTCTCGTCGGCGAGGTTCTTGCCGGCGACGGCACCCGCCGCGGCGAGACCGGCAGCGGTCTCAACCACCTTGGGCAGGATGTCGTCGACGAAGGTGTCCTTGAGGTCGTGCGCGTCGGCGCTGACCTTCTTGCCGCGCTTGCGGGCGTCCTTGCGCAGCCCCTTCGAGCGCTTCTTCGCGTCCTTGGCGGCCTGCTTGCGCGCGTCAGCGGCCTGAGCCTTGAGCTCGTGGCCCTTCGCGGCGGCGGCCGCCCCCGCGACCGTGGCCTTCTCGCTGCCGCTCTCGGCATGCTCGGCGACCTTGTCGATGAGCGTGTGGATCTTCTCGACGCCCGTCTCGGCGCCCTCGTGGGCGGCGACGCGCCCCTTCTCGACCTTGCTCTGCGTGCGGAACACCGGTCCTCCTTCAGGCTGGTGGGTGATCCCTTCCTGCCCCATCCTGCCCCGGATGCCATCGCGAAGGGAGCGCAGGGGGGACCCCGATCACGTGCCAGACCGTGGCTCAGGTCACGCACAGGTGGACTGTGCGAAACTCGGGGCATGCAGGCGATCCTTCACACGAACCACGGCGACGTCACCATCGAGCTCTTCCCGAACGCCGCCCCCAAGACCGTCGAGAACTTCGTCGGGCTGGCCAAGGGCACCCAGGAGTACAAGGACGACGCCGGGCGCACGAACCCGACGCCGTTCTTCGACGGTCTGACCTTCCACCGGATCATCCCCGGCTTCATGATCCAGGGCGGCTGCCCGCTCGGCGAGGGCTTCGGCGGCCCGGGCTACGCCTTCGACGACGAGCCGCACCCGGACCACACCTTCGACAAGCCGTACCAGCTCGCCATGGCCAACGCCGGCAAGCGGATGGGCAAGGGCACCAACGGCTCCCAGTTCTTCATCACCGTCGCCCCGACCCAGTACCTCTACGGCAAGCACACCGTCTTCGGCGAGGTCGCCGACGGTGCCAGCCGCGAGGTCGTCGACAAGATGGCCAACGTCCCGACCGGCCCGAACGACAAGCCGATCGACCCGGTCGTCATCGAGTCCGTCGAGATCGTCGACTGACGCCCTCGACAACCTGACAGCTCCCCCCTTCGTCGACGCCCATGACCCAGCCGCACGAGGCCGCTCCCACCTGCCCGCGCCATCCCCAGCGGGTGAGCTACGTCCGGTGCCAGCGGTGCGGTCGGCCGGTGTGCGGTGACTGCCAGCGGCAGGCCCCCGTCGGCATCCAGTGCGTCGACTGCGTCCGAGAGGCGTCCGCGGCCGACCGTCCCACCCTCACGGTGGGCGGCGGCCGCGCGTCGCGCTCGGACACCCCGGTCCTGACGATCGCGATCATGGTGATCTGCGGCCTCGTCTTCGTCGGCGAGCTCGTCTCACCCCGGGTCTACGGCGAAGGGGCGCTCGCCCCCTTCATCGCGACCCACGAGCCGTGGCGGATCCTCACCTCGGCGTTCCTCCACTCGCCGACGCAGATCTTCCACATCCTCTTCAACATGTTCGCGCTCTGGATGATCGGGCCGTACCTCGAGGCGCTGCTCGGGCGGGCGCGATTCCTCGGGCTCTACCTCGTCTCGGCGCTCGCGGGCTCGATCACCTACCTGCTCTTCCAGCCGACCGACTCCACCCAGGGTGTCGTCGGGGCCTCGGGCGCGGTCTTCGGGCTCTTCGGCGCGTTTGTCGTCATGCAGCGCCACCTCGGGCGCGACTCCTCGGCGATGATCGGCACGATCGCGATCAACGCGGTGCTCGGCTTCGTCATCCCCAATGTCGCCTGGCAGGCCCACCTCGGTGGCCTCGTCGCCGGCGCCGCGGTCGCGGCGATCCTCATGACGGCGCGGAAGCGGCGCAGCGCGACGATCGCGTGGGGCGGCATCGCGGCGGTGGCCGTCCTGTGCGTCGTTCTCTTCGTGCTCAAGTACGTCGTGCTGTCACCCGCCGCCCTGCCGGCCCTCGGCTGAGCTGGCTGGGCTTTGGCCCCTCGCCCTCCCGTTTCTCACCACCCCGCAGGAGCCATGGCTCCTGCGGCTTTTCCACAGGTTTCTGGGGATCCGTGTGTGGGTCGTGAGGAGAGCTGGGGAAAGTCGCGAGTTATCCACAGGCTTGTTCACACTTGGGGATGAATGACACGCGTGTAAGTCCCGCTTGGGGGGCGCGCCCCGGCTGTTACTTCCAGCGCGTGGTCATCGCGAAGCCGGCCATCATCAGGGCGAAACCCGCCCCGAGGTTCCAGCGACCCCACGACTCGACCGGGTACTGCTCCTGGGTGATGTAGAAGGTCACGACCCAGATGAGGCCCACGAGCATGAGGCCGAGCATGACCGGGACGAACCACTGCGGGTTGCCGATCCGCTGCGTCTTCGGCTTGTCCTTCGCCCGCTTCGTCGGCGCGGACGCCGCGGCGCGCTTGCTCGGGTCGCCGGAGCGCCGGGCCTTCGTCGACTCCGTCGGCTCGTTGCTCGCCTTGGCGGACTTCTCGTTCGACGCAGCCACGTCTCGTTGCTCCTCGGTCACGGGGACGGCGCCTCCAGGGGCGCCCCAGGTCTGTGCCTTAGCGTAGTTGCTGACCGTGGCACGACGAGGGGAGGTGGCACCGTGGCGGACCTGGACGACGAGACGACCCCGGCGGCCTCCCGGCGCGGACGGCTCGTCCGCTGGTTCCTCGACCACCGGCCCACCCGGTGGTCCGCCGGGGTGCCCGTCATCGCGGTGTGCGCCGGGCTGCTCTTCGCGACGAGCGGCACCGCAGCCAAGGGCGGCGACCTGCGCTCCGAGGTGACGACGCTGCCCGGCCTCATCCGGGAGCGCACCCACGACAACGCCCGCAAGGCCAGCCAGGTCGAGGATCTCCAGGGCACGGTCAACGCCCTCACCGAGGAGCGGTCCCCCCGCACCGGTGAGGCCGACGACATCGCCGGTGAGATCGCCGAGCTCACGCCGGGCGCCGGCTTCGGCGCGGTCACCGGACCGAGCATCACGGTGAGCCTCGACGACGCGCCGCTGGACGCCGACCAGATTCCGGAGGGCTTCGACGTCGACGACGTCGTCGTGCACCAGCAGGACGTGCAGGGCGTCGTCAACGCCCTGTGGCGCGGCGGTGCCGAGGCGATGCAGGTCATGGACCAGCGGATCATCTCGACGAGCGCGGTCCGCTGCGTCGGCAACACCCTCATCCTCCAGGGCCGGGTCTACTCACCCCCCTTCGTCATCACCGCCGTCGGCGACACGGAGA
>JBHWMJ010000292.1:0-20849 GCA_043423105.1 Marihabitans sp.
TACATGCCGATGATCCCCGAAGCGATCGCCGCGATGCTCGCCGTGGCGCGGATCGGCGCAATCCACTCCGTCATCTTCGGCGGCTTCTCCGCAGACAGCCTGCGCTCGCGCATCGATGACGCCGGCGCCAAGCTCGTGATCACCGCCGACGGCGGCTACCGCAAGGGCAACGTCTCGCCGCTGAAGCCGACCGTGGACCAGGCGCTCGCGGACCGCAACGGGCTCGGCCCGCAGGCCACCGTTGAGAAGGTCCTCGTCGTCAAGCGCGGCGGCAACGACGTCGACTGGGTGGAGGGGCGCGACATCTGGTACCACGACGTCGTGCCGCAGGCGTCCGCCGAGCACACGCCGCAGCCCTTCCCCGCCGAGTCGCCGCTGTTCATCCTCTACACCTCGGGCACGACGGGGAAGCCGAAGGGCATCTTCCACACGAGCGGCGGGTACCTCACCCAGGCGGCGTACACCAACGCCGTCGTCCACGACCTGCACCCCGAGAGCGACGTCTACTGGTGCACCGCCGACATCGGCTGGGTCACCGGGCACAGCTACATCGTCTACGGGCCGCTGGCCAACGGTGCGACCCAGGTCCTCTACGAGGGCACCCCGGACACCCCGCACCAGGGCCGCTTCTGGGAGATCGTGGAGAAGTACAAGGTCTCGATCCTCTACACCGCCCCGACGGCGATCCGGACCTTCATGAAGTGGGGCGACGACATCCCCTCGAAGTACGACCTCTCCTCGATCCGGGTCCTCGGCTCCGTCGGCGAGCCGATCAACCCGGAGGCGTGGCGCTGGTACCGCGAGCACATCGGCGGCGGCTCGGCCCCGATCGTCGACACCTGGTGGCAGACCGAGACGGGCGCGATCATGATCAGCCCGCTGCCCGGTGTCACCGAGCTCGAGCCCGGCTCGGCCCAGCGCCCGATCCCCGGCATCAGCGCGGAGATCCTCGACGACGAGGGGCAGCCCTTCACCGAGGCCGAGAAGGTCGGCTACCTCGTGCTGACGAAGCCGTGGCCGGCGATGCTGCGCGGCATCTGGGGCGACGAGCAGCGCTACAAGGACACGTACTGGAGCCGCTTCGGCCCGGAGTACTACTTCGCCGGCGACGGCGCGAAGTACGACGAGAAGGGCAACATCTGGCTGCTCGGCCGGGTCGACGACGTCATGAACGTGTCGGGCCACCGGCTCTCGACCGCGGAGATCGAGTCGGCGCTCGTCTCGCACGACACGGTCGCCGAGGCCGCGGTCGTCGGCGCCGCCGACGAGACGACCGGCCAGGCCGTCGTCGCCTTCGTCATCCTCCGCGAGGAGGCGAAGGAGCGGGCCGAGAACAACGATCCGGAGGGCGGCGGCAGCGTTGACCTGGTCCAGGAGCTGCGCAACCACGTCGCCAAGGAGATCGGCCCGATCGCGAAGCCGCGCTCGATCATGATCGTCCCCGAGCTGCCGAAGACCCGCTCCGGCAAGATCATGCGGCGCCTGCTCAAGGACGTCGCCGAGAACCGCGAGGTCGGTGACGTCACGACCCTCGCCGACTCCTCGGTGATGAACCTCATCCAGTCGGGCCTGCAGAAGTAGACCCGAGCTCTCCTCGACACACGACGATCCGCCCGCGAACGTTCGCGGGCGGATCGTCGTTGTCTGCGTCGGATCGTGGTGCGGGCAAGACCCGTTCCGCCTGGACGACCGTCGCCCGGCTCGCCGGATCGCCTCCAGAGCAGCCCACCGGTGAGCACGAAGGGGTGAACCGGCCAAGCCTTCGTGAACACTCCCCCAAACACCCTGCTCGGGTGACGGATCACCCCCTTCGCACCAGGACGATGGAGCCATGAGCCGCTCGGCCCCTCGGTACGGCGACGAGACGACACCGCTGGCGATCGCGCACCGCGGCGGTGCCGCCATGGCGCCGGAGAACACCCTCGACGCCTTCGCCCTGTCCGTGGCGCTCGGCGTCCGCTACCTCGAGACCGACGTCAAGGTCACCGCCGACGGCGAGCTCATGTGCTTCCACGACGAGACGCTGGAGCGGGCGACGACCGGCTCGGGGGCCTTCGGCGCGAGGACCCGCAGCGAGCTCGACCGCGTGCTCGTCACCGGACCCGACGGCGCCTTCGCGCGTATCCCGTCACTCTGCGAGGCGCTCGACGCCTTCTCCGACGCCCGCTTCACCGTCGACCTCAAGGACCGCGCCGCGATCGCCCCGATGGCCCGGCTGCTGCGCCGCGAGGACTACGGCCGGCGGGTGTGCGTCGCCGGCGCCTGGGACGGCTGGCTCGAGACGCTCCGTTCGCAGGCCCCGCACGTGCAGACCGCGCTGGGGTGGCGCTCGCTGACGACCCTCATCTCGATGAGCCGGACCGGCGTGCCGGTCCCCCCGAGCCTCGTGCGCGGCCGCTTCGCCCACGTGCCGCTCCACCTCGGCCGCGTGCCCGTCCATTCCGAGCGGCTCGTCCGTCGGGCGCGCCGGCTCGGCGTGCGGGTCGTCGTGTGGACCGTCGACGACCCGGCCCAGATGCACCAGCTGCTCGACATGGGTGTCGACGGGATCATCACCGACCGCCCCGACGTGCTCCGCGAGGTGATGATCCGGCGAGGCCAGTGGGTGCCGGCTCGAGGGTCAGGGCTCGAGCAGGTCGTTCGGTGAGGTCTCGGGGTCGGTCTCGGCCCCGGAGAGCACCGACGCACGCGCGAGCACGTTGCTCGCGACCGACGAGACGATGAGCAGGGCGACGATCGTCACCGCGACCTTGCCGACGTCGACCCAGGCGAAGGGATGGACCGTCAGGCTGTGCAGCCAGGCACCGATGACGATCCACGGCAGGCCGACCCCGGTCGCGGGGCCGAGGGCGTTGACCCGGCTCAGGGCGTCGGTCAGTCGGTGCATCGCCACGGCGCTGACGAGCACCCAGCAGGCGCCCGCGAGCACGAGGACAGCGGCCACGACCGAGGCGACGGTCGCTGCCGCCCCGTCGAGCATCGGTTCCCTGAGATGAGGGGTGATGGGGTCGGCCGCGGCGACGAGCCCGAGCATCCCGACAGCGCTCATCGCCGCCCCCTGGTGATGATCCGGGCCAGGGCGACGGTGGCGAGGATCCCCAGCAGCGCAGCGAGCATCGCGGCGTCGACGACGGCTGCCGACTCCCGGACGACGCTGAGCAGGAGGAGCAGCCCGACGCCGCTGAAGAAGATGAGGTCGCCGACGACCGCGGCGCTCGCTGCGTCGGTGGCCAGGCGGATCTGCCACAGCGAGAGGACGACGGCCGCCGCGAGCACGAGCACGGCGATCGAGACGACGACGGTCATGCCGTCACCTCCCCCGTCGAGCCCCGGGTGGCGCGCAGCAGCCGGGACTCCATGTCGCGCAGGTCATCGACGACCGAGTCGACGTCGTCGGCGTAGAGGCAGTGGACGTAGAGCGTCGCCGGGCTGTCCCCCTGAGCAGCGGCAGTCCCGACGACGAGCGTCCCAGGCGTGATGGTGATCGAGGACGCCAGGGCCGAGACCTCGAGGTCGGTCCGGCAGCGCAGCGGGAGGGCAATGACGGCGGTCGAGCGGGAGCTGCCGGGCGTGGCCATGTCGACCGCGAGCTGCCAGGCGCCCCGGTGCAGCTCGACGAGGACGTAGAGCAGGTAGGTGAACCAGTGCCAGATCCTCATCGCAGCACCGCCTCGACGTAGGCCGTGGGGTCGAGCAGCCCGGCGGCGGCGCGGTCGATCACCGGGTCGAGGACGCCGATCCCCACGAAGATCGCGACGGAGACGGCCATGAGCGTGGCGCCGGGCGCCATGAGGCGAAGGGGGATCCGCACGTCGTCCGGCAGCGGCACCGGCTCGGAGAGCCGGGTCTGGGCGTTGTCGGTGCGGTAGCGCTCCATCGGCGGCCCCCAGAAGATCTCGGCCCAGACCCGCTGGAGCGCCATGGTCGACAGGACCGACGCGGCGACGACCGACCCGACGAGCACCCATGCCTGCCAGCCCGGCGCCTCGGCGGCACCGACGACGAGGGTGAGCTTGCCCCACAGGCCCGAGGTCGGCGGGAGCCCGACGAGGGAGAGCAGGCCGAGCGCCACGACGGCGGCCGCCCACGGCTCGCGTCGCATGAGCCCGGCGAGCCGGTCGAAGCGCTGCGAGCCATAGGTGTGCTCGATCGCACCGCCGGTGAGCAGCAGCGCTCCCATGGTGATGACGTGGTGGACGAGGTAGAGCAGCCCGCCGGCGAGGCTGACCTGGGTGAAGACGACGACGCCGATGAGCATGTGACCGATCCCGGAGACCATCTGGTAGGCCATGGCGTGCCGGAAGGTCTGCTCACCGAAGGTGCTCAGCGCCCCGACGACGCAGGTGAGGGCGACGACCGCGACGAGCACCGGCGCCCACGGCACCTCCCCGTCGTAGACGACCGAGACGATCCGATAGATCGCGTAGAGCGCCACCTTGGTGTGCAGCGCGGCGAAGAGCGACATGACGCCGGGTGAGGTCGCCGGGTAGCTGCGCGGCAGCCAGGTGTGGACCGGCACGACGCCTGCCTTGACCCCGAGCGCGAGCAGGACGATCCCCACGGCCAGACCGGTGCGCGGGTCGGAGCTGCCCTGGCCGGCGAGGGCTGCGATGTTCACCGTGCCGGCGGTGCCGTAGACGAGCCCGACGCCCATGAGCAGGATCGTCGAGGTGACGAGGTTGACGACGACGAAGAGCCGTCCGACGCCGAGGCGGCGCCACGTGCCGGTGACCGCGATGAGGGCGTAGCTCGGCAGCAGCATGACCTCGACGAAGACGAAGAGGTTGAAGAGGTCCCCGGTGAGCAGCGCCCCGTAGACCCCGGTCATGAGCAGCAGCACGAGCGGGACGAAGAAGCGGTATCGGGTCTCGCCCGTCAGCACGAGCCAGACCGTGGTCGCCAGGGTGGTCAGCGAGGTGACCCCGAGCATGACGGCGACGAGGGTGTCCGAGACGAGGGGGATCGCCACTCCCGGCAGGTAGCCGCCGACCCCGGCGGCGAGGACCGGGACCTCGGCGTGGTGGCGCGCTAGCAGGCCTGCGGCGACGAGGGCGCCGACGAGGGTGGTGAGCAGCAGGGCGACACCGACGACGTGCCGACGGACGACGACGGTGAGCCCGGCGAGCGCCAGCGGCACGGCGACGAGGAGCGGGAGCGCGGAGGCGGCGGTCATCGGTCGTGCTCCTCCCCCGTCTCGGGCATGCGCTGGGTGTCGTCGTTGTGGCCGAGGACGGCGAGCGCGAGCATGAAGATCGTCACGGCCATGGTGATGACGATCGCCGTCAGCACGAAGGCCTGCGGCAGCGGGTCGGCGGCGTCGGCGACAGCGGTCCGGTCGGCGAGCGGCTCGCCGCGCCAGGCGGCCACGCCGGCGCTGAGCAGGACGAAGTTCGCGGCGTGGCTGAGCAACGCCAGCCCGAAGACCACCTGGACCATCGAGCGCTGCTGGACGAGGAAGGTGCCGCCGGCGACGAGCACACCGACGAGGGCGAAGACGATCATCGGCCGACCTCCCTCGGGGGGACGCCCTCGGCGACGTGGTGCGTCCCGAGCCCGACCCGCCGGCGGTCGGCGTCATCGGCGGTCTCGCCACGGACGGTGTCCATGGGCCCGGCGAGCTCACCCTCGACCGCCTCGTCGGTCCGCTCGCGGGTCCACTCCTCCCCCGGGCCCGGCGTCGAGCCCTCGCTCGTGCCGAGGAGGTTGACGGTGACGAGGACGAGACCGAGGACGGCGAGGTAGACGCCCACGTCGAAGACGATCGAGCTCGTCCATTGCTGCCCGAGGGCCTCGCCGTGGAGCGGTTCGAGGAAGGCCCCCGCCGCCATCAGCCCCCACATGCCGCTGCCGACCGCGACGACGACCCCGCCGCCGATGAGGTAGAGCGGCAGCCGCGGCGGGCCGATCTGGCGGTCCCGCGAGGTGGAGAGGTAGAGCAGGGCGACGATCGCCGAGGCGGCGAGCGCGGCGATGAAGCCCCCACCCGGCGCGTTGTGACCGCGCCAGAAGAGATAGACCGAGACGAGCCCGAGCACCGGGCCGGCGACCCGGACCATGAGCTGCAGGGCGACCGTGTTGGGCCACGCCTCGTGGATCGCCCGGTGCGCCGTCGTCCCCTCACCGGCCAGCGGGACCTCGGGGGGCGCCTCGTGCCAACGGTTGCGCTCCGGCGGCGGGTCGATGAAGTCGTGCCGGACGCTCGAGAGCAGCGCGACGAGGGCGACGCCCGCCATGCCGAGCACGGCGAGCTCGCCGAGGGTGTCGAGGGCGCGGAACTCGACGAGGATCGTGTTGACGATGTTCGCGCCGCCGGTGATCGACGGCCCCTCCTCGAGGTAGTAGGTGCCGACCTCGGAGCGCGGCCGCCGGCTCGTCAGGGCCCACGTCCCGACAGCGACGGCCAGGCCCGTGACGACCGAGAGCAGGACCCGGCCGGCGAGCACCCGGTCGCCGTCGCGGCGCACGGACCCGAAGGCGCGAGGCAGCTTCTGCAGGACGAGCATGATGACGATGACGGTGAGGCACTCGACGAGCAGCTGGGTCAGCCCGACATCGGGGGCGCCGAGCGCCATGATCTGCGCGGTCGCGAGGATGCCGACCCCGCTGAGGCACAGGGTCGCGGCGATCCGCGAGCGGGTGATCGCGACGCCGAGCGTCGCCAGCGCGACGAGGACGAGGATCACTCCGTCGACCGGCCGGTGCAGCCCCGGCTGGAGGGCGTTCGCGGCGATGTCGTCACGGACGACGGTCACATCCGAGAGGACGACGACCGCGAAGGTCCCGAGGATGATCGCCGCGTGCCGGCCCGGGTGGTCCACCCGCGTCAGGCCCACGACGCGCTCGCCGGCGATGACACCGGCACGGGCGAGCCTGCCCATAACCGTCGCCCCGTCAGGGGTGAGCCGGCGCCCGTCGGCGAAGGGGGCGAGCGCCTTCCTCTTCGCGACGAGCAGACCGCCCAGGGCGATCACCCCGAGGGTGACGAGCAGCTCGAGGGTGACGCCGTGCCACAGGGCGAGGTGGGTGTCGTGCGCGGCCTCGTCGTGGGTGGCGGCGGCCGCAGCCGCGGCCACCGGCGCGTCGAGCACCCCGACCCCGAGGGCGAGCGGCAGCCCGACGACGATGGGGAGTGCGGCGCTGCCGATCATCACCCGGGAGACGGGACGGGGCTCTTTCGTCGGGTCGCCGTCGACCATGCCACCGAGGACGACCCGGCCGCAGTAGACGACGGTGAGCACCGCCGCGCCGGCTGCGACGGCGAGGGCGAGCAGTCCCACCCCTTCGCCCGCGGGAGCCTCTCGCAGCGCGGTGAAGATCTGCTCCTTGCTGATGAAGCCGAGCATCGGCGGGATGCCCGCCATCGAGGCGCAGCCGAGGACGAGCACGACGAAGCTGCCCGGCATCGCTCCGACGAGTCGGGGCACCCGACGCAGGTCGCGCGTCCCCGACGCCGAGTCGATGACGCCGATCATCATGAAGAGGCCGGACTTGAAGAGCGCGTGCGCGATCGTGTGGAGCACCGCCGCAGCGAGCGCGAAGGTCGTGCCGATGCCGATCGCCGCCGTGATGAAGCCGAGCTGGCTGACCGTCGAGCACGCCATGAGCTTCTTGAGGTCACGCTGCCGCCACGCGGCGAAGCCCCCCACGACAGCGGTGGCGAGCCCGCCGACGACGAGCAGGACCTGCCATGCCGGCACGTCGCGCAGCGCCGGGCTCATCCGGAGCATGAGGAAGATGCCGGCCTTGACGACCGCGGCGGCGTGCAGATAGGCGCTGACCGGCGTGATCGCGGCCATCGCGTCCGGCAGCCAGACGTGGAAGGGGACCTGGGCGGACTTCGTGAACGCCGCGAGGGCGACGAGGACCGCGACGACGGTGGCGAAGGCCGGGTCGTCGGCCCACACCGGCGAGCCGAGGACCTCGGTGAGAGAGGTCGTCCCGAGGCGGACGACGATCGCCGCGACAGCGGCGAGGAGGAAGAGCCCACCGACCCCGGTGATGAGCAGGGTGCGCATCGACGCCCCTTCGCCGGAGGTCCCGGAGCGCGCGATGAGGAGGAAGGAGGCCAGCGAGGTGAGCTCCCAGCAGATGAAGAGCACCACCAGGTCGTCCGCAAGCACGAGACCGACCATCGCCAGGGTGAAGGTCGTCATGAGCCAGTAGAAGCTCGTCTGCCTCCCTTCGCCGAGGTAGGCCGTCGAGTACGCGAAGACGACCGCCCCGATGAGCAGCGCGATCGCGGCGAAGACGATGCCGAGGCCGTCTGCCCGCAGCGCGAGCGAGACCCCGAGCGAGGGCATCCACCCCTGCGACCACGAGGGCGCGTCACCGTCGAGGACCGCTCCGGCGACGGGGAGGAGCAGCGCGGCCACACCGACGTAGGCCGCCGCGAGCGGCCAGCCGGCACGCCGACCGAGAGCCCGGGTGAGGAACGGGGTCAGCGCGACGACCGCTCCGAGCAGCGCGAGGGCGAGCGGCAGGGTGTCGGCGGGCGTCACGCGCGCTCCCCGGGCCCGGGCAGGAACGTCCGGACCGCGCTGAGCATGGCGACCATCCTAGGCGGAGGCGAGGGCCCCGTCCCAGGCGGGGGGACCCGTCCGCCCCTGCGTGACCACCCTGCGCAGGTAGTGTGACGGCGACAGCAGGACGGGCCCGGCCCGTCGCCGAACTTCCCGCAGGAGACAACCGTGGGCACCTTCGACCGCCTCGACCACGACCGACACGACCTCGCGGACCGCTCCGCCCGCCGGCTCGTCGGTCGCCCGGCCGAGGGCGAGACCGAGCGGACCGTCGGCCAGCTCGTCTCCGACGCGAGCCACGATGTCTCCGCGCTCGTCCGCAGCGAGATCCAGCTCGCGAAGTCCGAGGTCACGGCCGGTCTGAAGATCGGCGGCAAGGGCGCAGGGCTGCTCGGCGGCGCCGGCTTCCTCGCGCTGCTCGGCCTGATCTTCCTCTTCCACACCCTGGCGCACGTCATCGACGTCTGGCTGCCGCTGTGGGCTGGCTACCTCATCGTCACGCTCCTGCTCTTCGCGGTCGCGGGCATCCTCGCCCTCGTCGGCATCAAGGCGCTCAAGAAGGCCAAGCCGGTGCCGGAGAAGGCGATCCGTAACGCGCAGGAGACCGTCGAGGCGATCAAGCGCTGAGCGTCCCCGACTCCTCGGCCGCCCTCGTCGAGGGCCGCTGGGAGCACCGATTCGTCGCAGCGAACGGTGCCCGCTTCCACCTCGCCGTCGCCGGCCGCGGGCCGCTCGTCGTCCTCCTCCACGGTTTCCCCGAGTTCTGGTGGACGTGGCGCGAGCAGATCCCTCGCCTGGCCGAGGCGGGCTACCGCGTCGCCGCTCTCGACCTCCGCGGGTTCGGCGCGTCCGACAAGCCGCCCGGCGGGCACGACCCCCTGACCGTCTGCGACGACGTCGCCGCGGTGATCCGTTCCCTCGGCGCCGACGGCGCCGTCGTCGTCGGTCACGGGCTCGGCGGCAGCATCGCGTGGTCCATGCCGGGACTGCACCCCACCGTGACGAAGGGGGTGGCCAGCCTCGGCATGCCGCACCCGTCGGTCTTCCGCTCCGCCTCGTGGCGGCTGCGCCGTCAGCGACGCGCCAACAGCTACATCCGGGCGATGCAGACTCCCTTCGCCCCCGAGCGTCAGCTCGGCGGGACGAGGTCGGTGCGCCGCCACCTCCGGGCCTGGTCCGGCCCGGACCGGTCCTGGCTCACCTCCGAGGTCGAGGAGCGGTACGAGGAGATGATGTCCCTCCCCTTCGCCGCGCAGGCCTCGACCGAGTACTACCGGTGGCTGGTCCGCTCACGCGTGACCCCGAACGGCTGGCGCTACATGCACAGGGTGCGGCAGCCGATCACCGTCCCGGTCCTCGCGCTGCACGGTCAGGACGACCCTGCCGTGCTGCCGTCGCTGGCGAACGACAGCGCCCATCACGTCCGGGGACCGCTCCAGCTCGTGACCGTCCCGGGAGCTGGCCACTTCGTCCACGAGGAGCGGCCGGAGGTCGTCAACGACGTGCTCCTCGGGTGGCTGCCGACGGTGCTCACCCCCGCCAGCTGAGCTGGCACGCTGGTCGAGGTGCGACGAGCTCTGCGAGGAGCCTCGAGACCACTAGACCTCCTCAGGACTCGTCGCGGCGGCGCTCGACGAAGGGCTTGAGGTACTTCCACGGCAAGGACCGGACGTGCTCCTCGTCCCAGGGCACGGTCTGGCCGGCGGCGTCGAGGAAGATCGCCAGCAGGTGAGCCGTGAAGCCCCACACGAAGAGGCCGTGGACGTCGAAGCCGTAGCCCTCGTACTCGTCCCCCACCCGGACCGTGAAACGGCTCGCCGGGTCGACGATGTCCGCCACCGCGACCCGTTCGATGCTCGCGACCTCGAACGGCGAGGCGATGTGGAGGTCGTGCGGCTCGCGCCACCACGCGATGACGGGGTAGACCGAGTTGCGGCTCGGCGAGAGGTAGAGCGGTGGGAGCACACCGATGACCTCGACCGTGCCCGGGTCGAGCCCCACCTCCTCCTGCGCCTCGCGCAGGGCCGCCGTCGCGGCGTCCTCACCCGGGTCGAGCCGACCGCCCGGGAAGGAGACCTGCCCGGCGTGGGAGCTGAGCGCCGACCCGCGCTCGGTGAGCACCACCTCGATCGTCGGCTCGTCACCGTCCGACCCCGGGCGCTCCCCGAAGAGCATGAGCACCGCCGACTCCCGCTCGACGCCCGGTGGAGGGGCGAACTGACGGAACCAGTCGGGCAGCTCGCCGTGGAGGTCCGAGATGACCCCTTCGAGCCAGGCGGGCGGTGCGCTCATGCGTCCTTCCTCGGGGCGAGCTCGAACTTCAGGAGCTTCTCGGCCTTGGCCGGGTCGGTCTCCCCGTCCCCGTACGACGGGCAGATGCGCGCCACCGGGCAGGCGCCGCACGCCGGCCTTCGGGCGTGGCAGGTGCGGCGGCCGTGGAAGATCAGCACGTGGCTGAGCCTCGTCCAGTCCTTGCGGGGGAAGAGCGCCCCGACCTCGTGCTCGACGGTGACCGGGTCCGTCTCCTCGGTCCAGCCCAGCCGGCGGGCGACGCGCCCGAAGTGGGTGTCGACCGTGATCCCCGGGACACCGAAGGCGTTGCCGAGGACGACGTTGGCGGTCTTGCGGCCGACGCCCGGCAGCTTGACGAGGTCCTCGAGGCGGCCCGGGACCTCTCCCCCGTGGTCCGCGACGAGGGCCTGGCCGAGACCGATGACGGAGCGCGTCTTGGCGCGGTAGAAGCCGGTCGGTCGCAGGATCTCCTCCATCTCCTCCGGCACGGCGGCCGCGAGGTCGGCGGCCGTCGGGTAGCGCGCGAAGAGGGTCGGGGTCACCTTGTTGACCCCGACATCGGTCGTCTGCGCCGAGAGGATCGTCGCGACGAGCAGCTGCAGCGGGGTCTCGAAGTCGAGCTCGCAGTGCGCGTAGGGGTAGCGCTCGTGGAGCAGGCGGTAGCCCCGGCGGGCGCGGCGCTTCACGGCGAGGGGGCTGTCGCTGGGCTCGGGCACAGATCGCACACTACGCACACGCCCGAGAAGGTGGCGTGGCACACTGTCCGACTGTGGACCTCGAAGTAGTGCGACGCGCCCCTCTTTTCGCGACCCTCGACGACGACGCGGCCCGTGAGGTCATGTCGTCCATGGACGCCGTGCGCATGGAGCGCGGCGACGTCCTCTTCCACGAGGGCGACCAGGGTGACCGGCTGTACGTCATCACCGAGGGCAAGATCAAGCTCGGGTGCACGAGCACCGACGGCCGCGAGAACCTGCTGGCGATCCTCGGACCGGGCGAGATGTTCGGCGAGCTGAGCCTCTTCGACCCCGGCCCCCGCACCG
The DNA here is from genome assembly GCA_043423105.1 of Marihabitans sp. Classification (GTDB taxonomy): domain Bacteria; phylum Actinomycetota; class Actinomycetes; order Actinomycetales; family Dermatophilaceae; genus Marihabitans. Next base: position 11,855 of record JBHWMJ010000292.1, read on the forward strand.
CGACGGCCACCGCGGTCGCCGAGACCCAGCTCATCGGCCTGGGCAACGACCAGCTGCGCCAGCTCCTCGGCAGCCACCCGCGCATCGCCGCGACGCTGCTCGCGGCCCTGGCCCGCCGCCTGCGCCGCACCAACGAGAACCTCGCCGACCTCGTCTTCACCGACGTCCCCGGTCGTGTCGCCAAGGCGCTCCTCGAGCTGAGCCAGCGCTTCGGCCGTCCGGTCGAGGACGGCGTCATGGTGGCCCACGACCTCACCCAGGAGGAGCTCGCCCAGCTCGTCGGCGCCTCGCGCGAGACGGTCAACAAGGCCCTGGCGGACTTCGCCACCCGTGGCTGGCTGCGTCTGGAGGCCCGCGCCGTCCTCCTGCTCGACGTCGAGCGCCTCCGCCGCCGCGCCCGCTGAGGGGCCCTACCTGCGGGCGGTGAGATAGGCGAGCTGCGCCCGCACCGACATCGCTGCGGCCGACCAGACCGACCGGTCGACATCGGCGTAGACGATCTCGACGACCTCGTCGACCCCCTTCGCCCCTGACGCGAGCGCCGCCCGCACCTGCTCGAGCCGTTCCCTTCGATGCACCCGGTAGTAGTCGACCATCGCGGCCGCGTCCGGCACGACCGGGCCGTGCCCGGGCAGGATCGAGGTCACCGCTCCCCCACCGGTCAGCCCGGCGATCGTGTCGAGCGAGTCGAGATAGGCCTCAAGCTCGCCGTCGGGGTGCGCCACGACCGTCGTGCCGCGGCCGAGGACGGTGTCACCGGTGAGGAGCGCGTGGTCGGCGGGGAGCGCGAAGGACACCGAGTCGCTGGTGTGCCCCGGCGTCGCGACGACCCGCAGCTCCGTTCCGCCGGCGTCGAGGACGTCACCGTCCACCAGGTCGTCGTGGCCCCGCCCGACCGCCTGCACCCTCGCCCCGGTGAGCGCGGCCAGCCGAGGCGCGCCCTCGCTGTGGTCGAGGTGGCCGTGGGTGAGGACGATGCGGGTGACCCGCGCCCCGAGCGCAGCCACGTGGTCGACGACGCGCTGCTGATGGTCCGGCTCGTCCTCGCCCGGGTCGATGACGAGCGCGCTGCTCGACCCCGGCGCCATGACCACCCAGGTGTTCGTCCCGTCGAGGGTCATCGGCCCGGGGTTGCCCTGCAGCAGGCAGTGGGCGTGCGTGTTCACCTGGCCGCCGATCCACTGCCCGAAGGGGGATGACGGCTGGGGCGCGGGGGTCGTCACGGGAGCTCCACGCGGACGACCGGGCCGTCCGGGGTGTCGGCGAGGACGGGGAGGATCGCCGTGGTCGACGGCGGTCGGGCGAACGCCTCCGCCACGCTCCCGGCCGCAGCGAGCTGCTCGAGGCTCACCACGGTCGGGGGCATGAGCCGTGCTGTACCCGCGTCGGCCTCGGCGAGGAGGTCCCCCGGCCGGACCCAGGCGGAGTGGTCCGCCTCGGTGGTCTCGCCGTCGGGCTCCTGCCCACGCGGCACCTCGGCGAGGAAGAACGCGGTGTCGTAGCGCTGCGGCTGGAACTCCGGGGTGATCCAGCGAGCACGGTAGGTCAGCAGGTCCGAGCGCAGCGTCAGCCCGGCGCCGTGGAGCAGCTCGGCGAAGCTCAGCTCGCGCTCGACGAGGGCGCGCCGTCCCCGCGCCACCTCGGCAGACCCACCCAGGGTCTCGACGGGGTCGCCGCCGTCCTCGGCGGCGGCGAGGAGGACCCCCGTCTCCTCGAAGACCTCCCGCGCCGCGGCCGCGACGAGCCCACGCACCTCGGCCTCCGGGCGGCCCATGACCGTGGACCACTCGGCCACCGAGGGCCCGGCCCACGGCAGGTCATCGACGGAGTCCCGAGGGTCGACCCCTCCGCCGGGGAAGACGTGCATCGACGGCGCGAACGCCATCGTGCTCGCACGTCGCAGGACGAAGACCTCGAGCCCCGCTTCGCCGTCGCGCACGAGCATGACTGTCGCGGCCGGTCGGAGGGACGGCACCTCGCCGGGCGCAGGGTCGGCAGGGGCGCCGGATCCGCGACCGATCGCGACGGGGAAGTCCCGGGTGGTCATCGGACCCGGACGACGACCTCGACCTCGACGCTCGCACCGAGAGGCAGGACCGCCACCCCGACCGCGGAGCGGGCGTGCAGCCCGGCCTCGCCGAAAACCTCCCCGAGGAGGTCGCTCGCGCCGTTGATGACGCCGGGCTGGCCGGTGAAGGACGGGTCGCTGGAGACGAAGCCGACGACCTTGACCACCTGGACGACGTCGTCGAGGTCGACGACCGACGAGATCGCCGCGAGCGCGTTGACGACGCTGGTGCGGGCGAGCGCCTGGGCGTCGGCGGGCGCCACGAGGCCCTCGCCCTCCCCGACCTGCCCGGTGTGCGCCATCTGCCCGTCGACCATCGGCAGCTGGCCGGAGGTCCAGACGTGGTCGCCGTCGCGGACGGCGGGCTGGTAGGACCCGGCCGGCGGCGCGACCGGGGGCAGCTCGATGCCGAGCTCGGTGAGGCGGTCTGCGACGCGTCCCATCAGGAGCTCTTCGGGCGCTTGAGGTACGCGACGAGGCCGGAACCGTCGGGGCCGGGGACGACCTGGACGAGCTCCCAGCCGTCCTCGCCCCACTGGTCGAGGATCTGCTTGGTCGCATGGACGATGAGCGGCACGGTTGCGTACTCCCACTGAGTCATGACGGGCAGCCTAGCGACGAGGCCGCCCGCTCTACGCTGCACCCGTGCCCACCTTCCCCGTCAGCCCGCCCGTGGCGCTGCACATCGTCACCGGCAAGGGCGGCACCGGCAAGACGACCGTCGCGGCGGCCCAAGGTCTTGCCCTGGCGAAGGGGGGAGCCCGCGTCCTCGTCGTGGAGGTCGAGGGTCGCGGCGGCCTGGCGGCAGCCTTCGGGGTCCCGCAGCGCCAGGGTGAGCAGCTGGTGGCGACGATCACCGGCGGTGGTGAGGTGCATGTCCTCGACGTCGATGCGCGCGCAGCCCTGCTGCAGTACCTGCGCCTCAAGGTCCCGGTCCCGGCCGCGGCCGGGGTGCTCACGGCGATCGGAGCCGTCGACTTCGCCACGACGATCGCACCCGGGATCCGTGATGTCATCGCGCTCGGCAAGGTCTACGAGGCCGCCCGACGACACCTCACGACGCGGCCTGGCGAGCACTACGACGCCGTCGTCCTCGATGCTCCGCCGACGGGACGGGTGGGCAGGTTCCTCTCCGCCGCTGCGCAGGTTGCGGCGATGGCGCAGGTCGGCCCGATCCGGGCGCAGGCGGAGCGCATCGACGGGTGGCTGCGGGCGAGCACCGCGATCCACCTCGTGACCCTCCTCGAGGAGCTGCCTGTCGAGGAGACCGTCGAGTCGGCAGCCGAGCTCACCGGGCTCGGCTGGCCGGTCACCCAGGTCGTCGTCAACCAGCACGACCCCAGCACGCTCCCCGACGAGGTGGTCGGCGCCCTCGTTGATCCCGACGTCGTCGAGGCGCTCCAGGCCGAGCTGCGCGGGTGCGGCCTCGATGTCACCGCCGCCACCGCCGGTCACCTCGTCGACGAGCTCGGGGCGCGCGCCGCCCGCGACGAGCACCGCCGCGCCCTCCTCGCCCGGCTCACCTCGACCGGCCTGCCGGCCCGCTCCCTTCGCCCCGGCGCCGGCGAGACCGACCGAGAGGTCCTCGACGACCTGGCCGACCAGCTCCTCACCGTCGAGGCACCGGCATGACCACTCCCCTGGCGGAGCGTCTCACCGACTCGGCGACCGACGTGGTCGTCTGCGTCGGGTCCGGTGGCGTCGGCAAGACGACGACCGCGGCCGCACTCGGCCTCCATGCCGCGGAGCAGGGCCGACGCGTCGCCGTCCTGACCATCGACCCCGCCCGCCGGTTGGCTCAGGCGCTGGGCGCCGACGCGGTCGACCCCGAGCCGCATCGGGTCGTCGGGGTCGAGACGGTGCACGGTGAGCCGGCGGTGCTCGACGTCCTGCTCCTCGACATGCGGCGCACCTTCGACGATGTCGTGCGGGCGCACGCCCCGGCCGAGCGGGTCGAGGCGATCCTCACCCACCCGCTGTACGAGTCGCTCGCGTCCTCTCTCGCCGGGACCCAGGAGTACATGGCGATGGAGCGGCTCGGGCAGCTCCGGGAGGAGATGACGCGCACGGGCCGGTGGGACCTGCTCGTCGTCGACACCCCGCCCTCCCGGTCGGCCCTGGACTTCCTCGATGCGCCCCAGCGGCTCGGACGGTTCGTCGACGGACGGCTTGTCCGCGTGCTCTCGGCGCCTGCCCGTCTCGGCAGCCGGGCAGGCCTCAAGGTCGTCGGCGGCGGCCTCCGCCTGGCCCGCGGTGTCGTCGGCGCGCTCCTCGGCGGCTCGCTCGTCGCGGACGTCCAGGTCCTGCTCAGCGCCCTGGAGTCCGTGCTCGGCGGCTTCCGGGAGAGGGCCGACCGGACGTATGCGGCCCTCACCTCGGGCTCCACGGCGTTCGTCGTCGTCACCTCCACCGAGGATGCGTCCGTCACCGAGGCGGAGCACCTCGTCGAACGGCTGGGCAGCGAAGGGATCACACCGGCCGCCATCGTCGTGACGCGGGTGGTCCGCGCGCCGGGCGACCCCACGATTACCGCGGCCCTGGAGGCGCTCGACCGGTCACCCGGTCCGCTGGCCGAGGCCGCGCTGGAGGAGCACGTCCACCGCGCACGGCGGGCTCGACGGCACGCGGCGCAGCTGAGGTCGTTGCGCGCGAAGCCCGGCTGGGAGGCGAGCCTCCATGTCGTGCCGGACCGCGGGACGGACGTGCACGACCTGCTCGGCCTCGAGGTCGTGGCGAGGGATCTCACGAGCGCACGCAGCACGCCCGGGGCAGGCCGTCGGGCGCGCTGAGCCACTGCGCGGTGGGTCGCGGAGCAGTCAGGGATCAGCGGCCGGGCTGGAGGGCTGCCTCTCGGGCCGCGGCGTTCTGGAAGAGGGTCGACCAGCTCGTGACCTCGGGACGGCGCCGCAGCAGCGCTCGGCGCTCACGCTCGGTCATGCCGCCCCACACGCCGAACTCGGTGCGGTTGTCGAGGGCGTCGGCGAGACACTCGGCGATGACAGGGCAGCCACGGCAGGCGAGCTTCGCGGCGCGTTGGTCCTTGCCCTGCACGAAGAGCGCATCCGGGTCCATGCCCCGGCACTGCCCTTCCTTGGCCCAGTCGGCGCTCCACGTCGAGCGGATGGCTGCGACCGTCATGTCCACAACTCCTCGAGAATTTTCCTGAGCCGATACTCCCCGGTAAGACCCAGCGCCATGGTAGGCACGTCGCGATACCAAATACATAGTTCTAAAGAACTAGTCGTGAGCGGTTGCACAGCGCCACGTCCTGACCGCCCCCAGCACGCGCCTCCTGGGACCACCCAGCCTGCGCCGTTACCCTGGCCCCCATGCCGGAGAATGCCAGCCCCCACCTGGTGCGCCTGCTCGGCGCGTTCGTCGCGGTCGCCGTCGGGATGGGCCTCATCAGCGCGGGCCTGCTCATGCCCCTGGCCGGGGCGTCCGGCAGCGCTGCCCGAGGCACGGTCAACGCCTTCGACAACCTCGACGGGGAGTTCTCCGCCGTCTCGTTGGCCCAGCAAAGCAAGATCTACTCGGCGGACAACAAGCTGCTCGCCACGCCGTACGACGCGAACCGCATCATCGTCCCGATGAAGCAGATCAGCAAGAACATGATCAACGCCCAGCTGGCCATCGAGGACAGCCGCTTCTACGAGCACGGTGGGATCGACCTGCGCGGCACGAGCCGAGCCTTCTTCCAGAACCTGTCGAGCGACTCGACCCAGGGTGGCTCCTCGATCACGCAGCAGTACGTGAAGATCATGCTTCAGGAGAAGGCGATCCGGCAGGACGACCAGGAGGCTGCACAGGCAGCGGTCGAGCAGAGCTACAGCCGCAAGCTGCAGGAGATGAAGTACGCGCTCGACGTCGAGAAGACGCACACGAAGAGCCAGATCCTCAACGGCTACCTCAACCTCGTCTACTACGGCGACCAGGCATACGGCGTCGAGGCCGCGGCGCAGCACTTCTTCTCGAAGAAGGCGAGCAAGCTGACGGTCGGCGAGGCCGCGACGCTCGCCGGCGTCGTGCAGTCCCCGAGCCGGCTCAACATCAGGACCAACCCCGAAGAGGTCCAGCAGCGTCGTGACCTCGTCCTCGACCGGATGTACGCCCTCGGGATGATCACCGAGGAGCAGCACTCCAAGTTCGTCAAGCAGAACGTCGCCGACACCCTGAAGATCAAGCGCAACGAGGGCGGGACCTGCACCAAGGCGGTCGACCCCTACTTCTGCAACTACGTCATGGAGTACCTCAAGACCCTCCCGGAGCTCGGCCCCGACCCCGATGCCCGGCTGCAGGCGGTCAACACCGGCGGGCTGACGATCAAGACGACGCTGCGCCGCGACTGGCAGAAGAAGATGCACGACGACCTCACCGACCGGGTGCCGAACGGCGACCCGAGCGGGGTCGGTGCCGCTGCTGCGATGGTCGAGCCCGGTACCGGCAAGGTCCGCGCGCTGGCCCAGACCTCGCAGTACAAGGTGGGCCTGAAGCAGGCCTCGACGAAGTACTCGGAGCAGGCCTGGACCTACCCCTCGCGCTACGGCGGGACGAACGGCTTCGCCATCGGCTCGACGGCCAAGATGTACGCCCTGGTTGCCGCGCTCAAGCAGGGCAAGCCGATGGAGTCCAACATCCAGGCACCGATGGCTGGTCTGGGCAGCCCGCACACCTTCATGCCCGACGAGTTCGACCCCAAGTGCACGGCGGGCGCGCCGTGGGAGGTCCAGAACGACTTCACGAGCGGCGGCAGCATCTCCCTCCGCAAGGCGACCGCGCAGTCGATCAACACGGCCTTCGCTCAGCTCGCCTCGGACATCGGCTCGTGCAACATCCCGAAGGTCATGGGCCAGATGGGCCTGACCGACGGCAACGGCCAGACCTACGGCACCGTCTACATCGACGGCAAGAAGGCCAAGGACGACTACTCCATCGCCAACATCGTCCTCGGCTCCGACTCGACCTCGCCGCTCCAGCTGGCGAGCTCCTTCGCCACCCTGGCTGCCGACGGCAAGTACTGCCCGCCGAGCCCGATCGAGTCGATCACCCGCGCGAACGGCAAGCAGATCAAGCTCAAGCCCGTCGCGTGCAAGCAGGTCATGAAGGCGGACGTGGCACGAGGGGTGACCAGTCTGCTCGAGTCTCCGATCAAGGAGGGCACCGCGACGAACGCCCGGCTCGAGGGCGGTCGCCCCGCGGCCGGCAAGACGGGCACCACCGACAAGCACCGCCAGTCCTGGTTCGTCGGCTACACGCCGCAGCTCTCGACAGCGGTCTGGGTCGGCACCCCGATCACTGAGAAGAGCATGGACGGTGTCTGCATCGGCGGCGTCTGCGCCGGGCAGGTCTTCGGCGGCACGATCGCGGCCCCGCTGTGGCGGCAGATCATGGACGACGCCAGCGAGGGCATGGAGCAGAAGGACTTCAAGAAGCCCGGCGATAAGGTCGTCCGCGGCGACATCCGCACCATCCCCAACGTCGCCGGCAAGCCGGTCGCGGAGGCGGAGAAGGCCCTCAAGGACGCCGGCTTCACCCCGCGGAACGGCGGCCTGGTCAACAGCCGCGCCGCTGAGTGGACGGTCTCGTACACCTCGCCGTCCGGCCAGGCGGCGAAGGGTTCCACGGTGAGCTACTTCGTCTCGAGCGGCGTCCCGCCCTACACCCCGCCGCCGCAGCCTGCCGCGCCGCCCTCGAGCTCGTCGACCCCGAAGCCGTCGTCGAGCTCGTCGAGCCCCAAGCCGTCGAGCACCTCGGCGAAGCCCTCGGCCAAGCCGAAGAAGACGCCCCCGGCAGAGAAGGACTGAACCAGCGCGAAGGGGGGTGCCCACCGCGCTTCGGTGGGCACCCCCCTTTGTTGTTGTCTGGCGTCAGCCGGCGAGGCGCTGCTTGACCATGGCAGCCACCGCGCCTCCGTCGGCCCGGCCGGCAACCTCTGCCTGGGCGGCCTTCATGACCTGCCCCATCTGCTGCATGCCAGTGGCCCCGACGGAGGCGATGGCCCGGTCGACGATCTCGGCGAGCGCGGCCTCGTCGAGCTGCTCGGGGAGGTAGGTCTCGAGGACCGCGAGCTCGGCCCGCTCCTGCTCCGCGAGCTCGGTCCGCCCGGCACCGTCGTAGGCGGTAGCCGCCTCCTTGCGCTTCTTGGCCTCCTTGGCGACGACCTTGAGGGTCTCCGCGTCGGTCAGCTCGCGGGCGCTCTCACCGGCCACCTCCTCCGTGGTGATCGCGGCGAGCGCCATGCGCAGCGTCGAGGAGCGCAGCTGGTCGCGCTGACGCATGGCGTCGTGGAGGTCGTGCTGGAGGGTCGCCTTGAGTGACTCGGTCATGGACCCATTGTCGCGTGCCGATCGAGGCCCGGCGACCAGATATCCCGTCGGGGTGGGCGAGAATGGGTCGCATGATGTCCTCGCTCGTCCGGGCCGGCGCGCTGGGCGCCGCTGCTGGCGCTGCGGGTCTCGCGTACGCGAGCCTCGTCGAGCGGCGTCTCTTCGCCCTGCGCCGATGGACCCTCCCCGTGCTCCCCGAGGGGGCTCGACCCCTCCGGGTGCTCCAGGTGAGCGACATCCACCTCGTCCCCGGTCAGGAACGCAAGACCGAGTGGATCCGCAGCCTGGCGGACCTACGCCCGGACCTCGTCGTCAACACCGGCGACAATCTCAGCCACCTCGAGGCGGTCCCCGGCGTGCTCGCTGCGCTGGGACCTCTCCTCGAAGTGCCGGGTGTCTTCGTCATGGGGTCGAACGACTACTACGCGCCGACCCCGAAGAACCCGGCCCGCTATCTCACCTCCCGTTACGCCGAGGCGCCGCCGGAGCGGGTCGAGCTGCCGACCGACGACCTCCGGCGCGGGATGACATCGGCTGGGTGGGTCGACCTCGACAACGCCCGGACGACGCTCTCCGTACGGGACCTCACGCTCGAGCTCGT
>JBHWMJ010000300.1:0-13535 GCA_043423105.1 Marihabitans sp.
ATCCGTCGCAAGGTCGGAAAGGCTGGTAAGTAAGCCATGGCTATCACTGTCAAGCGCGCCAAGGGCAAGGTTGCTGCGCGCGGCCGTCGCCACCTGCGCGTCCGCAAGAAGCTCAAGGGCACCGCTGTGCGCCCGCGTCTCGTCGTGAGCCGCTCGAGCCGCCACGTCTTCGTCCAGGTCGTCGACGACACCGTGGGCAAGACCGTCGCCTCCGCCTCCACGATGGAGGCCGACGTCCGCACCGTCACCGGTGGCAAGACCGAGCAGGCCAAGAAGGTCGGCGAGCTCGTCGCCGAGCGGGCCAAGGCGGCCGGCGTGGAGGCCGTCGTCTTCGACCGGGGCGGCAACAAGTACCACGGTCGTGTCGCGGCGATCGCCGACGGCGCCCGCGAGGGGGGCCTGTCGCTGTGACGAAGACCCTGAACATCGACACCGTCGAGAAGAGGAACATCTGATGCCCGGACCCCAGCGTCGAGGCGCCGGTGCCGCTGGCACCAACGAGCGCTCCAACGACCGCAACGACAACCGGAACGACAACCGCGGCCGCGGTGGCCGTGGCGGCCGTGACGGCGGTCGCGACAACCGCGCTGCCGAGAGCCAGTACCTCGAGCGCGTCGTCACCATCAACCGTGTCGCCAAGGTCGTCAAGGGTGGTCGTCGCTTCAGCTTCACCGCTCTCGTCGTCGTCGGCGACGGTGACGGCACCGTGGGCGTCGGCTACGGCAAGGCCAAGGAGGTGCCCGCGGCGATCGCCAAGGGTGTCGAGGAGGCCAAGAAGGCGTTCTTCAAGGTGCCTCGCATCCAGGGCACCATCCCGCACCCCATCCAGGGTGAGGCTGCTGCGGGCGTCGTCCTGCTGCGCCCGGCCGCTCCCGGTACCGGTGTCATCGCCGGTGGCCCGGTCCGCGCGGTCCTCGAGTGCGCCGGCATCCACGACGTCCTGAGCAAGTCGCTCGGGTCGCAGAACTCCATCAACATCGTCCACGCGACCGTCGAGGCCCTCACGGGTCTCGAGCGTCCGGAGGCCGTCGCGGCTCGCCGCGGTCTGCCCCTGGACGAGGTCGCCCCCGCCGCGATGCTCCGCGCCCAGGCTGCTGGTCGCGAGGAGGCCCGCGCGGCTCGTGAGTCCGAGAAGGCAGGTGCCTGATGCCTCGTCTCAAGGTGACCCAGACTCGTTCCGAGATCGGTGGCAAGCAGAACCAGCGGGACACGCTGCGCAGCCTCGGTCTGAAGCGCATCGGCGACGTCGTCGTCAAGGAGGACCGCCCGGAGATCCGGGGCATGGTCCGCACGGTCGCGCACCTCGTGGCCGTCGAGGAGGTTGACTGATCATGGCTGACGCCAAGAAGACCACTGAGGGCACGGAGAGCAGCGGCTCCACCCACGCCCTCAAGGTCCACCACCTGCGTCCGGCCCCTGGCGCCAAGACCGCCAAGACCCGTGTCGGTCGCGGTGAGGGCTCCAAGGGCAAGACCGCCGGCCGCGGCACCAAGGGCACCAAGGCCCGTTACCAGGTGCCCGCCCGGTTCGAGGGCGGCCAGACGCCGCTGCACATGCGTCTGCCGAAGCTCCGCGGCTTCAAGAACCCGTTCAAGACGGAGTACCAGGTCGTCAACCTCGACCGCGTCTCCGCTCTCTTCCCCGAGGGTGGCGACGTGACCGTGGCCGACCTCGTGGCCAAGGGCGCCGTCCGCAAGGGCCAGCCCGTCAAGGTCCTCGGCACCGGCGAGATCACCGTCAAGGTCAACCTGACCGTCGACGCGTTCTCCGCCAGCGCCAAGGAGAAGGTCGAGGCTGCCGGCGGTTCCATCACCGGCGCCTGACCCAGGCCGCGCTCGAAGGGGTCCGGCGGACGCATCGTCCGCCGGACCCCTTCGCCGTCCCGACACTCTGTCGTCGCACCGCCACGCGCAGGGTCTGGTTCGCCCGGCACAGCCGTGCCGGGTATCGTGCTTCAGTCTCACCCGTCCCGGTCACGCGGCCGCCCACCACCGCGGTCCCACGTGACATATCTGGAGGATCAGTTGCTCTCCGCCTTCACCCGTGCGTTCAAGACGCCGGACCTGCGACGCAAGCTGCTGTTCACCCTCGGCATCGTCGTTCTCTTCCGCCTCGGCTCCTTCGTACCGACGCCGAACGTCGACTACAACGCCGTGCAGGCCTGCATCGCCGGGGCGAGGGACGACGCGAGCACGACCTTCCTCGGGATGGCCAACCTCTTCAGCGGGGGCGCGCTCCTCCAGCTCTCGATCTTCGCGCTGGGGATCATGCCGTACATCACGGCGAGCATCATCGTCCAGCTGCTCACCGTCGTCATCCCGCGCTTCGAGGCCCTCAAGAAGGAGGGCCAGCAGGGTCAGGCGAAGATGACCCAGTACACGCGGTACCTGACGATCGCCCTGGCGGTCCTGCAGTCGGCGACCTTCATCACCTTCGCCCGCAACCCCAGCCAGCTCTTCGGCAACGCGAACTGCACGAACATCCTCTACCGCGAGTCGATGCCGAGCATCCTCATCATGGTTCTCACGATGACCGCCGGCACGGGCCTGATCATGTGGCTCGGCGAGCTCATCACGGACAAGGGTGTCGGCAACGGCATGTCGCTGCTGATCTTCACCTCGATCACCGCAACCTTCCCCGGGTCCCTGTGGGCGATCCAGCAGCGCGAGGGTCGCTGGGACATCTTCTTCCTCGTCATCGCGATCGGGCTGCTCATCATCACGGCGGTCGTCTTCGTCGAGCAGAGCCAGCGCCGGATCCCGGTGCAGTACGCCAAGCGGATGGTCGGTCGGCAGATGTACGGCGGGACCTCGACGTACATCCCGATCAAGGTCAACATGGCCAACGTCATCCCGGTGATCTTCGCGAGCTCGATGCTCGCGCTGCCGATGATGGTGGCGCAGTTCCAGCAGGACCCGACGGGCAACGCCCCGGGCTGGGTGACCTGGCTGCAGCAGCACTTCAACCCCTCGCAGCCGACGTGGGTCTACATCGCGGTCTTCACGGCCATGATCCTGTTCTTCACCTTCTTCTACGTGTCGATCACCTTCAACCCCACCGAGGTGGCCGACAACATGAAGCGCTACGGCGGCTTCATCCCAGGTATCCGCGCCGGGCGACCCACGGCCGAGTACCTCTCCTACGTGCTGTCCCGCATCACCGTCGCGGGCGCCATCTATCTGGCTCTGGTCTCGCTCATCCCGCTCATCGCCCTCGTGCTTGTCGGTGCGAACCCGAACTTCCCCTTCGGCGGCACGTCGATCCTCATCATGGTCGGCGTCGGTCTCGAGACGGTGAAGCAGATCGAGTCTCAGCTCCAGCAACGCGACTATGAAGGGTTCCTCCGCTGATGCGACTGAGCATCTTCGGCCCGCCCGGGGCCGGCAAGGGCACGCAGGCCTCCCGGATCGCCGACCGCTACGGGATCCCCGCGATCTCCACCGGCGACATCTTCCGGGCCAACATCAAGAACGAGACCCCGCTCGGTCTCCAGGTCAAGGAGATCACCGCCAGCGGCGGCTACGTCCCTGACGACATCACCAACGCCATCGTTGAGGACCGCCTGAGCGAGGCCGACTGCGAGCCCGGCTTCCTGCTCGACGGCTACCCCCGCACGACGGGTCAGGTCACCGCGCTCGACGCGATGCTTGCGAAGCACGACCGGTCCGTCGAGAAGGTCCTCATGCTCACCGCGGACGAGGACGAGGTCGTCGAGCGGCTGCTCAAGCGTGCCGAGGTCGAGGGCCGGGCGGACGACACCGAGGACGTCATCCGCGAACGCCAGTCGATCTACGCCCGCGAGACCGAGCCGCTCGCCGCGGTCTTCCGGGAGCGCGGACTGCTCGTCGAGGTCGACGGCATGGGTGATGTCGACGAGGTCAGCGAGCGGATCTTCTCCGCGCTCGAGAGCTGACGCGTGGGCTGGCTGAGCCGGGATCGGGTTGCGGCGAAGGGGGAGGAGCAGCTGCTCCGCATGCGGGTGGCGGGTCTCCTCGTAGGACGCACCCTGGAGATGCTGCGCACCGAGGTGCGCGAAGGGGTGACCACCGGTCAGCTCGACGCGCTCGCCGAGACCTTCATCCGGGACCATGGCGGCATCCCGAACTTCCAGCTCGTCCCGGGTTACCGGCACACGCTGTGCACCTCCGTCAACGAGGAGATCGTCCACGGCATCCCGGGCGAGCGGGTCCTGCGGGCCGGCGACCTGCTGAGCATCGACTGCGGGGCGCAGGTGGACGGCTGGAACGGTGACGCCGCGATGACCGTCGTCGTCGGCGGCGACGACGCCGGACGCCCAGAGGACGTCGAGCTGAGCGCAGCGACCCGAGCGTCGCTGTGGGCCGGGGTGGCTGCGCTGCGCGCCGGCGGACGGATCAGCGACGTCGGCGAAGGGGTCCAGTCCTCGATCGAGGCCTCGGGCGTGGCGGACGGCCGGACGTACGGCATCGTCCAGGACTACGTCGGCCACGGCATCGGGGAGGACATGCACATGCCGCCGCAGGTGCCGAACTACCGGCACGGCGGCAAGAGCCCGGCGACGCCGGTCGGCACGACGATCTGCATCGAGCCAATGATCACCCTCGGTGCGCAGGACAACCACGTGCTCGCCGACGACTGGACCGTCGTGACGAACGACGGGTCGCGCGCCGCGCACTGGGAGCACTCCGTCGCGATCACCGCGAAGGGGCTGTGGGTCCTCACCGAGATCGACGGCGGCGAGGCCGAGCTCGCTGCGGTCGGCGCCCCCTTCGGACCGCTCGGGGACTGAGTCCGCCCGCTGGGCATGATCGTCCTCACCATCCTCCGACGACCGGCCGTGCGCCCACTAGGGTGAGACGAGCAGTGCTGACTCCCGGGTGGCGCCTGCCCCCGGGACCGAGCAAGGAGAGCGCCCCGCGTGACCGTCACCCCCGACGACGCCGTGATGACCCTGGCCGGAGACTTCCCGACCACCAGCCTCGACCGCTGGCAGGAGCTCGTGGCGGGGGTGGTGAACAAGTCTCGCGCGGAGGATCAGCGGCTCAGCGGGCCCGACGCCGTTGGCTCCCTGACGACGACCCTGGCCGATGGCATCGTCGTCCAGCCCCTCTACCAGGGCGAGCGCACGCCTCTCGGTCTCCCGGGTGCCATGCCCTTCACCCGCGGGAGCGGTCCGCGCGACCCCGACCAGCCGTGGGACGTGCGCCAGCTCGTCGAGGGCACCGACGCCGAGCATGTTCGACGGGCCGTCCTCGAGGACCTCGAGCGCGGCGTCACCTCGGTGTGGGTCACCGTCGGTGACGGCTACCTGGCTCCGTCCGACCTTGCGGCGGCGCTCGACGGCGTGCTCCTTGACCTCGCCCCGGTCGCCGTCTCCTCGGTGACCGAGCAGGTGGCCGCCGCCGAGGCGCTCCTGACCGTCCTCGAGGCGGCGCCCTCGGTCGCCCCGGGCTCGAGCCTCGGGCTCGACCCGCTCGGCGCGGCCGCCGCAACCGGGCAGCCCGCGGACCTCGCCGGTCTCGCCCCCTTCGTCCAGCGTGCCGGCGTCCTCGAGGGGGTGGTCGCGCTCACCGTCGACTCGCTGATCTACCACGACGCCGGTGCGACCGACGTCGAGGAGGTGGCGCTCGCCGTCGCCACGGCCGTCGCCTACGTCCGCGCTCTCGAGGGCGAAGGGGTGAGCCCGGCAGACGCCTTCACCGCCATCGACTTCCGGGTCGCGGCGACGGCCGACCAGTTCTCGACGATCGCCAAGCTCCGCGCGCTGCGGCGGCTGTGGGCCCGCGTCGGCGATCTCGCCGGCGTCCCGGAGGAGGTGCGGGCAGCGCGCATCCACGCCGTGACCTCTGCCCGGATGCTCACCGCCACAGACCCGTGGGTCAACGTCCTCCGCGGCACCATCGCGTGCTTCTCGGCGAGCGCGGGGGGCGCCGAGCGCATCACCGTGCTGCCCTACGACACCCCGCTCGGTCTGCCGCAGCCCTTCTCCCGCCGGCTCGCGCGCAACACCCAGAGCCTGCTCGCCTTCGAGAGCCACGTCGCCGCGGTCGCCGACCCGGCAGGCGGCTCGTGGTACGTCGAGTCGCTCACCGACGAGATGGCGCAGCGTGCCTGGGCCCGCCTCGGCGAGATCGACGCCGCCGGGGGAGTCGCGGCCGTTCTCGCCGACGGCTCGCTGGCTGCACATCTCGAGGGCATGTGGACCGAGCGGCTGGCCGGCCTGTCGTCGCGGAGCATCCCGCTCACGGGGACCTCGACCTTCCCGCTCGCGGGGGAGGAGCTGCTGACTCGCGAGGCGCGCCCGGAGGCAACCGCCGGCGGTCTGCTCCGCCACCGTGACGGCGAGGTCTTCGAGGAGCTGCGCGCCCGGACGGCCGGGGGGGAGGCGCCTCGGGTCCTCCTCGTGAGCCCTGGGACGCGACGCGACTTCGGTGCCCGCCAGACCTTCGCCGCCAACCTCCTCGCCGTCGCCGGCATCGGCGCCGACCTCGCCGAGGACGTCGACGCGGGCGGTGCCGCCAAGGCGGCTCGGTCCGGTGGGCACACGGTGGCGGTCCTCGCCACCTCGCCCAAGGTCAACGCGTCGGTCGGGGCAGACGTGATCGCCGCCCTTCGAGACGCCGGGGTGGGCACGATCGTCCTCGCGGGTCGCACCGCGGAGCTGGGCGACGGTGACCATGAGGTCCTCGAGGCCCGCGAAGGGGTCGACGTCGTCGCGCTCCTCTCCGACCTGCTCGACCGACTCACCGAAGGAGACGCCCGATGAGCGCCATCCCCGATCTCTCCGGTGCCGAGCTCGGCAGCGGGCTCCCCTCCGACGGGGCGGCCGAGCGCTGGAGCGCCCTGCTCGAGGCGAGCCCGGGTGCCGCTGACGGGTGGGAGACCCCCGAGCACATCCGCGTCGCCCCCGTCTACACCGAGGCCGACACCGAGGGACTGGACTTCCTCGAGACGGTGCCGGGTGCGCCACCCTTCCTCCGGGGCCCGTACCCGACGATGTACGTCAACCAGCCGTGGACGATCCGGCAGTATGCCGGCTTCTCCACGGCCGAGGAGTCCAACGCCTTCTACCGCCGCAACCTCGCGGCCGGCCAGAAGGGCCTCTCGGTCGCCTTCGACCTCGCGACCCACCGCGGCTACGACTCCGACCACCCCCGCGTCGAGGGTGACGTCGGCATGGCCGGTGTCGCGATCGACTCGATCTACGACATGCGCACCCTCTTCGACGGCATCCCTCTGGACCAGATGTCCGTCTCGATGACGATGAACGGCGCGGTGCTGCCGATCCTCGCGCTCTACGTCGTCGCGGCCGAGGAGCAGGGGGTGAGCCCGGAGCAGCTGAGCGGCACCATCCAGAACGACATCCTCAAGGAGTTCATGGTCCGCAACACCTACATCTACCCGCCCGCGCCGTCGATGCGGATCATCTCCGACATCTTCGCCTTCACCTCGGCGCGGATGCCGCGCTTCAACTCGATCTCCATCTCCGGCTACCACATGCAAGAGGCCGGGGCGACGCAGGACCTCGAGCTGGCCTACACGCTCGCAGACGGCATCGAGTACATCCGCGCCGGCCGCGAGGCGGGTCTCGACGTCGACGCCTTCGCGCCGCGACTGTCCTTCTTCTGGGCGATCGGCATGAACTTCTTCATGGAGATCGCGAAGATGCGCGCGGCCCGCCTGCTGTGGGCCCGTCTGGTCCAGGAGAACTTCGAGCCGAAGAGCAGCAAGTCGCTCTCGCTGCGGACGCACAGCCAGACCTCGGGCTGGAGCCTCACTGCGCAGGACGTCTTCAACAACGTCGTCCGTACCGGGATCGAGGCGATGGCGAGCACTCAGGGCCACACCCAGTCGCTGCACACGAACGCGCTCGACGAAGCCATCGCCCTCCCGACGGACTTCTCGGCTCGCATCGCGCGCAACACCCAGCTCGTGCTGCAGCAGGAGTCCGGCACCACCCGGGTCATCGACCCGTGGGGCGGCAGCGCCTACGTCGAGCGGCTGACCCATGACATCGCCAAGCGGGCCTGGGCGCACATCGAGGAGGTCGAGAAGGCCGGCGGCATGGCGAAGGCCATCGAGGCCGGCATCCCGAAGATGCGCATCGAGGAGGCCGCCGCGCGCACGCAGGCGCGGATCGACTCCGGGGCCCAGCCCGTGATCGGCGTCAACACGTACCCGGTGGACGAGGACGAGGCGATCGAGGTCCTCAAGGTCGACAACGCCTCGGTGCGCCAGCAGCAGCTCGCCAAGCTCGAGCGGCTGCGCGCCGAGCGCGACGACGCCGAGGTCGAGGCGGCGCTGACCGCCCTCACCGAGGGCGCCAAGGCTGCTGGCGGGTCGATGGAGACCAACCTCCTCGCGCTCGCCATCGACGCGGCCCGCGCCAAGGCGACCGTCGGCGAGATGTCCGCCGCCCTCGAGCAGGTCTACGGCCGCTACACCGCGCAGATCCGTACGATCTCGGGCGTGTACCGGGACGAGGCGAAGGGCAGCAGCGCGGTCGAGGAGGCGCAGGCCAAGGTCGCCGACTTCGAGCGGTCCGAGGGCCGCCGGCCCCGCATCCTCGTCGCCAAGATGGGTCAGGACGGCCACGACCGCGGGCAGAAGGTCATCGCGACCGCCTTCGCCGACCTCGGCTTCGACGTCGACGTGGGCCCCCTCTTCCAGACGCCCGCCGAGGTGGCACGCCAGGCCGTCGAGGCCGACGTCCACGTCGTCGGGGTCAGCTCGCTCGCGGCCGGTCACCTCACCCTGGTGCCCGCGCTGCGGCGCGAGCTGGACGCCCTCGGGCGCCAGGACCTCATGATCGTCGTGGGCGGCGTCATCCCGACCCAGGACTTCGAGGAGCTGCGCGCAGCAGGGGCAGACGACATCTACCCGCCGGGCACGGTCATCGCCGAGGCGGCACTGCGCCTCGTCGACGCCCTCAAGGAGCGCTCGACGGATGCGTGAGCACGCCGATGCGTGAGTCAGTGCTCGACCTCGCGGCCGGCGTCCGTGATCGGTCCCGGGCGCACATCGCCCGGGCGATCACGCTCGTGGAGTCCTCGCGACCGGACCACCGGGAGCAGGCGCGCGCCCTGCTCGCAGAACTCGCTCCGCAGACCGGCAGCGCCGTCCGCGTCGGTGTCTCCGGCATCCCCGGAGCGGGCAAGTCGACCTTCATCGACGCGCTCGGCACCCGGCTCGTCGAGCGCGGGCACCGCGTCGCCGTCGTCGCGGTCGACCCGTCGTCCTCGCGGACCGGCGGGTCGGTCCTCGGTGACCGGACCCGGATGGCTCGCCTCACGGCGAGCGAGGACGCCTTCGTGCGGCCCTCCCCGTCCGGCAGCCACCTCGGGGGAGTGGCGCGGGCGACCCGCGAGTCGATGCTCGTCCTCGAGGCCGCGGGCTTCGACGTCGTCCTCGTCGAGACGGTCGGGGTCGGGCAGTCCGAGGTCGCGGTCGCCGAGATGGTCGACACCTTCCTCATGCTCGCGCTGGCCCGGGGCGGCGACCAGCTGCAGGGCATCAAGCGCGGCATCCTCGAGATGGCCGACGTCATCGCCGTCAACAAGGCCGACGGACCGCACGAGTCCGACGCCTGGGTCGCTGCGCGTGAGCTCTCTGGAGCGATGCGGCTCATGAACCCGGACCCGGACGCTCGGCGCACCCCGGTCCTCACCTGCTCGGCTCAGACCGGAGCCGGCCTCGACGAGGTGTGGCAGGCGGTGCTCGACCACCGCGCCTGGCTCGAGGAGCAGGGCTCGCTGCAGTCGCGTCGTCGCGCGCAGCAGACGAGCTGGATGTGGGCGATGGTCGACGCCGAGCTCCGTGACGGCGTCCGTCGCAGCCCGGGGGTGCGGGCCGTGCTCGGCGAGGTCCAGGAGGGTGTGGCCGACGGGACCGTCAGCGCGGTCGACGCCGCGCAGCAGGTCCTCGAGGCCTTCTTCGCGGACCGGGCGCTGGGCGCCGACGCCGTCACCGACGCCGCCGGCTGACCCCCTTCGCCCTCGGCTCGTCGGCTGTCCGGGCCGGGAAACCCGTGGCGGGCCGGGACACCTTGGCCGGGCCCAGCAATAGCCCGGCCCGGACCCAATATCCCGGCCCGACCGGAAGTCCCCGGTCTACCGCTCAGACTCGAGCGCCTCGCGGCGGGCGGCCTCGCCCTCGGCGGACTGGTGGACGATCTCCCCGCGCTCGAGCGCGTCCGTGCCGGCCTCCTTCGCCTCCGGCGGGATGCCGACGACCTCGGTGACGAAGCGCAGCCGCTCCTTCTTCAGGGCGACGAGCAGGGCGATGCCGGCGATGAACATCAAGGTGAACATCGGCAGGCCGACCACGGTGATGACCTGCTGCAGGGCGGTGAGCCCGGCGTCCCCGGCGAGGACGATGAGCAGGGCGGCGAGAGCGCCCTGCGAGATGCCCCAGAACATCCGCTGACGCACGGGCCCGGACTCGCCGTCACCGGTGCAGAGCATGTCGACGACAAGGGACGAGGAGTCGGCGCTCGTCGCGAAGAAGAGCGCGACGATGATGACGGCCAGGCCCTGGAGGATCGTCGTCAACGGGTAGTGGCTGAAGAACTCGAACATCGCCAGCGGCACGCTCTCGGCGACGGCGCCGGAGATCGGGCCCTCTGCGCCATCCATCCCGTCGATCCGCATGGCAGACCACCCGAAGACGACGAACCAGATGAGCGTGAAGAGAGAGGGTGCGAAGAGGACGCCGAGGACGAACTGGCGGATCGTCCGACCGCGAGAGATCCGGGCGAGGAAGATGCCCATGAAGGGCGCCCAGGACACAGTCCAGGCCCAGTAGAAGACGGTCCAGCCGCCCTGCCAGCCCCAGCCGTCGCCGGTCTCGCGGGCGAGCGCATCGTTCCACAGCGCCAGGCCCGGGAGCGCGGTGAGGTAGGCGCCGAGGGTCTCGAAGAGCTGCCGGGTGAGGAAGAGCGTCATGCCGCCGGCGAGGAAGATGAAGATCATCAGGCCGATCGCCATGCCGATGTTGAGGTTGCTGAGGAACTTGATGCCCTTGTCGAGGCCCGCGACGATCGAGCCCACGGCCACGGTCGTGAGGACGACGATGACAAGCACCTGCAGCGTCGTGCCGTTCTCCCAGCCGAAGAGGGCGTTGAGCCCGGCCCCGATCTGCGAGGTGCCAAGGCCGATGGAGACCGCGACGCCGAAGAGCGTGCCGAGGATCGAGACGATGTCGATGGTGCGACCGATCGGGCCGTAGATCCGCTCCTTGAGCAGCGGGTAGAAGACCGAGCTCACCCGGACCGGCAGCTTGTAGCGGTGGATGAAGTAGGCGAAGGCCAGGCCCGGCAGGGCGAAGATCGCCCAGGTGTGCAGGCTGAGGTGGTAGAGCGCGAAGTTCATCGCGTCGGTCGCGGCCTCGGGGGTGTAGGGCTCGACCCCGGCCTTGGGAGGCGTCGCGAAGTGCGAGATCGGCTCGGCGACGCCCCAGAACATCAGGACGGTGCCGATGCCGCCGGCGAAGAGCATCGTGAACCAGGAGAGGAAGGAGTAGTCCGGCTTCTGGTCCTTGTCGCCGAGGACGATCTCGCCGTAGGGCCCGAAGGCGACGAGCAGGAGCATGACGAGCCAGGCCGTCACCCCGAAGATGAAGTACCAGCCGAGGTTCGTGACGATCCACTCCCGCCCGCTGCCGAAGGCCTCACCCAGCTGTGTGGGGAAGATGAGGAGCAGGGCGAGGATGAGGATCATCAGACCCGCCGAGACGAAGAAGATCGCCGGTTGGGTCCGCAGGCCTAGACGTCGCGCCAAAGAGTCCATGCCCGCAACCCCATCACAGGCGGCGGGGGGCCGATCAAGTCACGGCGGGGTCCTCTCGGCTGATCGTGACCTCATCGATGCCGCGGGTCAGGCGCTGCGACGCACCCGGTGGAGCAGGGCGCCGAGGCCGAGGAGGCCCGCCAGGGTGGCGAGGAGCCCGCCCGCAGGCGAAGGGGTGGCCGTCCCGCCGTCCGTCTGGACGACGGCCGGGATCACGGGGGTCGGCGGCGTCGTCGGAGCCGGGCACTCGGCGACGGTCACCTCGCCCTCGCCCAGGAGGACGCCCATCTGTCCGAGCTCGTCGAGCATCTCGCCGACCTCGCGCAGCAGCTCGAGGTCCTCGGGCGTGATGGCGGGGGCGTCTGCCTCGAGCATCTCGGCGGCCCGGGTCCGGAGCTGCCCGGCGGCGCTCTCCGGGCCGTCCGCCTCGGAGAGGCGCTGCGTCAGGTCGCCCTCGGTGAAGCTGTCGAGGAGGTCGTCGTCATCGAGGGTGGCGTCCAGGGCCGCCCAGGACCAGGTGCCGGGCGCCATGTCGAGCGTGACCGTCTCGCCGGCCGAGAGGTCCGCGTCGGTGATGTCGGTCGGGTCGTCGGGGTCGGTCGTGAGGAGGAGGAAGGCGTCGGGGTTGCCGGCCGGGTTGGTGACGGTGACCTGCTCGCAGCGGGTGCTCGTGACAGCGACGGGCGCGATGGCCGGGCCGTCGCAGGGCGCGATGTCGACAGAGACGTCGAAGGAGGTGGGCGCACCCGGAGCGAGCTCGTAGCCGGGCAGCGCGGCGACGGCGACCGTCACGGTGGCGGTGGCGGGCAGCGCGGGGACCTCCTCGAGGTCGTCGACCTCGCCGAGCTCCGCGAACCAGGGGAGCAGGGCCACGACGCCGGGGATCTCGACCCCGGCGGGCAGGACCCCGCGCTCGCCGGCGAGCGTCACGGAGTACTCGAGGCCCTCGGTGGCAGGGAGGACGAAGGTGTCCTGCCCCATGCCGCACTCGGCGTCGGAGACGATCGGGGCGGTCGGGGTGATGCTCGAGAGCGGCTCGGCGCTCGCGGTGAGGGCCGGTCCCGTGAGCAGCAGGCCGGTGGAGGCGGTGAGGGTCAGCGCGGCGCGCGAGAACGAGGGCATGGTGGCGACTTCCCGGGGTGATGCGTGGCGAGGTCACGGACGGGATCGCCGGACGAGGGTGAAGGTACACCCGGAAGGCCCCCGATTTCGCGGGTTCTCACCAGATCCCCTAGACTGGAGTGTCGCTCTCGCGCGTCCTCGTGCGGTCACAGGCCGTCGAGGTTCTCGTGCGGGCGGCTCATGGCGTCCCCATCCAGGGGGCGACCACCAACGGATTGAGAGGGTATGGCCAAGAAGGACGGTGTCATCGAGGTCGAGGGCACGATCGTCGAGGCGCTCCCGAACGCAATGTTCCGGGTCGAGCTGACGAACGGTCACAAGGTTCTCGCCCACATCTCGGGCAAGATGCGGCAGCACTACATCCGAATCCTCCCCGAGGACAAGGTTGTCGTCGAGCTGAGCCCGTACGACCTGACCCGCGGCCGGATCGTCTTCCGTTACCGCTGACGGGCGGCTCCGCCACCCACAGCAGCACGACCCGGTGCGTCGAACGTCGCCCCGGGACAGATCGATCAAGGACGAGTTGGCAGTGAAGGTTCAGCCGAGCGTCAAGAAGATCTGTGACAAGTGCAAGGTGATCCGCCGCAACGGTCGGGTCATGGTGATCTGCGAGAACCTGCGCCACAAGCAGCGCCAGGGCTGATCGCA
>JBHWMJ010000305.1:0-6289 GCA_043423105.1 Marihabitans sp.
ACTCATCGGTACCCGGCCGGACGTCATCTCCGCCTGAGAGGCCTCAGAGGTGCTCGTCGCTGCTGGGGCGGTGGGTGCGAGCGAGCTTGCGGTCGGTGAGGACGATCTGCACGCCGAGGGCGATCGCGGCGACCACGGCGACGGTGAAGAAGACCATGGATTGAGAGCCTCCACCAGACCCGGGATGCTTCTATGTCGTGTCAAGCAGCTGGCGCGAGCACTTCTGGTCCTGGGTGGGCCGCGGCGAGGGTGCGGAAGATCTGCCGTCCGACGTAGCGCTTGAGGCAGCGTCGGATTTCCTTGCTGGTCTTGCCCTCGGCCAGGCGCCGTTGGACGTAGGCCCGGGTGTCTGGGTCGGTTCGCATGCGGGTCAGCACGATGGTGTTCAGTGCCCGGTTGAGCCGGCGGTCGCCGCCGCGGTTGAGGCGGTGACGCACGGGTGTTGCCGGACGAGGCGGGGATTGGTGCAGTGCCGGCGATCGCGGCGAAGGCCGCTTCGCTACGGATGCGTCCAGGGTGGGACCAGACGGTCAGGATGATGGCTGCGGTGACGGCGCCTACGCCGCGCAATTCGAGGAGCTCGGGCGCCTCGGCGGTGACGATCTCGGTCAGCCGCTGACGGTTCTCGAACAGCTCCTCATCGAGCACGAGCACGCGCTTGGCCAGTCGGACTGCCTCAGCGCGGGCGGTCGCCGTCCCGATCCCTTCCTCGCGACGTCGCCATCCAGCGATGGTGGTGACCTGCTGGGAAGTCAGAGACTTTCGGGCATCGACGCCGAGGTCGTGACTGCGCAGCATCGAGGTCAGTGCGTTGATGCACCTGGTCCGCTCGACGTTGAGGTGCTCACGGGCGACGGTGAGGACCCGCAGCGCGGTGTGCGCTTGACCGGCGCGGCGATCACGTAGCGAGGCCAGCGGCATGACCAAGCTGGCACGGGCAGCGAGGACAGCGTCAAGAGCGTCGGTCTTCCCGCGGCCACGTTCGCGCCGAGGGGTTGGTGCTTCGACCGCGCGGTAGCCCGCATCAGACAGGACGTCGCTGAGAACAGCCCCGTAGGAGCCAGTTCCTTCGGCGGCGATCAGCACCGAGTCGAGATCACCTTGGGTGCGGCGACCGATCCAGTCCCTCGCGCGACGCAGCCCGGCCGGGGAGGTCGGGAAGGTGGCTTGGTCGAGCAGTGCCCTGCGGTCATCGACGACGGCGTAGCTGTGGGTTGCCGCGTGGGTGTCGACCCCTACGACGTAGCGGTATGTCTCAGCCACCGTGACCGGCAGACTGGGCATGCGATGTTCTCCTCACTTGTTCGGGTTGGACGTCGTTGCCGGCGTCAGCCCGGGTGAGAAGTCACGACGAGGCGGGCCCGTGATGAGTCACACCACCGGGACGGCAATCCCGTTGGTGGACATGCTTCTGATCAAGCCATCGTTGTGGGCCAGGGTCGGCGCCGGCACCCAGCGCACGCTGGACAGATCCCAGGCATGACACCCCCAAGGGGGGTCAGGCGATTCAGGAGTCACAACGCGCACCGGGTGACCGACGCCAACCCTGCCAGCCAGCCCCAGGCCAGCCGAGACGAAGACTTACAGGCGATTCATAGTCCTCGTCTCGGTCAGCCCGGACCACTCGGCAGCCACTCCCCTTCCGAAGTTCCGACCAGGAACCTGAGACCCGGTCACTCACGGGTCACCGGGCCCCCGCCTGGCAATCATCTAACCCAGATTAAGGGGGCCGAGGAGGGCTGAGGTGGCCGATGTGGTTGTTGGGATATAGCAGGGGTCCATCAAGTCGTCTGCCAGTGGTGGGGGGAGGCATCCGCGCTAATCGACGGTGCGGGCGCGCAGGCGTAGTGCGTTGGCGATGACGCTGACACTGGACAGGGCCATGGCGGCGGCGGCGAGGACGGGAGAGAGGAGCAGCCCGAGCACGGGGTAAAGCACGCCGGCGGCGATGGGGATGCCTGCGGCGTTGTAGATGAAGGCGAACACGAGGTTCTGGCGGATGTTGCTCATCGTCATCTCGGAGAGGTGACGTGCCTTGGTGATCCCGGTGAGGTCGCCGCGAAGCAGCGTGATCCCCGCGCTCTCCATGGCCACGTCGGTGCCCGATCCCATCGCGATGCCGACGTCCGCGGCTACCAGGGCGGGCGCGTCGTTGATGCCGTCCCCGGCCATGGCGACCACTCGGCCTGCTTCGCGCAGGTTCTTCACGACGTCGCTCTTGTGGTCGGGCAGGACCTCGGCCTCGACGCGCTCAATGCCCAGAGATCGTGCGACGGCGTTCGCGGTGACCTGGTTGTCGCCGGTGAGCATGACGACGTCGATGCCGTCGGCGCGCAACGCTTCCAGCGCGGCCGGGGTGCTCTCCTTCACCGGGTCGGCGATGGCGAACAGGGCGGCGAGCTGGGTGTCGATGCCCATGTAGATCACGGTCGCCCCGTCGACGCAGCTGGTCTGCGTGTTCGCGCCAGGCGGCGGTGTCGATGTGGTGGGAGGCCAGGAAATCGGCGTTGCCGAGGGTGACGTGTCGTTGCTCGACCAGGCCCGTGACACCTCGCCCGACCGGTGAGTCGAAGTCGGACACGTCGGGCAGGGTCAGGTGCTGGGCGGTTGCGGCTTCGACGATGGCCTGGGCCAGGGGGTGCTCCGATGACCGTTCGACAGCGGCGGCGGTGCGCAGCAGGTCGTCGGGGTCGTCGCCGTTGACCGCCTCGATATGGGTGACGGTGGGTCGTCCCTCGGTCAGGGTGCCGGTCTTGTCGACCACGAGGGTGTCGACCTTCTCCATGCGTTCGAGCGCTTCGGCGTTCTTGATCAGCACCCCCAGCCTGGCTCCGCGACCCACTCCGACCATGATCGACATCGGTGTGGCCAGGCCCAGGGCGCAGGGGCAGGCGATGATCAGGACCGCGACAGAGACGATGAGTGCGTGGGCCAGCTTGGGGTCGGGCCCGGCGAGGCCCCATGCGACGAAGGCGATGACGGCGATCGCGATGACGACGGGGACGAAGATGGCCGAGACCTTGTCCGCGGTGCGCTGGATCGGGGCGCGGGAGCGTTGGGCGTCGGCGACCATGGTCACGATCCTGGCCAGCATCGTCTCGGTGCCCACCCGCTCGGCGCGCATGACCAGCCCGCCGCTGCCGTTGATGGTTCCGCCGATGAGCGCGTCGCCGCCGCTCTTGGTCACGGGCATCGACTCGCCGGTCACGAGCGACTCATCAACGGAGGAGCGGCCGTCGGTGACGGTGCCGTCGACCGGTATCGCCTCCCCGGGGCGGACCCGCAGCAGGTCTGCGACCTGCACCTGCTCTAGGGGGATCTCCTCGTCGACGCCGTCGATGATGCGTCGGGCGGTCTTGGGGCTGAGGTTCAGCAGGGCCTTGATCGCACCGGAGGTCTGCTCGCGTGCTCGCAGCTCGAGGACCTGACCGAGCAGGACCAGGGTGGTGATGACAGCGGCTGCCTCGAAGTAGACGTCGACGGTGCCGTCGTCGTTGCGGAAGGAGTCGGGGAAGACCCCGGGCATGGTCGTGGCCACGAGGCTGAACAGCCAGGCGACCCCGGTGCCCATCGCGATGAGGGTGAACATGTTGAGGTTGCGGCTTCGCAGCGAGGCCCATCCGCGCACGAAGAAGGGCCCCCCCGCCCACAGCACGACCGGCGTGGCCAGCACCAGCTGCAGCCACACCGAGACCCGCGCCGGGACGGCCTCGTGGATCCATGGCACCAGGTGCCTGCCCATCTCCAGGACGGTGATGGGCAGGCTGAGCACAACCGCGGCCCAGAAGCGCCGGGTCATGTCCGCCAGCTCCCGGCTCGGGCCGCTGTCGGCTGAGATGGTCACCGGTTCCAGGGCCATCCCGCAGATCGGGCACGCCCCAGGACCGGCCTGACGAACCTCGGGGTGCATCGGGCAGGTCCACTCGCTGGCCGAGACCGGTGCTGCCAGGTCGGGCGCTGCCGAAGAGCGGTCCACCGCTCCCACCTCGAAGCCCTGCGGGTCTGCCAGGAAGCGCTCCTTGCAGCTCGCGGAGCAGAAGAAGTACTCCTGCCCGTCGTGCTCCGTGCGCAGGGCCGTGTCCTGCCTGACCTGCATGCCGCACACCGGGTCCGTGGCAAGCGGGGTCGAGTCAGCGAGGTCAGGTCGGTCGTTCTCAGTGCTCACGAAGACCTCCGATGTCGCACGCGAGGGTGGCGGGGAAGG
Organism: Marihabitans sp.; assembly: GCA_043423105.1. Lineage (GTDB taxonomy): Bacteria > Actinomycetota > Actinomycetes > Actinomycetales > Dermatophilaceae > Marihabitans. Next base: position 4,205 of record JBHWMJ010000305.1, read on the forward strand.
CAGAGTGGCAGATCAGGGCTGCCCGCTCAGAGCAGGTCCTTCATCGTGGTGATCTCGCTGTTCTGGGCCTCGATGATGTCCGCAGCCATGGTCTTGACCTCGCTGTTGGAGGTCGTGGACTGCACGTCCTTGGCCATCTTCACCGCGCCCTGATGGTGCTTGATCATCATCGTCAGCCACATCTGGTCGAACTCTTCGCCCGAGGAGGACTCGAGATCGGTCATCTCGGACTTGCTCATCATCCCGTCGCCATGGTCCATCCCACCGTGCCCCATGCCCTCGCTAGCCGGCTCGGCCCCCCACTGCTCCAGCCAGCCCTGCATGGTCTTGATCTCCGGGCCTTGAGCGGCCTTGATGTCCTTGGCTAAGGCCTGCACCTTTGCCGACGCGCCCGAGCTGTCGTCCAGGGCAAGGTCAGCCATCTCGACCGCCTGCTGGTGGTGAGGGATCATCATCTGCGCGAACATCACGTCGCCCTCCTGCCCCGAGGACGCAGACCTACTGGTGCTCGAGGACATCGACTCCGAGCCGTGGTTCATGCCCGGCATCGACCCGTCGGATTCGCTGGAACAAGCGGAGAGAGCGACCGCGGCCAGGGCGCTCACGCCCACGACAGCGGCACGGCGGGTGGTCAGGTGCATCGTCTGCTCCTTCGATCAGCGCGAGGTCCGCGCATATTGCGGTCCCTCGACTATGCGTCACCAAGGTGATCACCATCTTGTGGTCGTGTTGAGATTTCCTCAAGACCGGGCGACATCTCTGTGGAATCCCAGATAACTTGCACTTGTCCCACTTGCGTCCCACGTACTTGCGCACGTCCCAAAAACTTGACCACGCCTGCACACTGAGGACGTTGGCTCGATCACACTGCGGTACATCAGCGGTGAAGGTGACGAAGTGGTCACCTCTCTTGCTGAGGCCGATGCTGGCCAAGTGGCCCACGGTCGGCCGGGGTTTCGAGGCGCTCGTCCGCGCGGGCCTGGTCAGGCTGGAGGGCTCTGGCGATGATTGCCTCGTCCTGGGTCGACAGGATGCCGCTGGGGTCGCCTGCGTCACCCTCGCCGTTCTCGCGGGAGTTGAGTGCGACATTCGCGACGATCAGGCCGAGCACGGTCCCGGCTACCGCGTCGACGTCGACACCCGTGGCGTCCTCTCCGCGATCTGTCGCGCGGCCCACGATGGCGGCGAGGTGATCGCGGGTGGGGTGCACGACGCTCTGACGTAGTGCGGCCGCGAGGTCGGGGTCGTGGGGCGCCTCTCCGACGAGAGCAACGATCGCGGCCCCGACCTTTCCGGAGAACAGTCGACGCTTCGCCTCGACCAGCTCTCGCAGGTCGCCCTCGAGCGAGCCGGTGTCGGTGTCGGGCGCTTCGGTGTCGGCGAGGTGCTCGGCCACGGTCAGGATCAGCTCGCGCTTGGTGGCCCAGCGATTCGGCTACGTCCTCGTCGTCGCCCTGCCCACCGAGCTCATCCCGAACCCGGTCTTCAGCCGCGAGATCCCGCCGACCTGGTGGTCCTGGCCCGCGCTGATCCTGACGGCAGCGCTCGTCGGGCTGCTGTCGATGACCTACGCCCGTCAGGGTGACGAGCCCCTGGCAGTGGGCGAGGAGCTTGACGCCCGCGGCATGATCGGCGGCGCGCTGACGTATTTCGCCGTCGGCTGCCCGGTATGCAACAAGCTCGTCCTGCTCGCCCTGGGCACGACCGGCGCGGTGGCCTGGTTCGAGCCGGTGCAGCCCCTGCTCCAGCTGGCCGCCGTCGGGCTGCTCATGTGGGCCCTGCGTCGTCGCCTCGCGGCGCGGACGAACTGCCCGGTCCCCGCCTGACCCGACGCTGTCGGACCCGCCGCCGTCTCAGCGGCCGTCGGCTCAGACGTGCCCGGAGAGCTGAGCCATCCGCGTCTCGAGCGCCACGAGGTGGCGCTCGCACGGCGAGCCCTTCTTGAGCTTCGCCTCGGGCGCGCACATCGGCAGCACGTCGATGGAGAGCTTTGCCCCACCAGCCAGCGAGCGCAGCTCGTCGAGCTTGGCGGCGAAGGGGGATCCGCTGCCGGGGGAGTAGTAGCGGATCGCCTCGTCGAGGTCG
>JBHWMJ010000309.1:0-6172 GCA_043423105.1 Marihabitans sp.
GTGTCGGCCTCGACGGCGGCGGCGACCTCGGCCTCGCGTCGGCGGCGCTCCTGGCGGGCCCGGAGCCGCTCCCGGGCAGCGATCTCGTTGCGGGCAGCGCCCTCGAGGGACTCGGCCCGACCGTGCAGGGCGCGGGCACGCTCTTCGGTAGTACGCAGCGAGAGCCGGATCTCGGTCTCTGCGGTGCGGGCCCGGCTGGCCTCGAGCTCGAGCCGGTCGCGCTCCTCCGTCGAGGGGTCCCCGACGCCGTCGGTCTCCTCGGGCTCGGCCTGGGCCTCGGCGAGCCGGCTCTGGAGCGACGCCAGCTCACCCCGGTCGGTCTCGAGGCTCGTCGTGAGGTCGGCGATGGCGGTGCGGGTGCGCTCGGCCTCGGCGCGAGCGACCCGCGCGGTCTGTCCTAGACCACCGAGCTGCTCGGCGACCGCCGCCATCTGGGCGTCGTTGTCGTGCAGCGCGTCAAGAGCGCTCTCGGCCGCCTCGCGGGCCTGGGCCTCTGCCGTGCGCGCACCGGCGAGCTCGAAGGTCGCCTGCTCGCCGCGGCGTGCGGCCTCGGCGACCGCCTCACGGGCCTCGTCGAGCGCAGACTGGAGCTCGAGCAGGCTCGGCGCGGAGGCGGACCCGCCACGCACGAAGCCGGGACCGAAGACGTCGCCGCTCCTCGTGACGGCGGTGACCCCGCGCTCAGCGAGCGCGATGGCGTCGTCCTCGTCGGGCACGAGGGCCACGCGGTCGAGCACCTGGGCGACGGCATCGGCCACGGACTCGGGGGCGGTGACGACGTCGGCGGCCCAGGTCGCACCGGACGGCAGGTCGGGCCAGTCGGACCGGTCCACCGCGGCGGCGGTCGACCCGACGACGAGGTAGACCTGACCGGCGTCCTCCTCGCGGAGCCGACGGACGGCGGCCGCGGCGTCGCTCGCGGAGCCGACGGCGAGCGCCTCCGAGGCGGAGCCGAGTGCCGCGGCGACCGAGGCCTCGTGCCCGCCGGTGACGGTGATGAGCTCGGCGATCGAGCCGAGGATCGTCGGTCCGCCCTCGCCGGCGGCGTCACGCAGCGCCTGGGCGCCGTCCTTGCGACGAAGGGAGAGCTCGAGGGCCTCGACCCGGGCCTGGGCCGCCCCACGGTCGCGCTCGGCGGTCCGTTCGGCCTCGACCCAACGGGTGACCTCTGCCTCGGCAGCCTCGTGCGTGGCGCTCGCGCTCTCGTAGGCGTCGTCGAGCCCGGCCTCGCTGCCCTCAGCGTCGGCGATCGTCGCCTCGAGACGCCGGAAGGCCTGCTCGGCCTCGGTGGCCCGCTCCTCGGCCCGCGCGATGACCCCTTCGAGCCGGCCGACCTCGGCCTCGGCCGCCTCGACCTTGCTCTGCCGGGCGCCCACCTGGCCGGTGAGCCGGGCCAGCCCCTCGCGTCGGTCGGCGGCGGCCCGGACGAGCCGCTGGATCCGGTCGACCTCGGCGCTGTGCGCCTGCTCGGCAGCCTCGCGAGCTCCGGTCGCGTCGGCCAGACGGGCGGTGATCTCCGCGATCTCGGCCCGGAGCCGCTCCTCGTCGGCGCGTGCCGCAGCGGCCTGCTGCCGCAGCTGCTCAGGGTCACGGCCGGTCGTGCTCTCGTGCTCCTCGTCCTGGCCGAGCAGACGGACCCGCTCGGCGGCCAACGACGCCGTCGACTCGAGCCGGTCGGCGACCGACCGCAGGCTGACGAAGCGGCGCCCGGCGGCCGCGACGAGCGGTGCTGCCTCCGCGGCGACCCGCTCCTGCTCACCGATCGCGGAGCGAGCCGCGAGCAGCTCCTCCTCGAGCGCGGCCCGGCGGCGCAGCAGCGCGGTCTCGTCGGCGACCTCCTGCTCGAGGGCGCTCGTCAGCTGGACGAGGTCGTCGGCGAGCAGGCGGAACCGGGCGTCCCGGGCGTCGGTCTGGATGACCTGGGCCTTGCGGGCCGCCTCGGCCTGGCGACCCAGCGGGCCGAGCTGACGGCGGATCTCGGTGGTGAGGTCGGCGACCCGGGAGAGGTTGGCCTCCATGGTCTCGAGCTTGCGCAGGGCCTTCTCCTTGCGCTTGCGGTGCTTGAGGACCCCGGCCGCCTCCTCGATGAAGCCGCGGCGCTCCTCGGGCGTGGCCCGCAGGACGGTGTCGAGCTGGCCCTGCCCGACGATGACGTGCATCTCGCGGCCGATGCCGGAGTCGGAGAGCAGCTCCTGGATGTCGAGCAGGCGGCACGACGTGCCGTTGATGGCGTACTCGGAGCCGCCGTTGCGGAACATCGTCCGGCTGATCGTCACCTCGGTGTAGTCGATCGGCAGGGCGCCGTCGGTGTTGTCGATCGTCATCGCGACCTCGGCCCGCCCGAGGGGTGCTCGGCCCGCGGTGCCCGCGAAGATGACGTCCTCCATCTTGCCGCCGCGCAGGGACTTCGCCCCCTGCTCCCCCATGACCCAGGCGAGCGCGTCGACGACGTTGGACTTGCCCGACCCGTTCGGCCCGACGATGCAGGTGATGCCGGGCTCGAGCCCGAGGTGGGTAGCGGAGGCGAACGACTTGAAGCCCTTGAGGGTCAGGCTCTTGACGTACACGTCACGCTCCGAAGGGGTCTGCCGGCGGTCCAGGGGCCGAGGGCGCAGCCGCCCACGGCTGCGGCCACCCTACCCGCGGGCTGCCCTGCAGCCTGGGTGTCAGCGCTCGGCGCGGTCGCCGGCGCCGGCCTCGTTGCTCGCCTCGGCGATGGCCTCGTGGTGGCGGATGACCTCGGCGATGATGAAGTTCAGGAACTTCTCGGCGAAGTGGGGATCGAGCCCGGCCTCGTCGGCGAGCGCGCGCAGGCGCGTGATCTGGCGCTCCTCACGGCCCGGGTCGGCCGGGGGTAGCCCGAGCTCCGCCTTGAGCTCGCCGACCCGCTGGGTCGCCTTGAACCTCTCGGCCAGCAGGTGGACGAGCGCCGCGTCGACGTTGTCGATGCTCTGGCGCAGGCGCTGCAGCTCGGGCGGGGTCGGGTTCACCCCAGCACCGTAGGACGATGGCCCGGCACCACGCGACCCGGTCTCATGCCGGCGCAGACGCGACGTGCACGGCCGGGACGACCCCCTCACGGTCCTACCGCTCGACGAAGCCGACGGCCTTCCCCTTCGCCGTCCCGTCCTGACGGACGACCGAGGCGACCCGGCCGGGGCGCTCGGTCGACGAAGGGGTCTCCCGCAGCAGCTCCTCGAGACGGTCGAGCGCTCCCGGCTCCCCCTCCGCGACGACCTCGACCCTCCCGTCGTCCATGTTGCGGGCGTGGCCGACGAGGCCGAGCTCGAGCGCGCGGGCGCGCGTCCACCAGCGGAAGCCCACCCCCTGGACCCGACCCCGGACGAAGATGGTCGCTCGCGCAGTCATGACAGGACCGTACGTCCTCCGGTGCGCCTCCCCACGGTTGTCGGCAGGAGGTCCTAGCGTGCCCCTCGTGGGCGCACCGATCCCGACGACAGTGCTGCCGCCGGCCACGGCCGAGCGGCCTGGAGCCGATGCCGTGCCCACGCGTCCGCCGCGCGGGCACCTGGCCGGGCTCGACGGCCTGCGTGCCCTCGCCATCGGCGCCGTCATGCTCTTCCACCTCGACCCCGACTGGCTGCCCGGCGGCTTCCTCGGGGTCGACATCTTCTTCGTCATCTCCGGCTTCCTCATCACGACACTCCTCGTGCGTGAGAGGGAGCGCGACGGATCGATCGACCTCCGCGGCTTCTGGACCCGCCGGGCCCGGCGACTGCTGCCCGCCCTGCTCGTCGTCGTCCCCGCGTGCATCCTCATCGCCCGCACCGTCGAGGCCGATCTCCTCGTCGGCATCCGTCGGCAGGCTCTCGGTGCCCTGACGTTCTCGACGAACTGGCTCGAGATCGCCAACGGCAGCGACTACTTCCACTCGACGAGCCCGCAGCTCTTCATGAACTTCTGGTCGCTCGCGGTCGAGGAGCAGTTCTACCTCGCGTGGCCGCTGGTGACGATCGCGCTGCTCGCGGCCCGACGCCACCTGGGCCTGAGCTGGGGGGTGCTCGGCGCGCTCGTCCTGTCCGTCGGCGTCGGCTCGGCGCTACTCATGGCCCTGCGCTACGACCCGGCGGACGTCACCCGCGTGTACTACGGCACGGACACCCACCTCGTCGGCCTCATGCTCGGCGCCGCGATGGCGATGACCTGGGCCGGACCCACCCGGGCCGGGACGATCACCCCTCAGTGGCACCGGTGGCGCCGGCACGTCGTCGTCGGCGCCGGGGTCCTCCTCGCTGGTCTGCTCGTCCTCGCCGACGAGGGCTCAGCGTGGACCTTCCGGCTCGGGATCCCGCTCGTCTCGCTCGCGACCGCGTTGCTGCTCCTCGCGTCGGTCGACCGCCCAGGCCGGCTGCGCACCGTCCTCGAGGCCCCGCCCCTGCGCTGGATCGGGACGCGCAGCTACGGCATCTACCTGTGGCACTGGCCGGTCATCCTCGTCATCGGGCAGGACATCCCCGCCGCCGCCGGCACCGCGTCCTTCGTCTGGACCCGGGTGTGGGCCGTCGTCGTGACGCTTGCCCTCGCCGATCTCTCCTTCCGCTTCGTCGAGACCCCGGTCCGCCGCCTCGGCTTCGGAGGGGCCATGCGGGCAGCCGGCAGGACGCTGCTCCGGGTGCCGCCGAGGGGTCGTCAGGCCGCTGCAGCCACCGTGGCGCTCTCGGGGCTGGTGCTCGCTGCCGTGCTCCTCACCGCACCGGAGAAGACGAGCACCCAGGCCACCCTCGAAGACAACGCCGCGCAGGCGTCCGCGCCGCGGGAGACGGCAGCCGTCGAGGTCGCTGCGGGGAACCCGGACTTCCGGATGCCCCGCGGCGAGGAGATCGACGTCTTCGGCGACTCGATGGCGGTGGGCTCGCTGCACGCGCTGCGCTACTACTTCCCCGGCGTCCAGATCGATGCCAAGTCCAATCGCCGCTGGTCCGACGGGCAGACCCAGGTACGTTCCGCAGGCGACTCCTTGCGACGCGCGGTCGTCCTCGCCTTCGGGACGAACGCGGGCACCGACGAGCAGACCGTCCGGGCCCTCATCAAGGACATCGGACCCGAGCGCATGGTCGTCATCGTCAACCTCCACGCCGACCGGCTGACCCGGATCACGAAGGACAACTCGACTCTGGAAGAGATCGCGAAGGACCACCCCAACGTCGCGATCGCCGACTGGGACGCCGCGGTCTCCGCCGACCCCGACCAGCTCCAGGCCGACGGTATCCACCCTTCGCTGTCCGGGGCGCACGTCTACGCCAAGGTGATCCGGCAGGCCTTCGCCGACCTCTCCGAGCAGCACACCGGGAAGAAGGTCACGCTCAAGGAGCTGCCGATGCCCTGAGGGGCACTCGCGGTCAGACCGTCGAGCGGCCTGCGGCGCGAGGCCGTGGCTGGCACCTCGGGCACGAGGTCGAGCTGCGGTTCATGAACTGCTCGCGGCGCATCAGGGCGCCGCAGCGCAGGCAGGGGCGCCCTTCCTGCCCGTAGGCGGCGAGCCGCCGGTCGAAGTAGCCGGAGGCACCGTTGACGTTGACGTACAGCGCGTCGAAGCTCGTCCCGCCCTGCTCGAGCGCCTCGGCCATGACCTCACGGGCGTGACCGAGCAGCCGCTCGATCGCGGGCTTGGTCAGCGCGGACGCCGGGCGCTCCCCGTGGATCCCGGCCCGCCACAGCGCCTCGTCGGCGTAGATGTTGCCGATGCCGGAGACGACGGTCTGGTGGAGCAGCACCCGCTTGATCCCGCTGCGCCGCCGCTTGATGTCGCGCACGACGACGTCACGGTCGTAGTCGGGGTCGAAGGGGTCGAGCGCGATGTGCGTGATGCCCTCCGGCACACCGTCGACGAGATCGGCGAGGGCGAAGCCGCCGAAGGTGCGCTGGTCGACGAAGCGCAGCTCGTGGCCGGCGTCGGTGAAACGCACCCGAGCGTGGGTGTGGCGGGCCTCCGCGTCGTCGGGGTCGGTGACGAGCATCTGCCCGCTCATGCCGAGGTGGACGACCAGCCCCTCGTCGGGCACGGCGTCAGGCCCCTCGGCGAGGGCCAGCCACAGGTACTTGCCGCGCCTGTGGGCCCCGGTGACGGTGCGACCGGCGAGTCGGTCCTCGAGATCACGCGGACCGGGCACGTGGCGTCGAGCCACCCGCTCGCCGCGCAGCGACACGGTCT
>JBHWMJ010000316.1:0-5875 GCA_043423105.1 Marihabitans sp.
TCGTTGCCCGGACGTGGCTCCGCTCGAGCGTCGTCAGCCCGAAGGACCCGTGCTCGTCGGTGTAGGTCTGGCTTCCGATGCGGAAGTAGCCGAGGTCGAGCAGGCGCACGGCGGTCGCGGTGGCGCGGGTCAGCGGCATCCCGTCGAGCGCGAGGTCCTCGACGACCTGGGCGCGGACCTTCGGCAGGCGCTTCGCGGCGGTGAGGACCCGGTCGAACTTCGCCTCATCACGCTTCGTGCGCCAGGCCGGGTGGTAGAGGTACTGCCGTCGCCCGGCTGCGTCGGTGCCGACGGCCTGGATGTGGCCGTTGGGGAGCGGGCAGATCCACACGTCCTGCCACGCCGGCGGGATGGCGAGGGAGCGGATGCGCTCGACATCGGGCGCGGGAAGTCGCTCGCCCTCGTGGTCGAGGTAGGTGAAGCCGCGGCCGGCTCGCCGCCGGGTCCACCCCCGGCTCCGCGGGGACACCGTACGCAGCCTCATGAGGTGCATCGTGCCCGTGAGCGGGTGGGCAGCGGGGCCGAAGGGGGAGCCCTTGCTTCGGTGATCGAGGCGAGAGGCGTCCCTGCGTCTTGCTGGTCGAGCGGCGAGGAGCTCCGCGACGAGCCTCGAGACCAACGGCTTTGGCGAAGGGGGATCCGCTGGGGCACAATAGGCGGGTTCCCTGGCGGGCTGACGCAGTCGATCCGCGCAGAGGAGCACCACGCGCAAGTGGCGGAACGGCAGACGCGCTGTCTTCAGGTGGCAGTGTCCTTACGGGCGTGGGGGTTCAAATCCCCCCTTGCGCACTCGTGTGATGTCTCACGACATCTGCAAGGCCCGAACCCTCATCGAGGGTTCGGGTCTTGTCGTTTCTGGGGTTGGTAGTCCTTGGTGGGGTCGAGGGTCAGCTCGCGGGCAGGCGCTGACGCGGGCCCGCGAGCTCGCGCACCAGATCGCCGCCCTGCCCCAGCCGGCCATCCGTGGCGACAAGGAGGCGCTCATCAAGGGCGCGAACCGCGAGCTGCAGGAGGGTCTGCGGATCGAGGCGGAGATCTACAACCGTCTGATCGGCGGCGCCGAGATGGGCGAAGGTCTGCGCCAGTTCAACGAGCGCGACCACCCCGACCGGGTGGCCGGGGAGGCGCGCACGAGCGGGATCGCCCGGGCCCGGATGGCCAAGGGGGAGTAACCCACCGGACTGGCGGACCCCCCTTCGCTACCGGGCGTGGACGTAGCTCCCGGGAGCCTCGACGATGGGCGGGTGCTCCGCGTCGCCGAGCTCGGTGGGGGCGGGGATCTCCTTGCCGGACCGCTCGGCGAGCCAGCCGGCGTAGTCGGCCCACCACGATCCCTTGACCATCTCGGCGGACTCCAGCCACGACTCCGGCTCGGGGGAGACGTCGTCGGAGACCTGGTAGCTGGACTTCGGGTTCGACGGCGGGTTGACCAGGGCGGCGATGTGACCGTTCGTCGAGAGGACGAAGCGGGTCTTGCCACCGAGGAGCTGGGAGCTGCGATAGCAGTTGACCCACGGGCAGATGTGGTCGGCGGATCCGGCGACGACGTAGGAGTCGACCTTGATCATGCTGAGGTCGACCTCGGTGCCGAGGACGGTCATCCCGCGTGGCTGGGCGAGCTTGTTGTTCAGCCCGGCCTCGACGAAGTCCTGGTGCAGCTGGGCGCTCATCCGAGTGGCGTCGGCGTTCCAGTAGAGGATGTCGAACTTCGCCGGGCGCTTGCCCTCGAGGTAGTTGTTGACCCAGTAGTTCCAGATGAGGTCGTTGGGGCGCAGCCAGGCGAAGAGCTCGGAGAGCTGCTTGCCGTCGAGGTAGCCCTTGCGGCGTGAGCGGGCGATCGCGGCGTGGGCGACGCTCTCGTCGATCATGGCCGAGGGGAGGCCGGCTTTGCTCTGGTCGATCATCGTCACGAGCAGGCTCAGGCTGGCGAGGCGGCCGATCTTGCCCACCGTGGCCCGGTGCGCCGCGGTGAGGCAGGCCAGCAGCCCGCCGGAGCAGGCGGCGACCCCGTGCGCCTTCTTCTGACCGGTGATGGCCGCGACCGCGTCGAAGGCCTCGAGGATGGCCTCGGCGTAGGTGTCGATACCCCAGTCCCGGTGCCGGGCCTCGGGGTTGCGCCAGGAGATGACGAAGACCTGCTGGCCCTGCTGGACGAGGTACTCGATGAGGCTGCGCCCGGGGGCGAGGTCGAGGACGTAGAACTTGTTGATCGTGGGCGGGACGACGAGCAGCGGCACCGCGTGGACCGTCTCGGTCTGAGGGGCGTACTGGATGAGCTCGAGGACGGAGGTGCGAAGGACCACAGAGCCGGGCGTGACCGCGAGGTCCTTGCCGACGGCGAAGGCGTCCTCGTCGACCATCGAGGGGATGCGCGGGGAGCTGGACAGCTCCTTGAGGAGGTTGGCCGGGCCCTTGACCATGTTGGCGCCGCCGGAGTCGATGACCGCCTTCCACGCGACCGGGGAGATGAAGGGGTTGTTGCTCGGGGCGATCGCGTCGACGAAGTTCGTGACGGCGAAGTCGAGCCGCTGGGAGTCCTCCCAGCCCATCGGCACGTCGCCCACGATGTCGTTGATCGTCTGCCCGCTCAGCAGGTACGTCTGCACGGTCCGGCGCAGGAGCGGGTTCTGCATCCAGGCCGGGTCGGCGAAGCGGCGGTCCCGCCGGGCCGGGGCGATCTCGGAGGTGCCGACGGCGATCCGGCCGAGCTCGAGGACGGCCGACCCCACCCGGGCGGCGACCTTGTCGGGGCGGGTGGACGCCTTCGCCAGGAACCTCAGGCCCGGACCGACGGGGAAGAGCCTCTGCACGACGCCCGTGGATGCCTGGGTGAGCATGTCGTCCAGCGAACCGGCGGTCTCGGTGGCTTCCCGGGCCATGGGTCCTCCTTGTGCGGGGGCACATCGTCGTGCCAGCGGGTCAAGGCCATCACACGGGTGCCCCGATGACAAGACGCGTCCTATCCTGCGGGAATGGCGACGACGCAGCGGAGCGAGACGGTCCACGAGGTTCTGGTCAACGGTCGGCGGATGAAGGTGTCTGTCCGGCCGGGGGAGGGGATCCCGCTCCTCATGTGCAACGGCATCGGTGCGAGCCTGGAGCTGCTGCAGACCTTCGTCGACGCCCTCGACCCCTCGATCCCGGTCATCCGCTTCGACGTCCCGGGGATCGGGGGGTCTGAGCTGCCGCGCCACCCGTACAACTTCGCGATGCTCGCGCGCTCGCTCGGCAAGGTCGTCACCGAGCTGGGGTACGACCGGGTGGACGTCCTCGGCATCTCGTGGGGTGGTGCGCTCGCTCAGCAGTTCGCCGCGCAGCATCCGCGCCGGTGTCGTCGGGTGGTGCTCGTGAGCACCTCGCCCGGCTGGATGATGGTCCCGGGCAAGCCGCACGTCCTGAGGACCATGGCGACCCCGCGGCGCTACCGGGACCGCGACTACGGCGCGGCGGTGGCCGGTTCGATCTACGGGGGCGCGTTCCGCCACGACCCGAGCATCGGGCGCCGCTTCTACGCGGGCCAGCGGCCGGCGGCCACGGGACGAAGGGGCTACTACCTGCAGCTCGCGGCCGGAACGGGGTGGACGAGCCTGCCCTTCCTCAAGCTGCTGCGTCAGCCGGTGCTCATCCTCGCCGGCAGCGACGACCCGATCATCCCGCTCATCAACGCGAAGCTCCTGCACCGCGGGCTGCCCAACTCCGAGCTCGTCGTCTTCGACGACGGGCACCTCGGGCTGCTCGTACTGGCCGAGGAGCTGGCGCCGAAGGTGGCGAGGTTCTTGCGGCCTGAGGGCGACTGAGCCCGGGGCTGCGCCGCCCTCCTTGTCCAGGAGGGAATCAGCGCCGGGCTTCGATAGCGGCGTATTCCTGCGTCAGGAGCACACGCGCGGGAGAGAGTCGTGCCAGGCTGCGACAGCTTGGTCGTTCAACCCACTTCTCCCTATGCAGAACAGGACCGCCTGATGCTGGTTGCCGAAAGTCACGAGCCTCTGATCGACATCATTGAGCGCTTCAACCGCAAGGAGCGCTACGTCCTCTTCCAGCAGGTCGCCACGGAGGGGGTCAAGTCCCACCCAGTGGTGTAGCGCTACGTGTTCCTCGTTGGGGTGATCAGGCCGTCAGCGCAGGCAGTTCATCAGCTCCGATCTCGGGTTCGGTGGTGGGCGCGATGTTGATGCGGGAGCGGGCTAGGACGTCGAGGCCGAGGTAGCGGCGGCCCTCGGACCATTCGTCTGTTTGCTCGGCCAGGACCGCGCCGACGAGGCGGACGATGGCCTCGCGGTTGGGGCGCCGCTATCGTCAAGCAGCCGGGCTGAGGGCGGCGCTTTGGACGGTGGCGAGGTCGGCTTGGAGGGCCCGGTACACGACGTTTGCGAGGTGCCTCTTCAGGCACCGGCGGGCTTCGGCGGGGGTCTTGCCCTCGGCTCGCTTGCGGGCAAGGTACTCGCGCGCTGGTGGGTGCCAGCGGGCTTGGACCATCGCGATGGTGAACAGGGCCCGGTTGAGTTGGCGGTTGCCTCCTCGGGCCAGGCGATGCCGTTGGGTGTTGCCGCTGGATGCCGGCACCGGGGCGACACCTGCATGAGCGGCGAACGCTGCCGCGCTGGGATAGTGGCGCACGTCCCTGACCTCCCCGAGGATCTTCGCAGCGACCAGCGGTCCCACTCCCGGAATGGCTTGCAGGTGTGTGGTGGACCGTTGGTCCAACTCGCCGTGGATGTCTTTCTCGAGGTCGGTTTGTTCGCCGCGCAGGGCGTTCAAACGGCGGATCGCGGCAAGGGCGAGCTTGGCCCGTATGGGGTCGCTCTTGCGGGCGCGTAGGGCCAAGCTCCGAGCCCGAGCGAACGCCGGCCGGGAGTTCAACGGCCCCGTGGTGTCGTGATACCCGGGGGCCATGTTCAGCAGCAAGGCGTGGAGACGGTTGCGGACGCGTGCCTCCTCCTGGACGAGTTGATCCCGCGCGTCCACCAGCAGTTTGAGGTCGGCGTCGAGGTGCGCCGGGTCCATGATCGGCAGGTCCGACTCCCGTAGGGCGATCCGTGCGATGGCGACCGCGTCGCCTTCGTCGTCTTTGCCGCGCCGTCGGGAACGCTTACGTTCATCAGCGGTCAAGTTGGAGGAGACGTCGACGACGGTGTGCCCCGCGGCCACGAGGAGTCGAGCCAGGGGCAGTCCGTAACCTTTGCTGCCTTCCACCGCCACCTTGGTGACGGCCAGGGCCTGGATCCATGTCAGGAGTTGTCCCAGCTGGGTGGGCGAGGCGCCGACCTCGCAAGTGTCCACGAGGCGGCCGTGCTCGTCGACGGCTGCGGCGACGTGGATTCGACTATGCGGGTCGATACCGATCACGAGGGGTGTCATGGTGTGCCTTCCGGTCGTAGGGTCGAGACCGGGTGGCTTTGGACACTCCTGTCGTCCGGTTGTTCACGCCGCTATCAGGTCACGCAGCCACCCGCGAGGTGCCGAGGAGACTGGCCCCAACTGGGTCAGGCCCTCGTGTGGGTCGACAGAAAGATTCCGGGTCATCCTCGGCACCTCGACGAGCCTCGCAGCGCCTCTCATCGAGCCGCCAGTGCCAAGAGGAACACACAGGAAGATCCCGACCGCGTCGGTGCGTCGTCGGATCTCCTTGTTGAGCCGCTCAGTGGGGTTGTTGGACCAGATCTGGGTCCAGATCTCTTTCGGGAACGCGGTGAACGACAGCAGGTCGGCACGGGATCGGTCGAGGTGCTCGAATACCTCGGGGAGCTTGTCCTGGACGTAGTCGAGGAGCCTGTCGAACTGGGCGTGGACCGCGGTGGCGTCGGGCTGGTCATAGACGCTGTGCAGCATGGCCTTGACCGCTGGCCACATGCTCTTGGGGGTGACGCCCATGAGG
>JBHWMJ010000319.1:0-4219 GCA_043423105.1 Marihabitans sp.
CACTGGGCAGCGAGCTGACCGCGCCGCCGCGGCGCAAGGCCGCGGCCAAGCGCACCTCCACGTCCGCCGCCAAGCCTGCGGCGAAGCGCACGAGGAAGGCAGCCCCGGCACGACCCGCCGCGCCGGCGGCTGGCAAGCCCGCGCTCCGCGTCGTCCAGGGCGAAGGTGGCAACGCGCCCCGTCGTCGTCCCTCGCGATCCCAGGTCGCGGCGAAGGCACGAGCGTCCGGGTCGGCTCCCGTGGCACCGGAGCCGGTTGTCGAGACCCCGCGTCCGTCAGAGGGCACGCCCCACTCGGGAACCGCGCTTGCCCCGGGCTTCGCCGAGCTGATGTCGGTGGCGCTGTCCGCCGGGCAGGTCGCCTCCCGCACGGTCGGCAGCGCGCTGAGCAGCGCCGCTGGCGAGGAGTGGGAGCAGCGTCTCGGCGACGTCCTCGCCTTCCTCCGCCGTCGGGTCCAGGGTGACTACACGGTCGACGACTTCGGCTTTGACGAGGACTTCACGATCCACACCGCCTTCCCCCTCTTCCGGGTGCTCAAGGACAAGTGGTTCCGGGTCGAGGTCCGCGGCATCGAGAACATCCCGGCCGAGGGTGGGGCGCTCATCGTCTCGAACCACTCGGGCACGATCGCGCTCGACTCGGTCATCACCCAGCTGGCGATCTACGACTCTCACCCGCAGAAGCGCTTCCTGCGCATGCTCGGCGCCGACCTGGTCTTCCAGATGCCCGTCGTGGGCGACTACGCCCGCAAGACCGGCGCGACGCTGGCGACGAACCCCGACGCCGAGCGGCTCATGACCTCCGGCGAGCTCGTCGGGGTCTGGCCGGAGGGTTTCAAGGGCGTCGGCAAACCGTTCCGCGAGCGCTACAAGCTGCAGCGCTTCGGTCGTGGCGGGTTCGTCTCGGCGGCGATCCGCAGCGAGGTGCCGATCATCCCGTGCTCCGTCGTCGGAGCCGAGGAGGTCTACCCGATGATCGGGAACATCAAGGCCGTGGCGCGGCTCATCGGAGCCCCCTACGCCCCGGTGACCCCGACCTTCCCGCTGCTCGGCCCGCTCGGGCTCGTCCCGCTGCCGAGCAAGTGGATCATCGAGTTCAGCCCCGCCGTCGACACGGCGAGCCTTGGCCCGGCGGCCGCCGACGACCCGGCGCTCGTCTTCGACCTCACCGACCAGGTGCGCGAGACGATCCAGCAGACGCTCTACTCGGTCCTCATGACGCGACGCTCGGTCTTCTTCTGATGTCGGGCTGGGCGCCTTCCGCGCGGGTGAGCGTCATCAGCCGCGAGGGGTGCCATCTGTGCGACGCGGCGCTCGAGACCGTCCGCCGGGTGGCCGCTGAGACCGGCGCCGACGTCGAGGTCGTCGACATCGACGAGCACCCGGAGCTGCTGGCGCGGTACGCCGACGAGATCCCGGTGACCTTCGTGGACGGTGCCCAGCACGACTACTGGCGCGTCGACGAGGAGCGCCTCCGCGCGGCCCTGGGATGACTTTGTGCATATGTTCACAAGCGGCTAACCTCATGACCCGAGCCAGCCGGTGCGGGTGAGCGCGTCGGTGGCTCCGAGAGGAGCTCCAGCCGCCAGTGTCAGTCGACAGCGCCGCCAAGCGGGGGATCCCTGACGCGACCGTGGCCCGCCTCCCCGGCTACCTCAGGGCGCTCGACGGCTTCGTGACCCAGGGCATCGGCTCGGTCTCCTCCGAGGAGCTCGCAACCCGGTCCGGCGTGAGCAGCGCGAAGCTGCGCAAGGACCTCAGCCACCTCGGCTCGTACGGGGTGCGTGGCGTGGGCTACGACGTCGGGCATCTCCGCTACCAGATCTCGCGCGCCCTCGGCCTGACCCAGGACTGGCCGGTCGCCATCGTCGGCATGGGCAACCTCGGCCGGGCGCTCGCCTCCTACGGCGGCTTCGCCCCGCAGGGCTTCACCGTCGTCGCCCTCATCGACGAGGACCCGGCGGTCGTCGGTCAGCGGGTTGGCAACCTCGTCGTCCAACCGATGGAGGTCCTCCCGACCCTCACCGAAGGGGGGCGCGTCGCCATCGGCGTCATCGCCACCCCGGCCGGCTCGGCGCAGGCCGTCGCCGACCGGCTCGTCGCGACCGGCTTCACCTCGATCCTCAACTTCGCACCCGGCGTGCTCGCCGTCCCCGAGGGGGTCCAGGTGCGCAAGGTCGACCTGGCGACCGAGCTCCAGATCCTCGCCTACCACGAGCAGCGCCGCGGGGAACCGGACCGAGCCCGGCTGGAGGTGGCGCCATGAGCACCCTCGTCCTCGGCCTCAACCACCGGCGCGCCCCCATCGAGATGCTCGAGCGGGTGGCGCTGACGGCAGACCGACAGGCGTCGCTGTCGGCGGCTGCCCTCGAGAGCCCGGACATCGCGGAGGTCGTCGTCGTCTCGACGTGCAACCGCGTCGAGATCTACGCCGAGGTCTCGGCCTTCCACGGCGCTGTCGCGGACCTCACCTCGGCCCTGACGAGCGTCACCGGTATCGCCTCGGACGATCTCGTCGACCACCTCGAGCTCCAGTACGGCGAGGCCGCCGTCGCGCACGTCTTCAACGTCGCCGCCGGCCTGGACTCGATGGCGATCG
The DNA here is from genome assembly GCA_043423105.1 of Marihabitans sp. Lineage (GTDB taxonomy): Bacteria > Actinomycetota > Actinomycetes > Actinomycetales > Dermatophilaceae > Marihabitans. The sequence goes on from JBHWMJ010000319.1 coordinate 2,599, forward strand.
GCGAGGCCCAGATCCTCGGCCAGCTGCGTGAGGCGCTCGCTGCCGGTCAGTCCGCCGGAGCGGTCGGTCCGGGGCTGAACGCCCTGCTCCAGCAGGCCCTGCGCACCGGCAAGCAGGTCCGGACCGGCACGGGGCTCGACCAGGTTTCCCGCTCGCTCGTCGACGTCGGGCTCAGCCTGGCGGCGGAGGAGCTCGGCGAGGTGGCGCAGCTCTCCGTCCTCGTCGTCGGGGCCGGCGCCATGAGCGGGCTCAGCGCGACGACCGCCGCCCGGCTCGGCGCCGATGTCACGGTGGTCAGCCGGACCGTGGCCCGGGCTCGTTCGCTCGCCGACCGAGTGGGCGGCTCGTGCCGCCCTCTCGACGAGCTCGGTGAGGCGCTCGCGGCCGCCGACGTCGTCATCTCCTGCACCGGAGCGACCGGGGTGGTCGTCGACCTGCCCACCGTCGCGACGGCCCAGGTCGACCGGGGCGGCCGGCCGCAGGTCTACATCGACCTGGCGATGCCGCACGACGTCGCCGCGGAGGTGGGCACGCTGCGCGGCGTCACCCGCCTCGGCCTCGCCGAGCTCGGCTGGGCCCTCGGCGGCGGCGGTGAGCTCGCTGAGGTCCAGGCGGCCCGAACCGTGGTGGGCGACGCGGTGACCCGTCACCTCGACGACCGGGCCGCCCAGGTCGTCGCCCCGACCGTCACGGCGATCCGGGCTGCGGCGGCCGACATCGTGGCCCGTGAGATCGAACGTTTCGACCAGCGCACCCCGGACCTCACCGAGGCGCAGCGCGCCGAGGTCCATCTCGCGATCCACCGCGTCGTGGAGAAGCTGCTCCACCGGCCCACGGTGCGGGTCAAGGAGATGGCCGTCGACGGTCGCATCACCCAGTACGAGGACGCTATCCGCGCCCTCTTCGACCTGCATGCCGGAGGTGCCTGAGATGACCCTGCGCATCGGGACCCGACGCAGCGCGCTCGCGACCACCCAGACCGGTCACGTCGCCGACGCCCTGCGCGCCGCCGGCCACGACGTCGAGATCGTCGAGATCACCACGGAGGGCGACGTATCGACCGCCTCGTTGGCCTCGCTCGGCGGCACCGGCGTCTTCGTCTCCGCCCTGCGCGAGGCGTTGCGTGCCGGTGAGGTCGACATCGCCGTCCACTCGCTCAAGGACATCCCGACAGCCGACGAGCCCGGGCTGACCATCGCGGCCGTGCCGCCGCGGGTCGACCCGCGGGACAGCCTCGTCGCCCGAGACGGGCTCACCCTCGGTGAGCTCGCTCCCGGCTCCGTCATCGGCACCGGCTCGCCGCGGCGGCGGGCGCAGCTCGCTGCGCTGGGCCTCGGCCTCGAGTTCCGCGACATCCGGGGCAACGTCGGCACGCGGCTCGCAATGGTCGGTGACACCGTCGACGCCATCGTCCTCGCCGCCGCCGGCCTGACCCGTCTCGGCCAGCGAGATGTCATCACCGAGGTCCTCGACCCGCTGCAGATGCTGCCCGCACCCGGTCAGGGAGCGCTCGCGGTCGAGTGCCGCGACGACGACGAGCCGACGCTCGCCGCCCTCGCCGGGCTCGACGACCCCGACACCCGGGCCGCGGTGACCGCAGAGCGCGCACTCCTGGCCCGCC
>JBHWMJ010000327.1:0-7338 GCA_043423105.1 Marihabitans sp.
GACTGGCTTCGACACCGCCACCGTTCACCGTCCAGGGGCTCAGGTCATGGACGACACGAGCAGAGGGTGGGGACTTCTACTTGGCCACCAGCGGGGACCTCACGTGGCCACCAGCGGGGACTTTGCCACGGCCATGGACAGTCAAGCAGTTGCCCGAAATGAGGTTGTCCCGTGATTGCGTACGCCGCTTTCATCCTGAGCCTGATCTCGCTCGCCTGGCAAGTCCGAACGCATTACCTCACTGGACCTCGCGTCCGTGTGCGGATCGCCTCGAGCACCTTCTTGCCCAACCTCAAGGAGTGTGTAGCCGTCGAGGCGATCAACGTCGGGCGAATGGGCGTGACCGTTCGAGGGATAGCCCTCGAGATCGACTCAAGCGGCCGCCATGCGCCGATCGACATGTCGCGCATCTACCCACCTGGCAGCGATGAACTGCCCGTGAGGTGCGAGCCACAAGAGTCGGTCCAGTGGCACATCCCACGGTCGCTGATCGACCGCGTCGCGGCAGACGTCCAGCCGCGCGGGCGAGGTCTCAGGCTCTACCTCACTCTGAGCAACGGACGTCGGGTCTACTACCGCGATCGTCTACGTCGCGCCGCTATCACTCGCTGAACGCGGAATCCTCGCCTCGGCTCCGATGGCAGGCTGTCAGCGCCACCGCGATGTCGCGTGACGTGAAGGTGCTAACGCCCGAACTTGGCTCGCTCCGTGAGGTAGAGGCTCGCCCCAACCTCGTCCATGCGGAGATTCACCCCACCCTCGCAGGCCGTCCCCAGGCCGCCCTCGAAGGTGCTGACGAGGCCGTCTGCGGGAGCGGTGAGCGCGTCCTTCGCCCGGAGGGCATGCAGCATCTTGCTCGCGATGTCGGTGCGCTGGTCGTCGTTCATGACCTCGAGGTAGTCCTTGCACGTCGTCAGGCTCGGTGCGGCATCCCACGTCGTGTCCTCCTCTTCGCCCCCGGTCAGCGCGAGGAAGAGCATTGCCACGGCGACCACGACGGCGGCAACGGCGAGCATGAGGAGAGGCTGGCGCTTGTCCTCCCAATAGCGTGCGAGCGCACCGGGAGGGCCGTCGCCCTCGGGGGTGCTCGTCACTCCGTCACCTGCGGTTCCGGGCGTGGCTGGGTCTCCGGGCCGTCCTGCGAGGACAGGTCAGTCGACGAGAGTCGGTCCTTCGGCTCTGCCTGCTGGGTTACCTCGGTCTCTTGACGCAGGCGCGGAGGTGCGGCTGCCCAGGCCTTGACGTCGCCCAGGACGTCGCCATAGAAGCTGTCGATGCCGTCGAGCACGGAGTCGATGAAGCTCCCACGGCCGCGTCCGCGCTTGCTGCCCATGCTCACGCTCGAGGCGACGCGGAAGGTGCGCAGCTCGCGGGTCGGGTCGGTGATGATGCGGGCGGGATCCTCGCGGATCGTGCCCAGGAGCTCGGCCCCGCTCGAGGACCGGGAGCGGGCCACGAAGGTCTCGATGCGCAGGCTGTCGGGTGCGTTCTTGAGCTGACGCACGAGCCAGTTCACGCGCGTGGTCGGGCGTCCCTGACCGGGGGCGTCCACGTCGACGTGGCAGGTCACCTGCTTGGCTCGCAGGTCGGCGACGATGACGAGGTCTCCGACGGTGTCGGGGACGCGGATCGCACCGACAAGCTGGCCGGTCTCCACGAGTGACTGGGTCAGTGAGGCCATGCGCAGGCTCGGGTCTGCCATCTCCTTGCGCGAGAGGACCGGCATCGCCTCCGTGCCGAGGCGGCGACCAAGCGAGAGACCGGCGAAGCGCAGAAGGGCGTCAAAGCGCCCGGCCACGTCCTCGATCCCCTTGTCCGTGGCTCGCAGAGTGCCCGACGTGACGGCGTCGCGGACCTTGGTCCAGGACTCACCCATGTCGCTGAACTCGAGAGCGCCTGACCGGCTGTGCTCCAGGTAGCGGATCAACTCGCCGAGGATCCACGCCTGGTCAGGGTCTGACACCCCACGAAACTCCTTCTGGAGTACGGCGAGCGACAGCACCTGCGACCACGGCAGGTGGTGAAGAGCGACGGTGCGCATCTTCCGCTTGTCGACCTTCGTCGGGTGCTGCCCGGCCATGGGCGGGATCTCGTTGCTGATCGTCAGGACGGCATCAAACTTCTGGTCCCGCGCGATGTCGAGATAGTTCTCGATCTGCTCCGTGGCGAGATCGTTGTTTGCCGTCTTCACCTCGACGAGGCACGTCCAGACCCGGCTGCCGCGTGACACGCGGATCAGGCCATCGGGGTAGAGCCTGCGCTCGCCCAGCTGGAAGGGCACCTCGATGAAGGTCTCGAGCTTGCCTGCGGGCGCACCAAGAGGCTTGACGAGGGCCTTGCCGAACTCGTCCACGGCAGTCATCACTGCCAGGAGCGCCGACGTCGCTCGCCGCTCCTGCTCCTCTGCTCCGTTGATCCCGGACGTAGGGATAAGACGTGCCTCGTGCCAGGACTCTTCAGCCACGGTGCTGTGCTCCTTTGGGTTCGCGCTCGGTGGCCGCACCCTAGCGGCGGGCGTTGCTCCAGTTAGGCACCCGAGGCTCTTTCGAGTTCGAGGCGTTACCGATGCCCCGCTTCGTCGTGGTCACCGAGAAGCATCGACGACCCGTTCTGCGGGATCGTCTCGACGCGCGGCACCTCACCCGGCCGAACGGATCATCGCCGAACGGGTCAACCGGCCTTGAGATGAGGCCTAATATCCACCCACCACCGCAAGACGAGACGAGACGAGACGCCATGCCTCACAGCCCAAGAATGGCCACCCTGGCAGCGATTGCGCTTGCTCTCAGCGCGTGTGGTGGCGAGAGCGCGCCCGCAGACCAGACGACGCAGACGTCGGCGGGCGGGGCAGAGGCATCGTCGCCGTCCTCGAGTACCCCGGCAGAGACGCCCACCCCCGGTGTGATGTTCGACGATCCCGCGGTAATGAAGGACGAGGCGCTGGGGGTGCTGCCGTACCTCGAGTGTCAGCCCGACGCCGACACCGCGGAGTACGACATCCACGGCGAACTCGGTGTCAGCTGCATAGGCCGACAGGGAGAGACGGTCAGCTTCGACACCTTCAAGGACAACGCCACGCTGATCGAGGCGCTGACGGCTTACGAGGAGATCAATCCCAGCTCCACCTACTTCGCTGGTGAGAACTGGGCGATCGGCGCGCAGAACCCTCGGACGCTCGAGGACTTGCAGCGTGTCCTCGACCCCGCCAACGCGCCCAAGGTCAAGCCCATGACCAAGGGCGAGGCGGCGGCTGAGTACCGGCGCATGGTCGAGCCGTTCAACGAGAGCCTGGGGGACTTCGAGTTCATCGACCCTGAGTACTCCGACGTCAGCGAGTACCAGCAAGCGTGCATGAACAGCCAGCTTGCGCTCCAGCAGTTCAAGGCGGAGCTTGACTTCGCCGCCTGGCCGGCCAACGCGAAAGCGCCCGCGAAGAAGTTGTCGGAGTCGTTGGATGGGGACATCACCGCCTACGGAAACTGCATCGACGCGACGACAAACCAGGCCGCTGAGGAGGCCTTGAACTTCGACGGGGACCAGGCTCCGGCGAACGCCCTTCGCAGCGTCCTCGGTCTGAAGAACGCTCAGTAGTCGGGCTCGCGCACAGCCGCCAGACCTCGTCGGGATGATGTGGGACCTGGGGCGAGGTCAAGGGCGTTAGGCCGACGAAGCACCTCGAGGACGGCGGCTCGCTCCTCGTCAGTGATCTCCACGACCATCTCGGTTGTCGTAATCGTCGCCCGCTTCGTCGCGCTCGGCTCCTGGTCGCCTGGGCTGCCAGCGTTGTCCTGATCTGGGGTGCTCATTCGCCTGCAGCCACTGGTTCTTCGCGACTCGTAGCGCGTGCCGGTCATCGCTCCGGACGTGCTGCGTCGCGCCCCCGTTGTGCTCGTCGCCCTGCGTCGTGGGTGGGGTCTGCGCGGGGGCCAGACGGCCGGTGCTCGGTGGGGCGTGCGGCCTGGGGGGCCAACCACCCATCTGTCAGCACGTATCCGCCCCAGACGCCCCAGGCAAGCGACGACCGGCCCGCCTCGAGGCAGGCGGCCCTGACCGGGCACCCGACGCAGAAGACCTCGATGACGTCGGCCGCGTCCTGCTGGCTGATCGCCTCGGTGAGCGCCCAGACGTCGAGGTCGTCTGCACCGGCACACGTGGCGAAGACCTGCCAGCGGAGATCCGGCAGCTCGCGACGCTCGCCCCGACGCAGGTTCGGCCTGGGCGGCAGCCCGAGCTCGGCCTCGCGCTGGGCGCGGTTGTGGCCCTTGTATGCCCGACGGGCGAGGAGGGTCTCGTCAGCCTCGTCGGGGATCGGGTCGGCGGTCACTGGTCGGCCCTCCACGGCAGTCTGGGACGGCCCTCCAGGAGGTGCTGGCGACCGGCGAGCACCTCGAGGGCTACGTCGTCGGTCCGGTGCTCGTCAACGGCGGGACGAACGTCGCTGACGTCGTCCTCGGTCAGGACGAAGGGGCGACGACGAAGCTGCTGATCCCGGCGACGGTCTTCGGCAAGGAGGGCGGCGTGCCCGTCGCCCAGGACCCTGCGCTCGCTGTGGGTCACATAGTCGTCGGCGTAGCCGCTGAGGCGTCGGGTCTGGTCCTCAGTGATCCTGCGTCGCATCTCAGACCACCTGCCGCAGTCCGTAGGAGCCGCGCGCTGCGCCCCGACGCTGTGGGCGCTTGAGCTCGCCATCCTCGGTGAGGCCGTTGGGCAGGCGCAGACTCGAGAGGGTGCGGGCGAGGCTCTGGAGCTGCTGCCGCTGCTCGACAAGGAGCGGGTGAGGGACCTCGTCGCCCTTGAAGTTGGTGACCGTCAAGGGTGCAGCCTCGAGCTCGGCCGCGATCGCCTCAAGACGGTCGGTGGTGCGGCAAGCGCCCCGAAGGAGGGCCATCTCGTGTCCGTCCAGGTCAAGATCTGTCAGGATCTCGCGCCACAACTTGCGTCCCTCCTTCTTCAGATCGGCCGGCGGCCGTGGTACGGTCTTCCCAGTGGTCATGACACCAATTCCCTTCTCTCACAAGGCCTTTCGAGCCTTCTAGGTCGTCTCAAGATTTCGCCGATCCGGTGCTTCCGGGTCGGCTTTCGTGCTGTCTAGACGCCCTGCGCTAGGCGCCATCTAGGGTTCGTCGACTCTTTTCCGCTATGCGTGCCGGGCGAAGTCGTCGCGGGCCTCGAGGGGTGCCACCCCCAGGGGGTCCCGGTCGGCTCGAGGAGCGCGGTCCTCGTCGTGCTCGAGCGTGAGCTCGTCGTGCTCGAGGTCGCCGCCGTCGGCTGGGTCCTCGAGGTGCTCCTCGAAGTCATGGGGCCGACCACCTGCTCGAGGAGCATGAGGCGCTGCTCCTGCTGCTCGTGGCTGGGCTGGCTGCTCGTGCTCCTGCTGCTCCTCGTGGTGCAGGAGGTGCTGCTCCTCGTGGTGCAGGAGGTGCATGTCCGCGCTCCTCTCGTGGCGCGAAGGGGGCGGGGCCACCGGGTCGGCATCCGGCGGCCCCGCCGGTCTGAGTGTCCAGCAAGGCGGTGAAATCGTCTTGCTGGAGTGCGCTGTCAGCGCAGGAAGGTTCCGCCGTAGGTGGCTGCTACGCGGGCGTTCTCGAGCACCCCGCGCGGGATCCCACGGGTGTGTGAGGTGTAGCGGTAGGCCTCCGCCTCCTCGATCCTCGCGAGGTCGATGACCTCGGCCGTCAGGCCACCCGGGACCTGCCGCGCATGATTGGCGATCGCCTGCCGCTGACGCAGCGTCGGCGAGATACGCGGCTGGGTCGGCTGCTGCGTCACCTGCTCGAGGGCAGCGAGCTCCTGCTCGATCGCCTCGAGGGCTGCCAGGTCAGCCTGGCCGGGCATGCTCGCTGGCATCGTGCTCTTGTCCTTGCTGCCCGCCACCTCGACGATGGCGGCCACGCGCTGCCGAAGACGCTCGATCGCCGTCGTCAGGTCGGCCACCCGCTCGCGGATCTTCGCGGCCTCGGCCGGGACCTGCTTCTCGAGGGCGGCGAGGTGCTCGTCGGTCAGCTCGGTCACGAGGCCGTCGTACCGACGGCGCTCCTCCTCGGCGGCACGACAGGCCTTGATGGCGACCGTCTCGAGGTACGCCCGAACGTCGGCCGACGACGGCAGGACGACGGCCTCGGTCGCCTGGTCGAGACGGGTCGCGCGCTCGGCCTCGGCCTCGGCGACCCCCTGGGGGATCGCGCGAATGGCGACGTTGGCCGCCTCGATCGCCTCGATGACCTTGTCCCACGCGGCGGCGACCTTCTTCGGCGTGGCGATCTCGTGGTGCGCCGGGCGACGGTGGAGCTCGCCAACGCGGTTGTGAGCGGCGCTCACCGGGCCACTGTGGACGTAGGGCCGACGGTGCTCGATGAGCGGGCGGGGACTGCGCTGCCCGGGCGTGATCGGCATCGTGTCGCCGCCCCGGTCGCCGTCGAGCACCCGACCGAAGCTGTCGGGGTCGTACTGCGTCGACTCCGCGTCGGGACGCTGCATGCCGCTCGTCGGGTGTGCCTTGAGGTCGGCAGCTCCGGTCTGCTCGATCGTCGCGGCGGTGTCGATGAGGTCGTCCGTCTGGTCGTAGTTCGTCATGTCAGTTCTCCTTGTGCTGGTTGCGGATCTGGTCGGCGACGAGGCGAAGGACAGCCCCGTCGTCCTGGTTGGCGAGCGCTTCGGTGAGGCGCTCGGCGAAGGGGGCCGGGATCACCCACGTCATGGGGTCACTGCCGTCGGACTGGTCGAACGTCGCGCGTGCTACCTGCCCGGCGGGTGACGTCGCGATGTCGTGCGAGACCCGCATGAGGTAGTGATCCGATGCCGGTCGTCGTGCCTCGATCACGAGGCGGCCGTCCGACGTGCGGCCCAGGAGCGACCCAGCGAGGTTGGCGCCCGTGGCCTTGTCGAAGCTCGCCGTCATCGCCGGACCTCCTGCTCGAGGCGTCCGTCCGGGTCGGCAACGCGGAATGCCAACTCGGTGGAGTTGCACCACCTCGTGTCGCCGACGGCGGGCGGCTCGGATGCCTCGATGCGGTGGGTCTTGTGACACCACGGGCACCGAACCTTCGCGATGGCGCCGGGGATGCCGTGGCCGCGCGCACGAACGTCGACGAGGTCGCCGGTCGGCCAGTGGTCACCCCTCATGCCGCACCCCCGAAGGGGAGGGCCAGCCGGGGCGCGCGGCGGGGCGGGGGCGTCACGGTGGCGACCTCCTGCGGCCCGCTGACGGTAGCGAGGAGCTCGTCGGGCCGCACGGGTGCGGACAGGTGCCAGCGGCCGTCAGGCCCGAGCCTGTCGAGGGTCACCCGGGTCGGGTCATCGGTCGCGACGACGGCGGGCGGGTCGGTGTTCTTCAACACG
>JBHWMJ010000330.1:0-7385 GCA_043423105.1 Marihabitans sp.
TCGTGCAACGTCTTCGGTCCGTAGGCCCGACGCAGCACCGTCGGGTCGGGTCGAGGTCAGCGGCGGGGCATCAGGACCGTGTAGTCCAGGTCGAGCACCACGTGCGGGAGGTACTTCCCGTCCTCGCCGCGCAGCGGAAAGTCGGCGCACGGGTGGTCCTTGGTGGCCACCGTGCGGATCCGCAGTGCCCCCACGTCGTGCCGGCCCGGCAGCTCGATCCGCTCGAGCACCTCGGACCAGGCATAGACGGTGTCCCCGGCAAAGGTCGGGTTGGCGTGCGCGCCGGCGTTGATCGCGGCGATCATCTGCCCGTTCGCCAGCCCGTTGAAGGACAGGGCGCGGGCCAGGCTGATGATGTGGCCGCCGTAGATGAGCCGGCGGCCGATCTTCGCCTGCGACTGGGCGTGCTGGTTGAAGTGGACCTTCGCGGTGTTCTGGTAGAGCCGGGTGGCCAGCATGTGGTCCGACTCCTCGATGGTCATGCCGTCGACGTGGTCGATGCGCTCGCCGACCTCGTAGTCGTCCCAGAGGTACGGCGACCCTGCCAGCTCGGTGTCGTAATCACCGGTGACCTCGAAGGGGACGAGGAGGTCATCGGCGGCCACGGCACCCGGCAGGTCGGGCAGAACGGTCTCGGGCGCGGGCGCCGAGGCGTCCTTCTTGTTGACCATGACCCAGCGGACGTAGTCGAGGACCATCTCGCCGTCCTGGTTCGTGCCGACGGAGCGGACGTAGACGACGCCGGTGCGGCCGTTGGAGTTCTCCTTGAGGCCGATGACCTCCGAGGTCGTGCTCACGGTGTCGCCCGGGTAGATCGGGGCGCCGAAGCGGCCGCCGGCGTAGCCGAGGTTGGCGACGGCGTTGAGCGAGATGTCCGGGACGGTCTTGCCGAAGACGAGGTGGAAGGCGAGCAGGCTGTCGACGGGCATCCGCTCGAAGCCGATCGACTGGGCGAAGGTCGCCGCGCTCGTCGCCGCGAACCGGCTGCCGTAGAGCCCCGTGTAGAGCGCGATGTCGCCCTCGGTCACCGTTCGCGGCGTCGCGTGCCGGATCTGCTGCCCGATCGAGAAGTCCTCGAAGTAGTTGCCGGCGACGGTCTTGGTGGACATGCAGGAGCCTCTCGTGGTCGTGGGCAGGCAGGCCGAAGGGGCCGGGTCGCCTGTCATCCTCGCACCGCCCGCCGGGCGGTCGGCGGCATCGTGAGCGGTCTGACAGTGGCCACTCGGAGGTCTGGACGGTCAGCGACCGCGGCTCGCCCCGGGGGTCGTGCCAGCTCAGGGTGTGAGTGTGGGCGCCGGACTCGGCCGGGATCGCCCACACGTCGAGCCCGGAGCTGTCGAGCGGGACGGGGTCGGGGACGCGTGCCGAGCGCCCGGGGGGAGGACCGGCTGGTCCCCCCCTTCGCCTGCTGCTAGCGGACGGGCTGGGTCGGGGTGGTGCCACGGGAGTCGGTCCACGTGACGCTCAGGTCGCTGGTCGGGACCACGGTCCCGGTCTCGTGGGCGTACCCGAGCTGGAGCCCGGGGGTGAGCGGGCTGAGGCGAAGGGGGATCGCCCGCCCGTCCTCGCCGGCGATCGTCGCCGAGCGGGCCGGACCGGGCACGAGCTGGAAGATCCAGAGCTCGGCCACCTCGCCCTCTCCGCCGGTCGAGGCCAGGCCGCCGGGCAGGCCCTCGCCCTCCGACTGGGACGGACGCTTGCTGTATGAGCTGCCCTGGCCCGTGTCGAGCCCGAAGAGGTCGAGCTCGTCCGAGTAGCAGACGCGCGCCGGGTCGCCGTCCGTCCCGGGGGAGACGGCCGTGAGCTCCTGGGCGGTGCCACTCTGCTGGTCGGCGGGGACGTGGAGGAACCGGGCGGCGTGGTCGACGACCGCCCCTCGGAGGTCGGCGCTCGCGGCGGGATGATCGACTCACAGGTCCCTCCCTTCGTCGCGCCGCTCGGTGCCGCGCTCGACCTCCTAACGAGACCGGCCCGCAAAAGGTTGAGACGACGAGGACGATCCTCCCCGCCCGTGTGACGATGGCCGCCGAACCCGACCAAGGAGACCCCGGATCGTGACCAGCCTGCCCCTCGACGTCGTCCTCTCGCTCGCCTGCGCGGACCGGCCGGGACTCGTCGCGGCCGTGTCGACCTTCGTCGCCGGGCACGGGGGCAACATCACCGAGAGCCAGCAGTTCGGCGACACGATGACCGGCGACTTCTTCATGCGGGTCGCCTTCACCGACGAAGGGGGTGCCGGCCTCGACACGCTGCGTGCGGGCTTCGAGCCGGTCGCCGAGCAGCACGGGATGACCTGGCAGATGCGGGATGCGCGGCAGCCGCTGCGGACCCTGCTCATGGTGAGCCGGTTCGGGCACTGCCTCAACGACCTCCTCTTCCGGCAGAGCACGGGCGCGCTGAACATCGAGATCCCCGCGATCGTCAGCAACCACCGGGACTTCGAGGCCCTGGCGGCGACCTACGGCATCCCGTACCACCACGTCCCGGTGACCGAGCAGACCAAGCCCGAGGCCGAGGCCCGGCTCCTCGAGCTCGTCGACGAGCACGACATCGACCTCGTCGTCCTCGCCCGCTACATGCAGATCCTCAGCGACTCGCTCGCGACCCGGATGGCCGGGCAGGTCATCAACATCCACCACTCGTTCCTGCCGTCCTTCAAGGGCGCCAAGCCCTACCACCAGGCGCACTCCCGCGGGGTCAAGCTCATCGGGGCGACGGCGCACTTCGTGACGCCCGACCTCGACGAGGGGCCGATCATCGAGCAGGACGTCACCCGGGTCGACCACCGCAGCGCCCCGGACGCGCTCGTCACGGCGGGTCGTGACGTCGAGGCGCGGGTGCTCGCCCGGGCGGTCGGCTGGCACGCCGAGTCACGCGTGCTCCTCCACGGCGACCGCACCGTCGTCTTCAGCTAGCCGGCCGGTGCCGGGGCCTAGGGTGAAAGCCATGATCGACCTGCACACGCACAGCCTCGTGAGCGACGGGACCGACACCCCGGCCGAGCTCGTCGCGCAAGCTGCGCAGGCCGGACTGACGACCGTCGCGCTCACCGACCACGACACCGCGGCGGGGTGGGTCGAGGCGGCAGAGGCCGCGCAGCAGCACGGCATCGCCCTCGTCCGGGGCGCCGAGCTCTCCACCAAGCACCACGGGCAGAGCGTCCATCTCCTCGCCTACCTCTACGACCCGGAGCACGAGGAGCTCACGTCGCTGCTCGCGCGGGTGCTCGACGATCGCATGCCGCGTCTCAAGGCGATGGTGGCGCTCATGGCCGAGGACGGCATCGACATCACCTGGGACGCCGTCGCGGAGTTCGCCGAGGTCGGGACCACGCCCGGTCGACCGCACATCGCCGACGCGCTTGTCGCGCGTGGCGTCGTTGGGCACCGCAACGAGGCCTTCGACCGGTGGCTGCACAACGGCAGCCCCTACTACGTCAAGCACTTCAGCCTCGAGACCGCTGAGGCCGTCCGGCTCGTCCGGGAGGCCGGGGGAGTGCCGGTGGTGGCTCACCCCTTCGCCGCCAAGAGGGGACCGCTGAGCGCCGATGCGGTGCGCGAGCTGGCTGCTGCGGGGATGCTCGGGATCGAGGTCGACCATCGCGACCACGACGCCGCCGCACGGGCGCTTGCCGCCGACCTGGCAGCCGAGCTCGACCTCATCCCCACGGGGAGCAGCGACTACCACGGCACGGGCAAGCACAACCTCCTCGGCGAGAACACGACGTCCCCGGAGTCGCTGGCCCGGGTCGAGGCTGCCGCCACGAGCAAGATCACAGTCCTGCGGTAAGCGCGCCTCCGCGTACCTGGGACAATGTGGGCAGCGCGACCGCACCCACAACCCGGAGGACCCGCCCGTGCCACGCAAGAAGAAGGCCGCGATCATCGCCGTCGCCAACCAGAAGGGTGGCGTCGCCAAGACGACCTCCGTGGCCTCGCTGGCAGCGGCCTTCGCCGAGCACGGCAAGCGGGTGCTGCTCATCGACCTCGACCCGCAGGCGAGCCTGACCTTCAGTCTGGGCATCGACCCCGACGTCGTCGAGCTCTCGACGCACGAGGTCGTCATCGGCCAGGCCGACATCGCCGACGCGATCGTCGAGGCCAGCGAGGGGATCGACATCCTCCCCGCCTCCATCGACCTCGCCGGGTCCGAGGCGCAGCTGCTGACCCGACCGGGGCGCGAGTTCGTCCTCCAGTCGGTCATCGACGAGGTCCGCGACGACTACGACGTGATCCTCCTCGACTGCAGCCCGAGCCTGGGCGTGCTCACCCTCGCGGCGCTCACGGCGGCGACCGGGGTGATCATCCCGATGCAGGCCGAGATGCTGAGCCACCGCGGTGTCGGCCAGCTCCTCGACACGGTGCGTGACGTGCGCCGGCTGCTCAACAAGAAGCTCAAGGTCATCGGCATCCTGCCGACGATGTACGACGGCCGCTCCAACCACGCCCGCGAGGTCCTCGCGGACCTCGGCGACCGCTACGGACTGCCGGTGCTCAGCCCGCCGATCCCGCGCACGGTGCGATTCGCGGAGGCCCCGGCGATCGGCCGCTCCATCCTCGACACCGCGCGCTCGAGCAAGGGCGCCCAGGCCTACCGCGAGGTCGCCGAGTCGTTGCTGGCCCAGCTCTGACGGCGAAGGGGCGCGTCAGACGACAGACGCATCCCACGCTGCGACGAGGGCCTTCGTCGCCTCGCCCATGGTCCTGTCGTCTGCGTCGCCCCGGATGGGCCCGACGCGCTGCGCCGGCCCGTCCACCGTCGAGGTCCATCGCACGGCGGAGCGACGCGGCTCTGGGGTCCGGATGCCGAAGGTCAGCTCGCCAGACCACGAGGCCTCCCGCATCGCCCGGAAGGTCGCTGCTGGGTCGGGGATCTCACCAGTGATCGTCACGTCCACCTCTCCGTCGTCCGACGCGCGGGCTGCGGTGACCTCTCGAGCGTCACCAGCGGCTGCCGCAGCCACGGGTGCGAGTGCCCGCATGTCGGCGGTCGTGCCGGTGACGCTGACCAGGCCGGTCCGGGAGCTGCCCGCCTTGACGAGGTAGAGTCGGTCCTCGAGGTCGAGCTCGGTCACGGCCAGCAGGTCGTCGATCTCGCGCACCCCGACCACCTGCACGGCGTCCGGGTTGGTATCGGCCTCGAACGAGGTGAGATCGAACCCCTTCAGCGAGGCGACGAGCTCCCGCGCTCCGGTGAGGTCGCCGCACCCCTCGACGGAGAAGGCGCCCGAACGGGTGGAGACCCCGAGGTGGTCGCACGCCACCTCGGCGACGTCGGCGTGCAGGCCCACGAGCTCGGCGGGCTTCTGGCCCTCGACCGCCACGCTCACCGTCTCGTTGACGAGGCGAAGGAGGGCAGGCCCTCCTCTGCCGGCCACCTCCGACGACCTGCGCAGGGCATCGAGCTGCGCAACGGTGTCGGGATCGCCGAGCGGGATCTCGATGCTCTCCACGCCGTCCCCGGTCCGGGCATCGGGCCCCGGACGTGCTGCGGTGAAGGTGGCCGGGATGTCGGGGTCCGACGCGAGGGCGCCGTCGCCGGTGGCGTAGCGGTGCGCCGCTGCGAGCGGGTCATCGGTGGTGAGAGCGATGTGGTAGCGGGTGGTGCCGTCGATCTCGTACCCGGTCACCGGGTCGCTTGCGTCGGCGAGCTCCTCGACCCAGGCTGCGACGAGGTCGGCGGCGGCGTCGTCGGTGGGGACCGGGGCTCGACCGATCGACCCTTCGACCCAGACCTCCGCGGGCGAGCCGAATGCCCCGGTGCGCTCCTGCGTCCGGTACTCGCGGACGGCCGACGCGACGCGCTCGTAGGTCTCCCGTCGGATCGGGCCGGTGATGTGCGCCGTGGCGTGGACCTCCCGGGTGAACATCCCGCTCGGTGTCGACGTCTCGACGCGGCTCACGCCCTCGACCTGCTCGATCGAGGCGCCGATCGCCTGCGCCCGCTCGTCCGGGCTATCTCCGCACCCTGGCAGGACGACGAGGGCAAGAACCGTCGTCGCTGTCGCCAGCGCCCTCCGCCATGACCTCACTCGCTCACCATGCCATCCCTGCCGGCGTGCCACGATGGGTCCATGGACGAGAACACTGGCACCCAGCCCTTCGAGACCGTAGCCCTGGCCACCCCGGCGGCCGGCGCCCCCTTCGAGGCGGTGCGGCTGCCCCGGCGCGCCCTTCGCGACGACGACGTCCTCATCGACATCGCGTACGCCGGCATCTGCCACTCCGACATCCACACCGTCCGTGACGAGTGGGGCAAGGCGCACTACCCGATGACGCCCGGCCACGAGATCGCTGGCACGGTGGCCGCGGTGGGTAGCGCCGTGACCCGGCACACGGTCGGTGACCGCGTCGGCGTCGGCTGCCTCGTCGACTCGTGCGGCGAGTGCGTGCAGTGCAAGGACGGCTTCGACCAGTTCTGCGAGAAGCCCGCGGTCGGGACGTACAACTCGCAGGACTACCAGGGCGAGATCACCCAGGGCGGCTACGCGCAGCAGATCGTCGTCAGCGAGCGGATGGTCCTGCGCATCCCCGAGGGGATCGAGCTCGACGTCGCGGCCCCGCTGCTGTGCGCGGGGATCACGACGTACTCGCCGCTCAAGCGCTGGAGCGCCGGACCGGGCCGCTCGGTCGGGGTCGTCGGCGTCGGCGGCCTGGGGCACATGGCGGTGAAGATCGCCGCGGCGATGGGCGCCGAGGTGACGACGATCAGCCGCTCGGACGCCAAGGCCGACGACGCGCTCGCCCTCGGCGCGAAGCGCCACCTCGCGACGAGCGAGGAGGGCGCGCTGCGCGATGCGCGGGGCAGCTTCGACCTCATCATCAACACGGTGAGCGCCGACCTCGACATGAAGCAGTACGTCCGACTGCTCCGCCCGCACGGCGCGCTCATCAACGTCGGTCTCCCGCCCGCCGATCTCGCCGTCGCGCCCGGTTCGCTCATCAGCGGCAACAAGGTCATCGGCGGCTCGAACATCGGCGGCATCCCCGAGACCCAGGAGATGCTCGACTTCTGCGCCGAGCACGGCATCGGCGCGACGATCGAGACGCTCGACGCGAGCGACCCGAAGGCCGTCGACGAGGCGTACGACCGGGTCGTCGACGGGGACGTCCGCTATCGCGTGGTCATCGACACCTCGACGATCAGCCCCGCCTGAGCCCGCGCTGCCTTTATCGGATCACCCGATAAAGCAACTCGAACCCGGGAACAGTTCCCGGGTTCGAGTCACATTCTCGGATAACCCGATAAAGGTCGAAGGGAGCGAGCTCAGCCCTCGCTCGAGGTCGCCTGACCGGTCTGGCCACCGGTCGTCCGGCGGCGGTTGCGGCGCCGGCGCGGACGGTCGCCGCCCTCGCGGGAGCCACCCTCGGAGCTGCGGGCCAGTT